>CAXIAS010000091.1:0-8888 GCA_964022195.1 uncultured Roseobacteraceae bacterium
ACCTTGGCAAGGTTTCGCTCTACCCCTGAGCTACGCCCGCATCCGTTTGGTAGGGCGTATTTAGAAAGCAACGGGCGGGGCCGCAAGTGCAAAAACGCCCCTTGGGTCGATTTTTTCAAATTCTTTTTATTCTGAGTGGCTGTCTCGGGTAATTTCACGTGGAAAATCAACGTCTTGGCTGTGAATCACGGTGCTATGGGCCGTCAAAAGCGCCAGACCATAGGCTGCGGGTTCGTCAATTGATAGCGACGAATCCGGATTGGTCAGGTCCAGCACGCCTTGGTGGCAGGGGCTCTTGAGCATGGACCAGCTGACGCCGCGGGTTTTGCCGCTGATGGTCCGGTGGATATGGCCGCAGATCAGATGCGCATCGGGATAGGCGCGCAGACGGTCGAGCAGATCCGCGCCATTCGCCAGCTTGATCCGGTCCATGCCGACAATGCCGGTGTCAAACGGGGGATGGTGCGCGATGACCAGTGGCGCGCGTCCATTTGCGCCAGCAAGCGCGCGGTCCAGCCATGCGAGCCGTTTGTCGCACAGCCGCCCCGCATGGTGCCCCGCAGGGTAGGGTGGCCCGTCCAGCGTATCGAGGGTGATCACGCGGTGATGGGGCAGGTCCAAGATATGCTGCACGAAGCCGCCGGAATCACGCGGCGCGCCCGTAAACGTGTCGTAGAACGCGCGGCGGCGGTCATGATTGCCTATCATCGGGATCACAGGCAGGGCGTAGTCCGACAAGATGTCCCGCAACCTGTTGTATTGCTCGGGTGTCCCGTGGTGGGTCAGATCGCCCATCGCCACAATCGCGGTCGCATCAGGGTGGTGTGTCGTGGCATCGTCCAGCACCGACCGCAGGCGCACGGCTGGATCAAGTCCGATGATCCGGTCGCTTTCGCTGGTCATATGCAGGTCGGTGATCAGGATCAGCTTGTGCATCAGACTAGCCCCAGACGGGGACAACCATGACCGACAGTCCCGCCATTGCGATCAGGGTCAGCAGCATCCCATACATCCGAAGTTTGATCTGTCGCGGCGCAAAGGACATCGAAACCCCGTGCAACAGCCGCCCCGCCACCAGCAAGATCCCCGCCCCGTGCAGGCCCCAGCACCAGATGCCTTGGGTTTCGACAAGCAGCATCAGGATCAGCGCAATCGGCACGGTTTCCGACCAATTGGCTGCCGCCCTGATTTTCGCATGCACCCGCGGGCTGCCGTTGTCGCCATAGGCAAACCTGTGCCTGCGCCGTTCCACCACGACCCGCAAGATCAAGACGAGATACAAGACCGTCAGCACGGCTGCATAGGTGGGTGTGATGGTGATCTGCATATTGCGCGTTCCTTTTGTTGCAATCACCCTAGACGCGCAACCGCCCGCACGGCAAGTTGTCGTCCGAGGCGCAGCAGACATAGGGGCAAACATGCTGGAACAAATCGACAAGGATATCTGGATAGCACCGGGTGCGTGTGTGGATTTCTATGGCTTTGCCTATCCGACGCGGTCGGTTGTAGTCCGGCTGGCCAATGGCGACGTCTGGCTATGGTCGCCGATTGCCTATGATGCCGCATTGGCCGCAGAAATCGACCAGATCGGTCCGCTGACCCATCTGGTCAGCCCCAACAAGATACACCATCTATTTCTGACTGACTGGGCCACGCATTACCCGCAGGCCAAGATTTGGGGCCCTCAGTCGACAATCCGCAAGCGGGGTGATCTGGCGTTTCAGCCCCCCCTCGCGGTTCAGTCGCCACCCGATTGGGCAGGCGAGATTGACCAGTTCCATGCGACCGGATCCTTCGCCTTGGACGAGGTTCTATTTTACCACATCCCCAGCGATACATTGATCGTAGCGGATTTTTCCGAGAATTTTTCGGAGGCGTTTATGGCGCGCCACTGGAAGCCATGGCAGCGCAAACTGGCGCGCCCGTGGGGGATTGTCGAAGGCAAAGGACATGCGCCACTGGAATGGCGGCTGTCGTTTTTGCGCCGGCGTCGCCTAAAGCAAATTAAGCGTGACCTGTTGGCGCGCCCCGTGCGCAATGTGATCATGGCGCACGGAGAAGTTCAAAAGGGTGGCGGGCTGGCGTTTCTGAACACCAGCCTTGCGTGGATATAGTCCGGCCTATTCGAATTCGATCAGCAGGTCCTTGGCGTCGATTTGACCACCGGCGGCGATATGCACGGCCTTGATCACCGCATCGCGTTCGGCGTGGATGCCGGTTTCCATTTTCATGGCTTCGATTGTCAGCAGCAGGTCGCCTTCTTTGACTTCGTTGCCTGCGACCGCCGCGACGGTGGCCACGACACCGGGCATGGGCGCACCGATGTGGTTGGCATTGCCTGCTTCGGCCTTGGGTCGGCTGATTTTATCGGCAGCCGCGAGGCGGTTCATGATCCGCACCGCGCGCGGTTGGCCGTTAAGTTCAAAGAACACTTTGACCTCGCCGTCCTCGTTCATTTCACCCACCGCTTGCAGGCGGATTTCCAAGGTTTTGCCGGGATCGATTTCTGCCGTGATTTCTTCGCCCGCTTCCATCCCGTAAAAGAACGTCTTGGTCGGCAGGGTTCGCACAGGGCCATAGGTCCGGTGGCGGCCCATGTAATCAAGGTAGACCTTGGGATACATCAGATAGCCGTTCAGATCCTCGTTATCGACATCCATGCCCTCTAGTTGTTCGGACAGGTCTTTCTTGGTGGCGGCCAGATCAACAGGTTTAAGGTGTTTGCCGGGACGGTCGGTGGACGGTTTTTCGCCCTTGAGGATTTTCTTCTGGATCGCTTTTGGCCAGCCGCCGGGGGGTTGGCCCAGATCACCGCGCATCATGTCCACAACGCTGTCGGGGAAAACGACGTCCGTTTCGGGGTTCTCGACGTCTGCTTGGGTCAGGTTCTGGCTGACCATCATCAACGCCATGTCGCCGACCACTTTGGACGAGGGGGTTACCTTGACGATATCGCCGAACATCTGGTTCACATCGGCATAGGTCTGGGCGACCTCGTGCCAGCGGTCTTCTAGTCCCAGACTGCGGGCTTGCGCCTTGAGGTTGGTAAACTGGCCGCCGGGCATCTCGTGCAGGTAAACTTCGGAGGCGGGGGCTTGCAGGCCGCTCTCAAACGCGGCGTATTGCGCGCGCGCCTGTTCCCAGTAGTTGCTGATCTCGCGGATCGCGGCCACGTCCAGACCAGTGTCGCGGTCTGATCCGCGCAGCGCCTCGACGATGGATCCCAATGTCGGCTGGGATGTGTTGCCAGACAGCGCATCCATCGCGGCGTCGACCACGTCGACCCCGGCGGCTGAGGCGGCCAGAACGGTCGCAATCGCACTGCCTGATGTGTCGTGCATGTGGAAATGGATCGGCAGGCCGACCTCTTGTTTCAACGCGCTGACCAGTGCGGTCGCAGCAGCAGGTTTCAGCAGGCCCGCCATATCCTTGAGCCCCAGAACATGGGCGCCTGCGGCCTCTAGTTCTTTGGCCATGGCGACATAGTACTTCAGGTCGTATTTGTCGCGGGCGGGATCCAACAGATCGCCTGTATAACAGATCGTGCCTTCGCAGACCTTGCCGCTGTCGACGACCGCATCCATCGCGACGCGCATGTTTTCGACCCAGTTCAGGCTGTCGAACACGCGGAACACATCCACGCCCGACGCCGCGGCCTGACGGACAAATTCCTGCACCACGTTGTCGGGGTAGTTGGTGTAGCCCACACCATTGGACGCACGCAGCAGCATCTGCGTCATCACGTTGGGCATATTCGCGCGGATGTCGCGCAGGCGTTGCCACGGGCATTCTTGCAAGAACCGGTAGGCCACATCAAACGTGGCCCCGCCCCAGCATTCCACCGAGAACAGGTCGCTCATCTTGGTGGCGTAGGCGGGGGCCGCTTTGATCATGTCGATCGACCGCATCCGTGTCGCCAGCAGCGACTGGTGCCCGTCGCGCATGGTGGTGTCGGTGATCAGCAGCTTGTTTTGTTCGCGCATCCAGTCGACCACGGCTTGCGGGCCTTTGGTATCCAGCAAAGTGCGGGTGCCCGCGGGCACGTCGATTGTCGGCTTGACCGGCGGTTTGGCGGGTTTCAGATCCGCAGGTGGGCGGGGCCGCCCCACGGTTTCGGGGTGCCCATTGACGGTGATGTCACCGATATAGCGCAAGATCTTGGTCGCGCGGTCGCGCCGTTTCTTGAAGTCGAACAGCGACGGTGTCTCGTCGATGAACTTGGTGTGGTATTCATTGTTCAGGAACGTCGGGTGTTTGAGCAGGTTTTCAACAAAGGCGATATTGGTCGACACCCCGCGGATACGGAATTCACGCAGCGCGCGGTCCATGCGGGCGATAGCCATCTCGGGGGTCGGTGCCTTGGCTGTTACTTTGGTCAGCAGGCTGTCGTAATAGCGCGTGATCACAGCGCCCGAATAGGCCGTGCCGCCGTCCAGACGGATGCCAGGACCCGTCGCAGAGCGGTAGGTCTGGATACGGCCATAGTCGGGGATAAAATTGTTCTGCGGATCCTCGGTCGTCACACGGCATTGCAGTGCGTGCCCGTCCAGCGTCACGTCATATTGCGACGCACAGCCTGTCGCTTCGACCAGTGATTTGCCCTCGGCAATCAGGATTTGCGCGCGCACGATGTCAATGCCCGTGACTTCTTCGGTCACAGTGTGTTCGACCTGAACGCGGGGGTTTACCTCGATAAAGTAGAACTCTCCGCTGTCCATATCCATCAGGAATTCAACGGTGCCCGCGCATTCGTAATTTACATGGGCGCAGATTTTCTTGCCCAAGTTACACAGCTGTTCGCGTTGGGTGGCAGACAGATACGGGGCAGGGGCGCGTTCCACGACCTTTTGGTTGCGCCGCTGAACCGAACAATCGCGTTCCCACAGGTGGTAAATCTCGCCGTGACTGTCACCTAGGATTTGCACCTCGACGTGGCGGGCGCGCATGATCATCTTTTCCAGATAGCCTTCGCCGTTGCCGAATGCGGCTTCGGCCTCGCGCCGACCTTCGCGGACCTTTTCCTCTAGCTCGTCCTCGGACATGATCGGGCGCATGCCGCGACCACCGCCGCCCCATGACGCCTTGAGCATCAACGGATAGCCAACCTCGGCTGCTTCTTTCTTGATGGCATCAATATCATCACCCAGCACTTCGGTCGCGGGGATCACAGGCACGTCGGCTTCCATCGCGACACGGCGGGCGCTGGCCTTGTCGCCCAATTTGCGCATGGTGGCGGCCTTGGGGCCGATAAAGGTGATGCCGTTGGCCTCGCAGGCGTCAACAAAGTCGGGGTTTTCCGACAGCAGACCATATCCGGGGTGGATCGCATCGGCGCCCGACATTTTGGCCACGCGGATGATTTCGTCAATCGACAGGTAGGCGGCGACAGGGCCCATGCCCTCGCCGATCCGGTAGGCTTCATCTGCTTTGAACCGGTGCAGGCCCAGCTTGTCCTCTTCGGCAAAAACGGCGACAGTTTTCTTGCCCATCTCGTTGGCGGCTCGCATGATGCGGATCGCGATTTCGCCACGGTTGGCAATCAGAATTTTCTGGAAGTCGGCCATTGCGCAGGGTCCCCTTTTTGCAGTTGCAGCATTTCATGCACATATCGGCGGATAGGTAAACAGCCAGAAGCGCCATTTGTTAGCGCTAACACGAATTGCGCTTAATGTTTGCGCAAACGGTTTTTGAGGTCACGAAAGGATGTTGCGCCAACCTGCCCCATGTTCGCAATTAAATCCTGATGCAGGATGTCAAAGACATGATCCGCCCCCGATTCCCCCAATGCGCCCAGCCCGTAATGGAACGCCCGCCCTAACATGACAAAGTCGGCCCCGAGCGCCATGGCGCGCATGATGTCCAAGCCGCCCTCGATTCCGCTGTCGATGATCAGGGGCAGGGTGGTGGCCTCGCGCACGCAAGGTAGGGTCTCGATCGTGGCGGGGCCTGCGTCGAATTGCCGGCCTGCATGGTTCGACACCCATAGCGCGTCGACGCCGTAGGTTTCCAAGCGCTGGGCATCGTCAGGCAGGCTGATCCCTTTGACGATCATCGGCCCGTCCCATGCATCACGTAGTGTCTGCACATAGTCCCAATCGGGCGAGGTGCGCAGCAAGTAGCCGACGTGCTGCGTGGACGGCAGTTTGGTCTTCTGGTCGGCATAGCTGTCCATCAGTTTCATCCGTGGCATGCCTGTCTTGCGAATGCCGTTCAGCCATGCAGGTCGCATCGCGGCCTGAACCGCAAGCCTGCCAGTCAGCCGTGGCGGTTGTGTCAGCCCGCCCCGTGTCTGGCGTTCGCGCCGCGATGCCACGGGCACATCCACGGTTAACACAAGCGTATGAAAGCCCGCACCCTTGGCCCGTGCCAGCATGTCGGCGCGAATGTCAGGATCGCGGGGCGGGTAAATCTGGAACCAGCCTTGGTCGCTGATATGCGCGGACAGGTCCTCGGGTGTTTGGGTGGCGACAGTGGACAGGCAATAGGGCTGCCCCGATCGCACCGCTGACTGTGCCAGCATCCGTTCGGCATCCGGCCAGATCAGGCCGGACATGCCCACGGGGGCAATGCCCACGGGCAACGCATAGTCGCGCCCCAAGAATGTGGTCGACAGGTCGGGTGCAAATTCGCCGTGCAGCACAGACGGGTTGAACAGGATATTGTCCAATGCCATCCGGTTGCGCGCCTGTGTCGCCTCGGACCCTGTCGCGCTGTCCAGATATTCCCATACGAAATGCGGGATACGGCGCTGGGCGCGTAATTTCAGGTCGCTGATCGCGGGAAATTTTGAATGCAGGTCCATAGCGCGACGCTAGTTATCTTTGCCCCGTTTGAAAAGCGGCCCTTGACCTGTCGGGGTGGGCGGGGCCTTGGGGGGTGGATTTGTCCTCTAGAAATCCACATGTGGAACGTAAGTAGAACAAGGGTTTTCGAATCCGCTGTTTGGCGCTAGGTTAACCGCCATGAGCAGTTTTTCCGATGAAGACGCCTTTGAGGCGGCAGTCCCCCTAAGTCAGCGCGCCATGGTCGGCCGCGCGGCCCCTTATCTGGACGGGTTGAACCCCGCCCAGCGCGAAGCGGTCGAGGTGATCGAAGGGCCGGTCTTGATGTTGGCGGGCGCTGGCACAGGCAAGACCAAAGCCTTGACCACGCGCATTGGTCATTTGCTGATGACGGGCGCGGCGCGCCCGCACGGAATTCTGGCCGTGACATTCACCAACAAAGCCGCCCGCGAGATGAAAAACCGCATTGGGGCGATGTTGGGTGAAACGGTCGAGGGGATGCCGTGGCTGGGCACCTTTCATTCGGTCTGTGCCAAACTGCTGCGCCGCCACGCCGAGCTGGTGGGGCTCAAGTCGAATTTCACCATTCTGGACACTGACGACCAAATCCGCCTGATGAAACAACTGATCATTGCCGCGGGCATTGACGAAAAACGCTGGCCGCCGCGTATGCTGTCGGGAATTATCGACGGCTGGAAAAACCGTGCGTTGACGCCGGATAATGTGCCCGTGTCCGACAGTGCCGCCTTTGATCACAAGGGCGTCGACCTATACGCCGCCTACCAGCTGCGCTTGCGCGACCTGAATGCCGTCGATTTTGGCGATATCCTGTTGCACATGGTCACGATTTTCCAAAAGCACGAGGATATCCTCAAGCAGTATCAAACCCGGTTCAAATACATTCTGGTGGACGAATACCAAGATACCAACGTGGCCCAGTATCTGTGGCTGCGCCTGCTGGCGGCAGATCACAAGAACATCTGCTGTGTCGGCGACGACGATCAGTCGATCTATGGCTGGCGCGGTGCCGAGGTGGGCAATATCTTGCGTTTTGAACAGGACTTTCCGGGCGCACATGTGGTTCGGCTGGAACAGAACTATCGCTCGACCCCGCATATTCTGGGGGCGGCATCGGGTGTGATTGCCGCCAATAAGGGGCGTTTGGGCAAGGAGCTGTTTACCGACCGTGAGGACGGCGAAAAGGTCCGGCTGATCGGTCATTGGGACGGCGAGGAAGAGGCCCGCTGGATCGGCGAAGAGGTCGAGGCCCTGCAACGTGGCACGCGGGGGTTGGACCCCGTGGGTTTGGATAGTATGGCGATTTTGGTCCGCGCCAGCCACCAGATGCGCGCGTTCGAGGACCGGTTCCTGACCATCGGCTTGCCGTATCGTGTTATCGGTGGTCCACGTTTTTATGAACGGTTGGAAATCCGCGATGCGATGGCCTATTTCCGGCTGGCCGTGTCTCAGGATGATGATTTGGCGTTCGAGCGGATCGTCAACACCCCCAAACGCGGCCTTGGCGACAAGGCGGTCCAGACCATTCAGCGCACCGCCCGTGAAAACGGCGTCAACCTGATCGAGGGCGCACGTTTGTGCGTCGAGGGCGGCGCAATCAAGGGCAAGGGCGGCGGCGCATTGCGCGAACTGGTGCAGGGGCTTGACCGGTGGCACGGTCAAGTCATGGCCGAATCCGACACTCATGTTGAGCTGGCCGAAATGATCCTGGACGAGAGCGGCTACACCGGATTTTGGCAAAACGACAAAACCCCCGAGGCCCCGGGCCGGTTGGAAAACCTCAAGGAACTTGTCAAAGCCCTCGAGAATTTCGAAAATCTGCAAGGGTTTCTCGAACATGTCAGCTTGATCATGGACAACGAGACCGAGGAACAAGGCGAGAAGGTCAGCATCATGACCCTACACGCCGCCAAGGGTCTGGAATTCCCCGCCGTTTTCCTGCCCGGCTGGGAGGACGGACTGTTCCCCTCGCAACGGTCGATGGACGAAAGCGGTCAAAAGGGCCTAGAGGAAGAACGCCGTCTGGCCTACGTCGGCATCACACGGGCCGAGGCGCTGTGCACGATATCGTTTGCCGCCAACCGCAGG
>CAXIAS010000092.1:0-8617 GCA_964022195.1 uncultured Roseobacteraceae bacterium
GGATATCACGGTTCTGGACCTGTCATCGACCCCCGCAATTGCCCAACGCATCGCGCGCGCGCATGACATTTGGGACGCGTTGTTCCCCACGATCATGATGGGCGACGACCGCGCGGTGCGCGACGTTTGGATTGCCGGAAAACCCGCCCCCTAGCAGGGTGATTGCACCATCAAAACCCAAATATCGCCCTCACGTGCCAACCCGTAGGATCGCATTTTCGGGTGCAGCATATTCGCCCTGTGACCGGGCGATGCCATCCACGATGAAAACGCCTGCATCGGCGCGTCCTGACCAAAGGCGATGTTTTCTCCGATCCCGCATGCGGGCACATTGTTCGTCACTGCACGATCCATGGCCGACTGGCCCTCGGGCGAAACATGCGCGAAATAGGCCCGCTGTGCCATATCGCGGGCATGATCCTGCGCAACCCGCACCAATATGTTGCTGGGGGCAAGCGGCCCCAGCCCCTGCTGCGCGCGGGCGGCATTCAGCGCCTTGTGAAATGCAGGCTGGGTGACCCGATCGGCGGGCAAGACCGCATTGGCCCCTCTGACCGGTTCTGTCGCCGTCGGGTTGCAGGCCGCCAGTCCGGCGACCAGCAAAGCCGCGAGTGTTCGTTTAGAGAAAGTTGCCATAGCTGATGTCCCTAGATGCGCTCTGCAACACTGCCTGAGATTGTATCACCATTAACAGCGAATGGTCACAAAACGATTACGCCATCAAGTTCTGGGCAAGGTGCCGCCCACGGGCCAGAGCACGCGGAAGATCAAAACTGACGACTTGGGCGTCGCGCACGATCTGGCGACCCTCGACCAACAAATCGCGCACCTGATTGGGGCCCGCCAGCACCAAAGCCGCCGGATCCCAACTGCCTGCCGAGGCAGGGCCGGTCACATCCCAGATAGCAATGTCAGCGCGCATGCCGACGGCGATTTGCCCGCAATCACGGCGGCCCAGAACCTCGGCGCCGCCACGGGTTGCGATGAACAATGCCTCATCCGCGCCCATGGCATCGGCACCGTTTTCCACCCGCTGCAACAGCATCGTCTGGCGGGCTTCGGACATCAGGTTGGCGATGTCGTTGCTGGCGGATCCATCCACGCCCAGACCGACCTTGACGCCTGAATCGCGCATCTTGCGCACAGGCGCGATGCCCGATCCAAGGCGGCAGTTGGAACAGGGGCAATGGGCCACGCCCGTGCCACTGCGAGAGAATAGATCGATTTCGCGACCATCCAGTTTCACACAATGGGCGTGCCAGACATCATCGCCGGTCCAGCCCAAATCTTCGGCATATTGGCCCGGACGACAGCCGAATTTTTCTAGGCTATAGGCGATGTCTTCGTCGTTTTCGGCCAGATGGGTGTGCAGCATAACGCCCTTGTCACGCGCAAGGATGGCCGCGTCGCGCATCAGGTCACGACTGACTGAAAATGGCGAACACGGGGCGACACCCACGCGGACCATCGCCCCGTCAGACGCGTCGTGATGGGCGTCGATGACGCGGATGCAGTCGTTCAGAATATCGGCCTCACGCTCGACCAGATCATCGGGGGGCAGGCCCCCGTCGCTTTCTCCGATACTCATGGAGCCGCGCGTGGGGTGAAACCGCAGCCCGACCTCGGAGGCGGCGGCAATCGTGTCGTCCAGCCGCGCCCCGTTGGGATATAGATACAAATGATCCGACGTCAGCGTGCAGCCTGACAGGGCCAGCTCGGCCAGTCCGATCTGGGCCGAGATGAACATCTCTTCGGGGCCAAACCGCTGCCAGATCGGATACAACGTTTGCAGCCAGCCAAACAGCAACGCGTCCTGACCGCCCGGAACCGCGCGGGTCAGCGACTGGTATAGATGGTGGTGCGTGTTCACCAAACCCGGCGTCACAACACAGCCCGCCGCATTGATGACTTCGGCGCCTTCACAGGTCAGGTCCGGTCCGATTTCCGCGATCACGCCGCGGTCGACCAAGATATCCATTCCGGTCTGGCGCGACATTGCGTCGTCCATCGTCAGAATGACATCTGCGTTCTTAATCAGTGTCTTAGGCACCAGTCACCTCACTTAAGATCGACAACGCCAACGTGTGCATGTCCGGATCAGCCGCGGCGATGATCTGGCCACCATGATGCGGCGCACCGCCTTGCCAATTGGTGACAATCCCGCCGGCTGCTCGGATCACGGCGATGGGGGCGTGAACATCATATGGTTGCAACCCCGCCTCGATGACCAGATCAACCTGACCGCGCGCCAGCATCGCATAGCCGTAACAATCCATCCCGTAGCGGGTCAGTTGCACCTGTTTTGACACCGCCTCGAACGCGCGGCGTTCGGTGGCGGTGCCCACCTCGGGGAAAGTGGACAGCAGCGTCGCCGCCGCCAATCCACGCCCCTTGCGGACGATCAGGTCAGCCTGCCCCATTGGACCGGTCGTGACCGCGCGGCCAAACCCGCCCTCGAACCGTTCCCCGATATAGGGCTGGTCGATGATACCGAAAATTGGACCGGTTATGTCAGAAACAGCAATCAAGACACCCCAGGTCGGCGCACCGCTGATAAACGCACGGGTGCCGTCAATCGGGTCCAACACCCATGTCAGGCCGGATGTGCCAGAAGTGATGCCGAATTCTTCGCCCAGAATTCCGTCGTCGGGGCGTTCGGTCGCCAGAATGTCACGCATTGCGCGCTCGGCGGCGCGGTCGGCTTGGGTGACGGGGTCAAAGCCCGCGGCACCGCCTTTGTCGTCGGTCGCAATGGCCGGTGATCGGAATAGCGAAAGTGTCTGTTCGCGAGCCGCATCCGCCAGCAGATGGGCCACATGTATCAGGTTCGACTGTGTGTCAGGGTCTTGGGTCATCCGGCACGCTCCTGCTGTTGCCCCTTTCGGTAACGCGACCGGTTAAGGCGGGTCAAGAGCGTGCGGAACTGTGGTTAGGCAGCTTCGCTAAGAACGCGGGCCAGATCGAACAAACGACGGCGCTGGTTTTCAGGGATTGCATAGTAGGACCGCAGCAGATCCAGCGCCTCTTTGTCCGTCAGAACATCAGCAGGCACATCGGCGCCGGTTTGTGGTGCTTCGGACTGGCTTTCCAGTCCCTCGAAAAAGAACGAAATTTCGACACCCAGAGAATGCGCAATATCCCATAGCCGGGATGCGCTAACACGGTTCATGCCTGTTTCGTATTTCTGGATTTGCTGGAACTTGATGCCAACCGCCTCAGCCAATTGCTGTTGCGTAGTGCCGTTCATCCAACGGCGTTGGCGGATGCGTTTTCCAACATGAACATCGACTGGGTGTTTCATTATATTTCCTTCGTTAACTTACGAAAACCGGTGGAGATCGGGAAACCACCAACAGCTTTGGCCCTCATTCACATCCATTTGCAAAAACACGCAACGGTTGCATCGTCCAACCTGACCTTAAAGACAGGTGTTTCCTAACATTTGATTACAAAATCACTGACTGCTTATGTTTGTTCCCGCCAAAACCCGCTATCACCCCCCCTGAACCCACCCCGATTGATTCAGGCAGGACACCAGATGCGCGCGTTTCAGACTTTGACTTTTGACACCGACCCCCAACTGGTCGAGGTGGCCGCCCCCACCCCTGCGCCAGGTCAGGTTGCCCTTCAAATCGAAGCCTGCGGGTTGAATTTTGCCGATACGTTAATGGCGATCGGCACTTACCAAGACACGCCAGAGCCGCCCTTTACCCTAGGGATGGAGGTCTGCGGAACCGTGCTGGCCCAAGGGGACGGCGTCGACAGCCCCGCCATTGGTGACCGCGTCGCTGTATTCGGCGGGTCGGGTGGATTGGCCGAGGTCGGGCTGTTTGATGCCGATCATTGCCGCAAGGTGCCCGACACAATGCCACCGCAGGTCGCGGCAGGCTTTATCGTGGCCTACGGCACGTCACATCTGGCGCTGGCAGATCGCGCGCGGTTGCAAAAGGGCGAAACCCTGCTGGTGTTAGGGGCCGCAGGCGGGGTTGGATTGACAGCGGTCGAGCTGGGCAAACAGATGGGGGCGACAGTGATCGCCGTGGCACGCGGCCCCGAGAAACTGGCCGTGGCCCGCGCTGCAGGGGCCGATCACGTGATCGACAGTAACACCCAAGACATTACCGAAACCGCCAAGGCGCTGGGCGGTGTCGATGTGGTCTATGATCCGGTCGGAGGCGATATGTTCAAAGCGGCGATGCGGGCCTGCAAACCGCGCGCGCGCTATCTTGTGATCGGATTTGCATCGGGTCAGGTGCCGCCGGTGCCCGCCAATATCATCTTGGTCAAAAACATCGACGTGATCGGGTTTTACTGGGGCGGCTATCTGAAATTCCGGCCCGATGTGCTGGGCGACAGCCTGTCCGTTGTGATGGACTGGTATGCCCAAGGTCGCCTGAAGCCGCATATCAGCCACGTCCTGCCGTTGGACCGCGCAAGCGACGCGCTGGCCCTGCTGGTGGATCGCAAGTCGACCGGTAAAGTTGTGGTCACCCCCTAGGGGCAAACAGCACAATACCACAATTTTGGCAAAATACCCCGCATTATCGTGCGACATGGGCAATCAATGCCTTGAAAATAGCGCCATAAATGCCAATATCTGCGGCAAGGATGCTAATATTGGCACCACACTGTTAACTGGAGGTCTCAGATGGCTGAAACACAAACAATCCGCACGGGCGTTGGGGCCCGCGCTGCCCAGATCGACGAAGGTCTGCGCGCCCATATGAACAAAGTTTACGGCACAATGTCCGTGGGCCTGCTGCTGACCTTTGCGGCCGCTTGGGCCGTGGGCAATAACGCGACGCTGATGAACACGCTGTTCACCGGCTTTACCCGCTATATCGTTATGTTTGCGCCGCTGATTATGGTCTTTGCCTTTGGCGCCATGATCAACCGTCTGTCCGCCGCTGGCGCGCAGCTGTTTTTCTATGCCTTCAGCGCACTGATGGGTGTGTCGATCTCTTATATCTTTGCGATCTACACAGGGGTCTCGGTCGCGCAGACGTTCCTGATCACCTCGATTTCCTTCGCGGGTCTGTCCCTATGGGGCTATACCACCAAAAAGGACATCAGCGGTTGGGGCAGCTTCTTGATCATGGGTGTGATCGGTCTGATCGTGGCCAGCATCGTGAACATCTTTTTGGGTTCTCCCGCGATTATGTTCGCGATCTCGGTCATTGGTGTGCTGATCTTTGCAGGTTTGACAGCCTATGACACACAAAAGATCAAGAACGACTATGTCGCTCATGCGCATGCGATGGACAGCGAATGGTTGGGCAAAGCCGCCATTATGGGCGCTTTGAACCTGTATCTGGATTTCATCAACCTGTTCATGTTCCTGCTGTCGTTCCTGGGCAACCGCGAATAATCGAACCTGATCGTTTGATCCAAATGAAAGGGCCGGTGCTGACGCACCGGCCCTTATTCTTTTTCTGGGCTTTGCCCGAGGCAAAGCGCTGCGGCGACACGCGGCCTGACGGGCAACTATAGATCAGATCGCTTTGCTCAGCTGCACAATGGCGAAAACAACACCCGCCTGCCCCGTCTCGATTTGGTCTGGTCCGATCACCGTATACCCACATGATATATAGAACGGCACAGCCGTCAGGCTGGACGCGCAATGCATCACCTTGTGCCCTTGAATCGCCGCGTCTTGTTCGATTGATGCCATCAGAGCGCGGGCGATCCCGCGCCTTAGGTGGTCGGGGTGCGTGGCCAGTTTGCGAACCTCGGCAGAGGTGTCATCGCGCGCAGACCACCCCACCGCCCCCACAGGCCCTGCCCCGTCGTCATCCCAGACGCGGTAGTGCGCCGCAGTCAGATAGCCCGCGTCAACCGCACACATGTGCGGCAGCGCGGCCCGCAGCGTTGCTGCTGGATAGTCTGCCGCAAGCAGCTGGCTGTAGCAGGCATGGGTCAGTGCCCGCAGAGCCGGCATATCGTCGTGGAGTGCAGGTCGTATCATAGAGGGTCCAAACGAAAAAGGGCCGCGCATTTACGCACGGCCCCAAAACATGTCAAAGAGACAGATCGATTACTTGATCTTGCCTTCTTTGTATTCCACGTGCTTGCGCACAACGGGGTCATATTTCTTGATGACCATTTTCTCGGTCATGGTGCGTGCGTTTTTCTTGGTTACGTAGAAATGCCCAGTCCCCGCGGTGGAGTTCAGGCGGATCTTGATGGTGGTAGGCTTCGCCATGTCACATCTTCCTTCGGTTGCGGGCCACAATTGGCGCTACGCTAAATCATATTGAAGCTGCCTTTTACTGCTGTGTGGGCCTGTGTCAATGGCAATCGGGCGCAATATCCGTTTCTTGGCGTTGAATGCCCAAAAAATCGGAATGTCACGGAACTGAATCCATTTCGACATCTCGGTGATACAAAGCACAAACAGGTTCTCTTGCATGGCAGATATGCAAGTCGGTTCGATCCTATCTGCTTGATAATTATTTTACGCAAGGAACACGACAATGGACGACACCAAGCATAGCGACCTTTCATGGGACGATTTTGACGAACTGCGTGACCCGCGCCCGTCGGCAAACCAATTCGACACAGTTGTCGAACGCGCCGTATCGCGTCGCGGCTTTTTGGGGGGTGCCTTGGCATTTGGATCAGGCGCTGCAGCGTTTGGCACCGGCCTGTTTTCGACCTCGTCACTTGTCCATGCAAGCGGACGGGTCGATTTTGGATTCACCCCGATCGATACGGCCACTGATTTTAAAGTCCATGTTCCACAGGGTTTTCAATCCCAAGTGCTCGTGCGGTGGGGCGATCCGTTGTGGTCGGATGCGGCACAGGCCTATTCACCGGAAACCGGGGTTCCGGTCGGATTATCTGACAGGGTCTTTGGCGAAAACACCGATGGCATGGAAATGTTCGACATTGCAGGTCGCGAAGTCATTGCTGTTAACTGTGAATACGCCAACCCCAAGATCAATTTGCCTGCCTCCTCAGAAGGTGTGCCGCAAAATGCAGATGAGGTTACCTTGCTCAAAAATCTGCAAGGTGTTGCCATCATCGAAATCGCAAAAGGGGATACCGGGTACAAGGTTGTGCTTGATAGCCCGTATAACCGGCGCATTACCCATGACACCGATATCGCTATTGGTGGGCCCCTCGCCGGTCACGATCTGATGAAGACAGCCGCCGACACCAAGGGCACAACTGTCAAAGGTACAATGAACAACTGTGGCGCGGGTAAAACGCTCTGGGGTACATATTTGACCTGCGAAGAGAACTTTAACGGTTATTTCGGTGCGACAGGCGAATACGTAAACACCGCAGAGCTCACCCGGTATGGCATTGGTGGCGAAGGCCGCTACGCCTATGAAAAGTTTGACGAACGATTTGATATCTCGGTTGAAGCGAACGAGCCTAACCGACATGGCTTTATCACCGAAATCGACCCCAGTGATCCAACATCAACGCCCGTCAAACGCACAGCACTAGGCCGTTTCAAGCACGAAAATGCCGAAATGGTGCATGCCGCCGATGGCCGCATCGTTGTCTATATGGGCGATGATGAACGCGGCGAATACCTGTACCGGTTCGTTTCCAACGGCACATATACCGAAGGCGGCTCTACACAAGGTTTGCTGGACGACGGCACGCTTTATGTCGCAAAATTCAACGATGACCAGACCGGCGAATGGCGCGCGTTGACGCCAGACACGACAGGCATGGATGCGGCACATATTTTGTGCTTCACCCGTTTGGCGGCCTCGGCCGCGGGCGGTACAACGATGGATAGACCCGAATGGGTTGCGGCAAACCCCATCAAGCCAGAGGCCTATTGCGCCCTGACAAACAACAAGAATCGTGGTGTGAAACCAAACGCCGGTGGCGACGATACAAGTCCAAACGCCCCCAACCCACGCGAAACCAACAACTATGGACAAATCGTGCGTTGGACCCCAACTGGCGGAAATCATGCCGCCGACGGCTTTACATGGGATCTTTATGTCATGGCCGGCAATCCGACCGTCTATGACAACGAATATGGCGGATCCTCAAATGTGACGCCCGGCAATATGTTCAACTCACCCGACGGAATGGCGTTTTCTTCGGATGGTTTGTTGTGGATACAAACCGACGGGAACTACAAAAATGAAGGCGATTTTGAAGGCATGGGGAACAATCAGATGCTGGTTGGCGACCCGGAAACTGGTGAAATCGCGCGTTTTATGACCGTGCCTTATGGCGCAGAAGTGACCGGACTGTGCTGGTCGCTGGATAAAACGGTTGCCTTTGTCGGTGTGCAACACCCCGGCGGTGATTGGCCGGACGGCGAAGGCAGACCGCGGTCATCTGTCGTTTCGGTGTGGCGTACGGACGGGCAACCATTTGGGTAATAATACCCGCAAGACCAAACGGACGCGGCGCTCAATTGCGCCGCGTCTTGCCGTTTTTGCTGTGCCGATCTTGGTCGGGTTGGGAAAACACGCGGAAGGCCTATAAGCCGGATTCTGTCCAAGGTGTTGCCACCTTTGGGCGATCATTCATCTGGACACGCTGTTGCCAACGCGCCTCTAGCTGCCAACCCGGGTCCTCGCGGTTCAAACACCCGCGCATTGCTGCATGGGGCCCCTATTTGGCATTGCTCCTGGTGGGG
>CAXIAS010000093.1:0-8599 GCA_964022195.1 uncultured Roseobacteraceae bacterium
ATCCCGCGACAGGTCTGATCGCGGCCCTTGCCAATGGGCCGCTTGCGATGGGGTTCACGACGGCGGTTCCGGCGGGCATCTACGGGCGCGAGGCGTTGACTGCGCTGGGCCTATGGGACCGCGTAGCCAGCCAAGTAGCTGAGGTCGACAATGTGCGATCCGTCTTGACGTTGATCAGCCGTGGCGAGGCGCCGCTAGGGATCGCCTATATGACCGACGCGCGGATCACCGACAAAGTCGACGTGCTGGCGCGTTTTGACCCTAAGGACCATTCCCCCATTCGCTATGTCGGCGCGGCATTGACGCCGCGTGGGGCCGAGTTTTGGGCGCGGGTGCTTGGCCCCGACGGGCAGGCGGCTTTGGCGCGGGCCGGTTTCACACAGGCGCAGCGATGATCTGGTCTGTCGTTTTCCTATCGCTCAAGGTGGCCGTCACCGCGACTGTATTTGCCCTGCCGCTTGCCATTTGGGTTGCCTTCGTTTTGGCCAGAAAAACGTTTTGGGGTAAAGGGTTGCTAGATGCACTAGTGCATTTTCCGCTTGTTCTGCCACCTGTGGTCACCGGCTATGGCTTGTTGCTGGTATTTGGCAAACAGGGCGTCATTGGGGCGGCCTTGTTTGACTGGTTCGGCGCCACATTGGCGTTTCGCTGGACGGGGGCTGCGCTGGCCGCGGCTATCATGGGATTTCCCTTAATGGTGCGGGCAATCAGGTTGGCAATCGAGGGCGTTGATCAAGGTCTCGAAGAGGCCGCCAGCACATTGGGCGCATCGCGCGCGCGCGTGTTCGCTACTGTGACCCTTCCGTTGATTTGGCACGGTATCATCGCCGGTGGCGTATTGGGTTTTGCCAAAGCGTTGGGTGAATTTGGTGCGACAATCACCTTTGCTGCGTCCATCCCGGGTCAGACCCAAACCATTCCGTCCGCGATCTATGCCCTGTTACAAGTGCCGGGTCAGGAGCAGGCTGTTTGGGGGCTTGTTGCTGTCTCGGTTGTGTTGGCGCTGGGCGCTGTCGGACTGTCGGAATGGTTGACCAGACGGGCGGTGCGCCGATGATTTCTGTCGACATCCGCAAAGCGCTAGGGACATTTGAGTTAAACGTCCAATTCCAAGCCCCCGCTGGCGTAACAGCTGTCTTCGGGCGCTCGGGCACGGGCAAGACCAGCGTGATCCGCGCCATTGCGGGGCTGGATCGACCTGACATGGGGCGTATTGAAATCGCGGGGCGGGTCTTGTTCGATCAAGACATCAATTTGCCACCTCATCGGCGCGGGATCGGCGTCGTTTTTCAAGATGCGCGATTGTTCCCGCATTTGTCCGTAGCGCGTAACCTAACCTATGGTGGCCGGCATGATCACGACCGGATCGTTGAACTGCTGGGACTAGGTCCGCTGCTGACCCGTTATCCGGCGCATTTGTCGGGCGGAGAAGCGCAACGCGTCGCATTGGGCCGCGCCCTCATGAGTAACCCGCGTATCTTGTTGCTGGACGAGCCGCTGGCTGCGCTGGACGCCACGCGCAAGGCGGATGTGCTGCCGTATCTGGAACGGTTGCGCGATACAGTGGACGTGCCGATGATCTATGTCAGCCATGCCGTGTCCGAAGTGGCACGACTGGCCACCACATTGGTTGTCCTTGACGCTGGGCATGTGGTCCAGTCAGGCCCGCTAGAGGATGTCCTGTCCGATCCGAAATCGATGCGCATCGTTGGCGTTCGCGATGCTGGCGCCGTTATCAATGCCAAAGTTGAACGCCACGATGACGGCGACGGGCTATCGGTTCTGGCATTTGATGGCGGCATGATCAGCATGCCAAAAGTCGATCGGCCTGTTGGCACGCGGATGCGTCTGCGGGTGCCGGCCCAAGACGTCATTCTTGCGCGGTTGCGCCCCCAGCAAATATCAGCCCGAAATGTGGTGGCAGTCAGGGTCACAGAGCTGGATCACGGGCGGGGCACTGGTGTCGCGGTGGGATTGCGCGCGGGAAAAACGCCCCTGCTAGCCCGCATCACCAAGGCCAGCCTGCGTGAAATGGACCTGGCCGTAGGAGACGAAATTTTCGCGATACTCAAAGCGACAGCCGCCGCGCCGGAAAACATCGGTCAGGGGCGCGGGTGACGATCATTTATCGCGGCAAGCGTCCTGACCACGCCGCCTGCATGTTCGGCAAAGAATGCCTCAATCTGCATAGTCGTCACGGTTGAAGTCTGGGTTATAGCACGCAGCAATTGTTCGCGAGTATCCAGTTTCTTACAAACACCGGCTGAAATCGCCTCGTTCGCGGGATAGGTGATGGTCCAGATGTGCGGCCCCACCAAAACCGGTTTGCGCAGGGCCAGCGGCTCGATGATGTTATGCGCACCTTTGGGGACGAACCCGCCCCCGACAACCGCGCGATCACATAGGGCCAGATAGAAATACATCTCTCCCATGCTGTCACCCAGCAACACGTCAATATCTGACAGCCGCGTCAATTTCAGTTGGGGGTCCAGCACATCGCTACGACGGGCCACGCGCAAGCCCGCGTCAGTCATCATCTGTGCGACCTCATCAAATCGTTCGGGGGCACGGGGGACGTAAATATACAGCGGTTCAGGCGCAGATTTTATGGTCTCGATATAGATGGCGTCCTCGCCCTCGACCACGCTGGTCAAGGTGATAACTTCACGGGTTTTCGCCAGCAACGGGCGAGCTTGGGTCGCCGCGTCCAATTGCCATTGCGGGACCGGTTGGTCAAAACGCAACTCGCCGGTTATGGCGATATCACGCATCCCCACCAAGCGTAGCCGGTCGGCCATCAGGCGCGATTTGATAAATCCGCCAGCAAACCCTGCAAACAATCGCGCGCGCAGCCCCAACCCGCGCAAGTCCTTTTCAAAGCTTTTGTGCGGATATTGACCGTTGCACATATACAAAGGCACGCCCAATGCGCGGGCGCGGGCGATCATCATTGGCCAGACTTCGATCTCCATGACCAGCCCCAGTCGCGGCTGGAATGCACGTAAAAACCGATTATAGGCGAACCTGAATTCGAGCGGCACCCAGACGGATTGCACACGGCCCGCGGCAATGTCGTCGGCGAACTCCCGTTTTGCTTCGCGCAGGCCCGCGGGGGTGAAATGGGTTGTAACAACGGTATCGCCTTGCGCTAGCAATGCGCGGACTAGAGGCGTTGCCGAGCGCATTTCTCCTAGGCTGACCGCATGGACCCAAACGGCCCCTTTTATCGGCGCGGCGTGGCGACCAAATCGTTCACCCAAGTGCTGAAAATACAGCGGATCGCGCCGTGCTCGGTGACGCAGGTACAGCAAGCCAAACGGCAAGAACACCCACCATAGAGCAGCATACAACCACATTGCCAAGCGTAAAACGCTATCAGGCCAAGGATCGCTACGCGTCATGAAACGTCTTTTGCAATCCGCCGGACCAAAATGTCGGGTTCCCAATCACGTCAACAAAACGGGACGCGGCAGAGCCTCCACCAAATGCATCGTGACGATCGTATCGCTTGCCCCATTCGCTGTTCAGGATGTCCGCGATTGAGGTGCTGTCTGTCGCGTCGGCAAAATGAACCGAGGGGGATTTCGCGCGGTTGGTTTGACGGGTGCCGATGTCCAGGCTGGGCAAGCCGAGAAACGGGGCCTCTCGTACGCCAGCAGATGAATTGCCAACCATAATCGCGGCGTGTCGCATCAGTTCCGAGAAATGTGCGAACCGCATTGACGGCAAGATTCGAAACCTATCGGTTGGCAAGTCTGTGATCGCAGCAAAGATGTCGGCTGACCCAGGGTCGTTATTGGGGGCAATCAACACAAATGTGCGATCCGAGGCGTTAAGTTCACCAAATAGCGCACGTGCCTGTGCGCCCATTGTCGCGGCTTCTGATGTGACGGGGTGAAACACACAGATACCGTAGTCCCCCGATGGGATGTCGTATCGTGCGCGCACATCGTCAATTGTCACGCCTGACGGGCCAGCGTGAAAATCCAGTTCGGGAGAGCCTATGGTATGAATTCTGCTGGAATCCTCGCCCAGTGTCTGCACTCGGGCCGCTGCATCATCGGAGGACACGAAATGGTGGCTGGCCAGCTTGGAATTACAATGACGGTAGATTTCGTCAATGGTGCCAGACACTTCTCCGCCTTCGACATGGGCGCACCGGATGTAGTTGGTCGCACAAACCAAGGCGCATGCCAGTGCTTCGACCCTGTCGCCGTGGATAACGACCAGATCGGGTTTGTGTTCGGCTATGAAATCGGAAAATCCCGTGATTGTCTTGGCCAGAACCGCATCCTGAGGGTCGCCTTGGCGTTGGTTCAGAAACTCATGAACAGCCACGTCGGGGGTGCGCTGCACTTCGACCTTGGTCAGCCCGTATTGCGCCAGCATGTGCATCCCAGTCACAAAAAACGACACCTCAAACCCTGCATTGACCGCAGCTGTCGCCAACGGCTGCAATTTGCCGAAATCGGCACGAGTGCCGGTTACAAAGAGGATAGACTTTTTCATTGTGCCGACCTTAATCGCGTAGGTCATCCCAGCGCAACTGCGTGTTGCGGGTAACGGCGCGGGTCAGGGTTTTCCCCACGACTTTGTCAAAGTCGTAGCCCGCAATTTCACCTGAACCGGGGCGACGGGCCCAAATATCGGCTTCGGTAATTTTGTGGCCCGCAGGAAAATCCGCATCCGCCACAACCGAGGCACGTGCAAATTTGTAAACGCCTTCTTCGGCGGAAGTGCGCTGCTTGGGGTTGTGTAGCGCAGTGTGGATTTCAGCGCTTCGGTCGATCAGATGGCGCAGTTCGGCAGGGTCCATCGAATTGATTATATCAGGGCCGATCCGGTAGCGGGTATCGGTATAGTGCCGCTCAAGGATACAGGCGCCCAAGGCGACCGAGGCAAGTGCCATTTCTGGGCCGATGGAATGATCCGAAAATCCTACGACGGCATTTGGGAAATTCTTTATTAGGTCGGTGACGCCCTGCAGTGAAACAATTTCAGGCGGGCTGGGGTATAGGTTGGTGCATTCCATCAGCGCGTATTCCACGCCCGCATCATCAAGTATTTTGACCGAGGCGCGGATGCTGTTGATAGTTTGCATTCCGGTCGACATGATGACCGGCTTTCCCTTGGCGGCGATATGGCGGATCAAGGGCAGGTTATCAACTTCACCGGACCCGATTTTGTATGCGGGCACGTCGAGGGTTTCCAGAAAATCCGCAGCCGCGCGCGAAAACGGGGTAGAAATCCAGATCATCCCAAGGCTTTCAGTATAGCGTTTCAGCTCTGCCTCTTCCTCGAGCGACAAGGCGCAGCGCTCCATCACTTCCCAGATTGAGACATCGGCGTTGGGTGGGAAAATCTGTTTCGCCTCATCCGTCATCTCGTCTTCGATGATGTGGGTCTGGTGTTTAACCATCTCGCAGCCGGAGCCCGCCGCGAGGCGCACCATGTCCTTGGCCACTTGCAAATCGCCGCCGTGGTTGATCCCGATTTCGGCGATCACAAGGGGGGGGTGATTTGGTCCGATTTTGCGGCCTGCGATGTCCATGTGCGGTCTCCTGCTGGGTTTGGCTTTGTGTCTACGGGGTTTCACGGGGGCGCGCAAACCCGCTGTTGCATTGCGTCGAGCCATCAGGCATCAGATGGCGCAAATGGGAAAAAAGCGCACATTTGATATGACGACAAACGCCGGCCGCGAGGCCGCGTTACGCAATTTTGCTTGGGTGGATCATGATATCTTGCGCCGCAAGTTTCATAATTTCCACCAGATAGGCGAGGGCGCGTATCGGTCCAACCACCCCAGCTATGACCGGTTTCGCGACTACGCGCAGATGGGAATCAAAACGGTTCTGAATCTCCGCGGCGTTCATGATGATCCGTTTCACGCATTTGAAGTGGAATGGTGCGCGGAATTCGGACTGACTTTGGTGAATATCCAGATGTTCGCAAAGGATGCGCCGACCAAAGAGGCGTTGAATGCATTGCTCGCCGCATTCGAGACGATGGAGTATCCGTTCCTCGTGCATTGCAAATCCGGAGCCGACCGCACTGGCCTAGCGGCGGCGATTTTCATACTGGTGTATGAAAACGCGACAATCGCTGAGGCCAAGGACTGTTTGCGCTTTAAGTATCACCACATCCGCCGTAGCGGTGCGGGAATATTGGATCATTTTCTGATCCTTTTCGAACACGCACATAAGGCAACCGGTGTTGGCATCGTTGATTGGATCAACGGCGACTATGATCCACAAGAATTGCGTCGTAGTTTCGATGAAAAGCGCGCAAGCTGGCGTATTTGGCAGGGCTGGACCTAACGCTCGCCAGCCTCAATCTGGCGCCCCAATAGAAACTCGACAATGTCCCAATCCAGTGGGCTGTCGATGTCCAGACTACGCGATTCTGGCACCAGATAGGGGATGACGCGGCCCTCGAACAGGCTGCTTGCTGTGCGCAAGTAATCGGGTTTCAACACATAAACGAGGCCCACGTGATCATAGACTACAGGGGCGGCCTGACGCGACAGGATGTGTCCCGGTAGGGGTTTTGACACCTGCAAGGTACCAGCGTCATCTAGCTCTAACATATTGAAATATGGGTTTTTGCGGGAAACACAGCAGGACATGACCATGTCGGGGGATTCAGCTTGAAACAGGCCCAACGCTCCGCTTAGGTCCTCGGGCAGGCGCAACGGTGATGTGCAATCGAGATCAACAAAAGTGGTGACGCGGCCTACCTGCTTTTCGACCTCTTCGAGTGCGTGTTGCCAAACCGCGAATTTTCCGGCTGTGTCGCTGGCCAATTGGGCAGGGCGCAAGCCAATGTCGATGCCACCTCGTTTTAGGCCGTGTTCATACATTTGCGGGCTGTCAGTGGACACGACAACGGCGTCGATGCCCGCATGTTCAATCAGTTGGTCCAGTGACCAGTCGATGACATGTTTGCCATGCATGACGCGAAAATTCTTGTTCGGGACCCCTTTGCTGCCTGCACGTGCGCCGATGTGGCCAATTATCATGGTCTGCCCCCAATGCTGTTCGCCCTATCCCTAATCTGTGTGATCGGGCGTTGCAAATCCTGTGCGGGTGCTGTCCCTTGGGCGCAGGATTTAATTTGCGGAGGTCACAAATGGCGAAAGTTGCATTCTTGGGGTTGGGCGTCATGGGGTATCCGATGGCAGGGCATTTGCAAGCGGCAGGGCACGAGGTGACGGTCTTCAACCGCACTGGCGCCAAGGCGCAGGCATGGGTCGACCAACACGGTGGTGCAATGGCTGGCACCCCTGCAGATGCGGCCGAGGGGGCGGAAATGGTCATGGCGTGCGTCGGCAATGACGACGATCTTCGTGGCGTGTGTCTGGGCGACGACGGGGCGTTCAATGGCATGACCAAAGGTGCGATTTTTGTCGATCACACCACAGTGTCGGCGGCTGTTACAACACAGCTGTATGAAACGGCCAAAGGCGCGGGCCTGTCGTTTGTTGACGCACCGATTTCGGGTGGTCAGGCCGGCGCCGAGAACGGACAACTATCTATCATGTGTGGCGGTGATCAGGCAGACTATGATCGGGTCGAGCCTGTGATCAACGTTTATGCCAAACTCGCCCGCCGGATCGGCGAAAGCGGCGCAGGCCAGATGACAAAAATGTGCAATCAGATTGCGATTGCGGGGCTGGTACAAGGTCTGTCAGAGGCGCTGCATTTTGCGGATAAAGCGGGTCTGGACGGCCGCGCTGTGGTTGAGGTGATCAGCCAAGGGGCCGCGGGCAGTTGGCAAATGGCAAACCGCTATGAGACCATGATTGACGACCATTTCGACCATGGCTTTGCTGTCGACTGGATGCGTAAGGATCTCGGTATCTGTCTGAAAACCGCCGATGAAACAGGCGCTAGTCTACCTGTCACTGCTTTGGTCGATCAGTTTTATAAGGACGTGCAAAAACTGGGCGGCGGTCGTTGGGATACGTCGTCGTTATTCAAACGGCTACAGTCAATCGGCTAGACCATCTGTGCGATGTCGCGCAGGGCCATGCAATACCCGTCGGTGCCATGGCCCACGATGCCTTTGTCTGCGCGCAAGGCAATATAGGAATGGTGCCGAAAGCTCTCGCGTTTGTAGATGTCCGTCACATGCAGTTCGATCACCGGACCGTCAAAGGCGTTCAGCGCGTCCATGATCGCGACAGATGTATGGGTGTAGCCGCCAGCATTGATGATAATGCCTGCACAAGTGTCACGCGCCTCTTGGATCATGTCGATCAAGGTGCCTTCGGAATTGGATTGCTTGCAGTCAACGATCAGGGCCAGTTTGGAGGCCAATTCCGCGAGTTCGGCTTCAACATCTGCCAAGGTCTTGGTTCCATATTTTTCTGGTTCGCGCAGACCTAACAGGTTCAGGTTGGGACCGTTCAGGACAAGGATGTGTTTGGGCATAGGATTCGACCGTTTGTAAAGGTGACCTTTGCTTTATGGGGTAATTCGGGCGAACGGCAATAAATAATGGCCCCCGGTGGGGTAAATCTAGTCGCAATGTCCGAGAAAAGTACCATGGCAGTCCCTAGGGGAATCGAACCCCTCTTTCCAGGTTGAAAACCTGGCGT
>CAXIAS010000094.1:0-8170 GCA_964022195.1 uncultured Roseobacteraceae bacterium
AGCTGACGCCTTGCTGATCATTTCAAATCCTTGGGCGTAAGTCAGCACCTTGCCGGCAATGAGCGCCTGTTCCAGATCGGCAAAAGTCAGATCGTCAAATCCCTTAGGCGCCGCGCCGAACAGTGCTTGGCCCTTTGCGCGGCTGTCACGTTGCGCCGATAGATTGCGAGCGACCACCGCTGCCTCGATTGAGGGCACGGGCGCCGCAAGGTGTTGTGCCTCAACCGCCGTCCAGCGACCTGTGCCTTTTTGCCCCGCGGCATCGACGATTTCGTCCAACATCGGCTTGCCGGTTTCGGGGTCAACGGCCGCCGCGACCTTGCCCGAAATTTCAATCAGATAGGAATTCAAAGGACCTGCGTTCCAGTCATCAAAAACCTCTCCGACGGATGCAGCACCCATGGCCATGCCGTCACGCATGACACCGTAAGCCTCTGCAATCATTTGCATATCCGCGTATTCAATGCCATTGTGAACCGCTTTTACGAAATGGCCTGCTCCTTCTGCGCCTAGCCATGCGGCACAGGGGGCGCCCTCGTGTTTTGCGGCGATTGCGGTCAAGATCGGCGCCACACGGTCCCAATCAGATTGCTGTCCGCCACCCATGATTGACGGGCCGTGACGGGCCCCGGATTCGCCACCTGAAACCCCCATGCCCAACGTGCGGTATCCCTGCGCGTCGCGGGCGCGCCGTGTCGTATTATGAAAATTGGCGTTGCCGGCATCAATCAACAAATCGTCGGGGTCCAGCAACGGGCGCAGTTTGGCTGACATTTCATCCACAGGGCCGCCAGCAGGGATCAACATAATGATTGCGCGCGGCGACGTGAGGCTGGCTACAAAATCGGACAACTCCGCGCTGGGGAAAACAGAACCGTCAAGCCCCGCAGCCTCTTGCGGAAATCTGGCAGATACTTCGGGATCACGATCCCAGACAGCGACATCAAAACCTTTGTCGGCAATGTTTAACGCTAGGGCAGACCCCATAGTGCCAAGTCCGATCATCCCGATATCTGCCTTCGCCATGTGCCGTTCCTTATTATTGATGCGGAATACATAGCGCGAATTGCACCAAAGGCACAGGGGGCAATAAAATGCCAAATGCATTTCAGTGCCCTTCAACGATTGGGCTGCGCCTACAAAGAAATAATCACTTAGCATTTTCTATTAATGAGACTAGAGCAGGGGCCATAGCCGGCGTGCCGTGCAGTCCGCCTGAACATGAAAAGGTGGGACAAGCCTGGCATTGGTTTTTCATTCTTCGCAGACGTAGCATCGTTTTGGATAGGTGGCGCGTGGCGCGCTGCGGCATGGGCTAAATCGCGCAATATGAAGATCCAGTAATTGCATCACAAAGATAGCAACCATTGGCTGCGGCCCACAAGTCGGGCCGCAGTTTCCGTTCAACTGTAGTCGTTCCTGATCTTCAAAGAAATTGCGTCACATTTTTAACGGTTCTCCCGACTTTCCAGTAGGATAGAAGGAAAGTAGCCCTCCGGTATGATGTCCCTGTAAGCATTAGCGCATAATCAGTATTATGTTATATATCGTTAGAGTAAAAATATTAGAAACCCATAATTTTGTTTATAATTAATGTCTTATACGGCCTAACTGATCTTGGACTTTAGCCCTGATCCCCACATTGAACTAATCCTCGTCAGGTTGGCCTTATGTGTCGTAGACAGCGATGAGACATCCAGATTTCCGCCAGCTGCGCGCGCCATGTCGAATGCGGCCCATAGTGTCGTATTCAATGCCGGACCGAAACCGGGATGGGTTTGCAGCAACCTGCCGGCTTCGGTTCGGTCGGTCACCCTTGATAGCGTTGTATAGATATCTTGCGACAGCATTGTCGGACCCGCGTTTGTTGCACGCCGTGTGGCCAGAATGTCGATTGCATGATCCTCGGGTCGGCTATTGTGCCCGGCCAAAGTTGCGGCGTTCTCTACCTCGGGCGTGGCGACAGCGGCTGTGCCGAACTCCGACACGATTACGACTTTGCGTGTAAGGCCCGAGATCGGCCTTAAATCGGTGCCCAGAACGGTCGCCTCGGCTGTCATTTTTGAGTTGACGAAATTATCGGCTATCGTGGCGTCCAGCTCGTATGAAATGTCGCTGATTTTCACTTCGTAGCTGACCCAGTATCGTTGATCGTTGACCCATCCTTTGACGGTTTCTTCGATCTTTCGGCTGTGTTCGCCGTTGGCATAGCTTGTGATCGGGAACAGATTCCTAGGCGCACCCTCGCCGCCTAGCCAGTCATTAAGCAAATGACCTTTGATAAAATTGGTGTCGGCGGTTGGATTGTCCTTATAGCCGGTCGGTAGTTGATCAAATAGCGCCTTTTGACCGGACGGCCCGTCGCCTTGTGGGTGATCGGGCCCCAGTGGCATCGCCAACATCGACATTCCCACGACCGAGCCGCCCAAGTTTGATGATGTGTGTACGATCTGCGTCCTATGCCCGTCACCGCCCGGCAATCCGCGCCCCGAAAGAGGCTCGTGAACGGTCAGTTCGAATTCAGGGTTGATCTTGCCGATGATCTTGAAACCGGTGTCAAAGGACCCTTCATACCCTAGCTGTGTCAGGCGAAATCGCGATTTCACTCGCGGAAAGTAATCGTCCAGAGTATCCGAATTGGATGCCTGTGTTGATGCAAGTTCCAGCACCCGTTTGGCAGCGTTCAAGTCCTCGCGTTGCTGGTCTGGCGTGCGCGCCTGAGGGACTGGTGCCTCATCGAGCATGGCAAGGTTGATCCCGTTTGGATAGCGTGGTGCGCCTGTGTCGGGGACTTGGTCTTGGGGCACAGAACCTGCCGCAGTCGGGTCGGGTCTGGCGGCGTCGTCAACGGCTGCGGAATTGGCGGCGGGCGATTGCGCGTTAGCGGGCGGTGGTGGTCCGCCTTGGGCATTTGCCCCACCCGGCGTGCCGCCACTGCCTGCTGCGGGCGCAGGTGGGGTTTGGGTAGTGTTGGCCTGATCGACTTGGTCTGCAGGTACAGGCGCATCGCGCTGTTCTTGCAACTGCCCCTTCCATTCCGCACGGTTCTGGAGCGCGGAGCGCGCCCCCGATCCCGCGGGCCCGTCCTTTGGCATGGCGTCGCGGATCAGTTGGTCGCTGTCGATATTGTCGGATGAAAAATCGAGCGACGGCGGTCCGGGTTGACCAAACGTATAATTCATCTCGGCCTGCAGCGCGAGGTTCGGGCCCACTGCCATCTCGTATTCAGCCAGCTTCCATGTCTGCTCCCAAACCGTGACCCAGAATGCCTCGACCTCGGCCCATGCATTCAGGCCCAGTTTCAGCCGCGCCCCCGCCGCCATCGTGGCCGTGCCGTTAATCGACCAATCGCCATCTGCATAGGTCAGCGTCGGGATGACTGAAATCGCCCCGTAGATGCCTGCAGTTGCAACGCCTTCGATCCCTCCGGTTAACGACCCGAGCAAAACATCCAGCCCCAAACCCGCACCAAATGCGACGTAGCCTTCGACGAATGCGGGGATGTACAACTCGCCCGAAATCGAGAAGCTGGGGTCGGCTTCTTCGGACCCAAAACTATAGCTTCCTTCGACCTTGATATTGCGGAACACACCGGGACCAATGCCAGCACGCACCCCTGCCCTGACGCGGATCACCGCGACCAGAATGGCCCACAAAGGAATGTTCTGCGACAGCTTGAACAGCTCTTTGTCTTCTTCGATCTTTGGAAACAGCTCGTAGGGTTCGGTGACAAGTATTTCACCCGACACATCAACACCGCCTTCGGGCAGGATCGTTGCGGTCAACGTGCCCTGTAGGCCCGGCATCAACTGTGCCACCACCTGCCCTGTGCCGCCCAGTTCAATTCCGCCCGCATCGTTTTGCGCAACAGTGACGGTGACCGAGCCTGTCAATTTACCGTTGTCGGCGCTGAAGTTCAGCGTTGTCTGACCGCTCCAGCGTCCTTGGGCAAAGGAAACCTCGACCTCGCCATTCAAGCCGGGCAATCTGGCGCTATCAATCGGCACGTTGACCGTGCCCGACAGGTCTCCGTCGCTTTGCAGACTGGCGGTCAGGGTGACGGGCGCCAGACCGGGAATGGTCAGCTGCGCCTGCCCGCCGATGCTAAGGCCGGATTCATTGTAGGACGCGGTGATGTCAGCGTTGCCAGCGGGGCCAAAATTGGCCCGCATCTGCCCGTCAAACGACAGCGCACCCGTTTCCGACATTGCGGCCTCGATGGCCCCGCTTTCGATCGGCAATCCTGCCGGCAGGTTATCCGAGCTGATCCGCATCGAGCCCGACACCTTGCCCTGTTGCACCGCGACGGTGCCGCTGACGTCGGGCAAAAACCCAATGTCCGACGTAATGGTGCCTGCGCCTTGGGCCTTGCCATCAGTGCCCAGATCCATTGTATCAACCGCGATAGATCCCAATCCGGCATATGAGGCGCCGAAATTGCTAACGCTCATGGTTGTTGTGCCGTTGGAATAGCCGATTGCTATGGTTCCTGCAGTCAGGGTCAAGTTGGGCAATGGCGCGCCCTGAGCCGCGACGTCCACTTGGGCCGATGCACTGATGTTGCCCGCCTCATCCGATGCGATATCTGCGGTAACTTCGTTCAGGAATGGCGGCGAAATCCTGATTTGACCGGTCGCAGACAGGCCGTTTTCGCCAAAGGTGACGCTGACAGTGCCATCGCCTAGGTCGGCATAGGCTAGCGATAACGTCCCCGACCCCGTCAGCCGTCCTTGGCTAAGCGACACATCGGCGGATCCTTCTGCGGTCACCCCGTTCACACCGCTGGGGACCAAATCCGCCGCATTCAGGCTGCCGTTGCCGGTCAAGGCCCCCTGCTCAGAAACAGCCAAAGTCACCGCACCACTGGCGATGCCCGGCACGTCGAACGCGCTGTTTAGGGCCCCCGACCCCGATACTTTGCCGTCCTTGTCGACCGAAATTGTGACCTCGCCGTCCGCGAGGGTCGGAATGGCCACGCCTGTCAACAGCGATAGTTTTCGTTGTCGACTATTAAAAGACAACGATTTCAATGACAAACCAGGTATAGGTAATGTAACACCAGATAGGGAAATCTCGGGTGCGCTTAGCTGATCTGCGGTCAGGCTCAGGCGCTGACCTGCGAAACTGGCAACAAAGGACCCGTCGTCCAACAGGCCAAATTGCGGGCCAGTCGTCTCTATGTCGGTGTTTGGCGCATTGGCATTCTGGGGCTGTGGATCAGACGCGGGCACCTGTTGCGTTTCTTGGGTTTGAACGGTCATCCGCCCGCGCCCCGAACGCTTGCGTAATGGGACCCAAAGGCCGATTTCAGGACCGGTTTGCCTTTTTTGGCTAGCGTATTTGCAATGCTCAGGGCCAGGCCGCCGGTCGTAATTTGAGTGCCCTTAGCTTGTGCTGCATACGCCGCAGTCAGGCAACAATTCGCGATTTCGCCCCCTGTGAGCGGGTGGCTGGCTAACCAATCCAGATCAAGCGTCGCGACCGGCGCATCAGCTGATTGCAATCGGCGCCACAGTTTTTCGCGTTCGGCGGTTTGCGGTGCCGGAAAATCGATCACAGCATCAATCCTGCGCAAGAACGCGTCGTCAATGTTTTCATGCAAATTGGTCGTCAGCACACAGATCCCCTGATGCGCTTCTAGGCGTTGCAACAAAAATGCGGTGCCTTGGTTGGCATAGCGGTCGTGGGCGTCCTTGACGTCGGACCTTGCCCCGAACAAGGCGTCCGCCTCGTCAAACAGCAACATGCACGCATGCTCTTGGGCGGCGTCGAACAAAGCGTCCAACTGTTTTTCAGTATCGCCAATGTATTTCGACACAAGCCCTGCCAGATTGATCCGGTATAATGGCAAATCCAGCGCCTCTGCGATGGCCAGCGCGGCCGTCGTTTTGCCAGTGCCTGATGGCCCTTTGAACAAACCGCACAAGCCCGGCGTCTTGCCGAATACCGCACCCAAGCCCCAATCACCCAACACGGTTTTGTAACTGCGAGCGGCAGAAACAAAACCCTGCAACTGTCGGTCGCACGCGGCGGGCAACACCAGATCATCCAATGTCAGCCGTCCGCGCACCCGTTCGGCCAATCCCGAAAATGCGCGATCACGCAGGGCGTCGCGCTTGTCAGCCTGACCTGTTCCGCCAACGTCATACCAACGGTGAGGTTGGCGCAAAAACAATGCGTTGGCGGGCGGCGGCGCAAGAGCAAGAGAGCGCAACGCGAGGTCTGGCAGATCGTCAAGGCCGCACACCACCGGCGGGCTGGCTGCCAGCCAGGCATTGCGAACCGCAAGCCGCACCGCCACATCCGGTGTCGCGGACGTCAAAGCCGACGCTATGTCAATGGTGCGCCCAGCAGGGCGATGGCTTAGTATTTCTGGCGCGTCCGGTATGGGAACAACACGAGGAACGGCCACCGGATCCAAGAGCCAGTCAACCATGGTTTCATCGACCCGCATCGGCGCCTCGGCCAATGGGCGTTCCGGCCCGATTTGAATGACCGCGTGCCGTATCAGCGGCGCGCGCCTGTCCAGCCGCTTTCGCGCTTGTAGAACCGTCAGGTCGTGGCGCGTCAACAATTTATGGGCCAATGTCGGCGTCAGATAACGGCGCGCCACATCGTCGTTCAAGAACCCGTAAATACGCCCGAACCTAGGATCAATTGCAGGGGCCGCGGTCAGGATCAACAGATCGCAATCTGCGTGGCTCAGCCCGAACATGTCGCGCAAAAACCGCATCTTGGCCCCGCCCAGCGAGGCCGCGTCGTCCAAGGCGCGTTGCGCCTGTTCCAACTGCGCGATGGCTGCGGCTGACGGGCTGGCCCGCAGGGTCCCGGCCATCTGCTCGAGCATGTTTTCGGCCTCGTCCGCGTCCAACAGAATACCGCCAAAACCCTCTTGCCCTTGGCCGCCCTTCAGGGCGCGATGCAGGCCGACTTCTTGGCGCAGCCGTAAGGCCAGCACTGTCATCGCGTTGTCCAGCCATCCCATATGGTCAAAATCGGGTGTTTTGGGAGAGTTCATATGCTTTCGTCCACTGTGAGGGTCAGCAATCGGTCGCCGAGGTCGGCAACCGGCCCGCGTTCGCCGGTCAACCCGCCCATGCGCAACACGATTCCCAATGCAATCGGGGCCAGGCGCACATTGATGGCGTCAGGGGTGATTGTAACGGTGCCGGACTGACGCAGGAACTGGGTGTCCAGATATAGCCGAGATGAGGTGTGCAATCCCGATAGGCTTGTGGCGAAACGTGCCAGTAACAGATCGGCCCAGCCCGCCGCACCGCGACGCATTTTGTCGCCCGCGAGCGCGTCGGAACTGATCTTGGGCGGGTCCGGCATCACGGGTGCATCGCTGCACGATGGATCAGGCGGTGGGAACAGTTGTGTCACCAAGGCGGGGTCCAAATCGCTGCCAACCAATAGGTGCGTTGCAATTCGGGACAGGTTGGCCGGGTGGCGCGCGCGGGCTGGCAAATGACCAGCTATAAGCGGCAAGATCAGCGCGACCCCCGCATGATCTGACGCAATGACAATAATCTTTTCATCGCAGGTGTCCGAATTGTTTGACTGGTCCGACATCCGGTCGGGTTCAGCCCCCCCAGTTGGCGCCTGTTGGGCGCGATCAACATGTGCCGCGATACTGCGCAGCATTGACGGGGACGCCTGAATTTGCTGCCACAGCCGCGTGACCACAGGCGGCACCTGCGGCGCGTCCTGCCCATGCTGCTGTGCGCGGGTCAAGGGCGTGAGCGGGCCGCATTGACCGCACACAATGACGGCAGTCGCCGCCAAAGCAAGCTCTAGCCCGTCTTGCGCCTGTTTTTGGGTCAACTGGGATTGTCCAGTCAGCTCTCGGGGTGGAAAAACCTGTGCAAGGGCCGCAGCCATCACCTCGAATGGTGGTTTTGTCTGCGTTATGTCCAACCGCGCCAACACGTTGTCCAGACGGTCGCTCGCAGGGCACGATGCTGCGGCGGGCACAACAGTATCACACAGCGACCAGAACCGGTCGGGTGTTAGTTTTGCATCCTTGGCCGAGTGGGCGTTTGCATCGCGCAACAGCCATAGCACGACTGCGCGGGCTCCGGCTGCAACCCGCGCGCTCTGCGCCGCGCCTCGGGCGGGCCCATCGGCCGTCAAGGCTTGGAACCCGGGATATTCGCAACCCAAAGGC
>CAXIAS010000095.1:0-8146 GCA_964022195.1 uncultured Roseobacteraceae bacterium
GTGATCCGCTGTCGGTCATTACAACGCCGGTAATATAGGTCAGTTTCGGGTCAAGTCGCACATTGTTTAGCCCTAGCAATTTGGCATTCTCTTGCTCAAGCTGAAGTGCCGCTTCTTTCCAGGCTTTCATCTGTTGCAGTTCGCGCCGTAGGTCGGCATTTTGGGCGGCGAGTTGCGAATAGGATTGGAAATCACGCGCCAGATTGGCAATGCCGGTCACCGGTGCCATGGCCCAATCGAACGAAGGCACCACACGATCAATGACCATCATCCGAAACCGTTCAACCCGCGGGCTGTCGATCCGCCAAACCAGAAAAACACCAAGCAAAGCAAAGACAAGAAGCCCGACCAGCAATTTGCGGATCGGGCCGAAGTAGTCTTCGTTGTTGCGGTCGTTGGCCAAGGGACCTCTGCCTTGTTGGAATTAGCTGTCGTAGTCGATGACGTGCCGCAGTTGTTTTTCGTATTCCAGCGCTTTGCCGGTACCCAAAGCAACACAATTCAGGCTTTCGTCAGCAACCGAGATCGCAAGTCCGGTCTGCTCGCGCAATGCTAAATCAAGCTGGCCCAGTAGCGCACCACCACCGGTTAGCATCACGCCACGGTCGACGATGTCAGCGGCCAGATCAGGCGGTGTTGCCTCTAGGGCTGTCATCACTGCCTCGCAGATTTGCTGCACTGGCTCGGCCAGCGCCTCGGCGACTTGGGCTTGGGAAATCTCGGTTTCTTTTGGCACACCGTTGAGCAGGTCGCGGCCGCGGATATGCATCGACTGGCCGCGGCCATCGTCAGGCATACGGGCGGTGCCGATAGATGTCTTGATACGCTCGGCAGTAGATTCCCCGATTAACAGGTTATGCTGGCGGCGTAGGTAGCTGATGATCGCTTCATCCATGCGGTCACCGCCGACGCGCACCGAACGGGCATAAACAATGTCGCCAAGCGACAGAACTGCGACCTCGGTTGTTCCGCCACCGATGTCGACAACCATGTTACCGGTCGGATCGGTGATAGGCATACCGGCACCGATCGCCGCCGCGATTGGCTCGGCGATGAGACCGGCGCGGCGTGCACCGGCGGATAAGACTGATTGCCGGATGGCGCGTTTTTCAACGGGTGTGGCGCCGTGCGGAACACAAACGATGATCTTTGGCTTGGAAAATGTCGTGCGCTTGGCAACTTTGCGGATGAAATGTTTGATCATTTCTTCGGCAGTATCAAAATCGGCGATAACACCGTCCCGCATCGGGCGGATCGCCTCGATGCTTCCGGGGGTGCGCCCCAACATCAGTTTGGCGTCCTCACCAACGGCCAGAACCTTTTTGACGCCGTCTTTGACATGATAGGCTACGACTGATGGCTCGGATAGAATGATGCCTTTGCCTTTGACATACACCAGCGTGTTCGCTGTGCCGAGGTCAATCGCCATATCCGACGAAAACAAGCTTCCCAAAATTGCCATTGCGCGGGCCAACCTTTGCTAAAAATTCGATTGCCCGCGACTCCCCTGTTGCGGACCTTGTTCCTTATAGAGAGGCAGGCAAAAAGGCGAAAGGGTCAATCGGTGGTTGGTTGGGCAAGTTCCCGCCGCGCGGTATCGGTCAAGCCCGAAAATCAACCCGGGTGATCACGCAAGTCCAGCGGCACCCGAAGTCGAGGTTCGAAAGTAGCAAAGGGGCACCGCTGGGTGCCCCTGCAAATAGCCCCATAATGTTGCTAGGTGTCTTTGTAGCTGACACCTTTGGTGTCGTAGCCGACGCCTGACTGTTCGCGGCGAACGATCAAGCGATTGAGCGCATTGATATAGGCCTTGGCGCTGGCAACAACTGTATCGGTATCAGCGGACTGGCCGGTCGCTATGCGCCCGTCTTCCTCCATCCGGACCGAGACGGTTGCCTGGGCATCGGTGCCTTCGGTGACGGCGCTCACTTGATACAGTTGCAAGCGGGCGGCGTGGCTGAACAAGGATTTGACCGCGTTAAAGGTCGCATCCACAGGTCCGTCACCGGTCGCGGTGGTCGCGACCTCCTGACCGTCTACCTCTAGCGTCATTTCGGCCTGCTGTGGCCCCTCGGTCCCGCAAACAACACGCAAGGATTTCAGACGAATGTGGTCTTCTGCGGCGTCATTTTGGCGGATCAGCGCAATCAAGTCGTCGTCGTAGACCTCTTTCTTGCGGTCGGCGAGGTCCTTGAAGCGGACGAACACATCCTTAAGCTCGTTGTCGCCCATATCGTAGCCCAGCTCGGCCAGTTTGGCCCGCAAAGCGGCACGACCCGAATGTTTGCCCAAGGGCAGGGACGTGCCAGACAAGCCCACGTCTTCGGGACGCATGATTTCAAACGTCTCTTTGTTCTTGAGCATGCCATCCTGATGGATGCCGGATTCATGGGCAAAGGCGTTCTTGCCGACGATTGCTTTGTTGAATTGAACCGGAAAGCCCGAGACCGTCGCGACGCGGCGCGAGATGTTCATGATTTTGGTGGTATCAATGCCTGTTTGGTAGGGCATGATGTCGCCGCGTATTTTTAGGGCCATGACGACTTCTTCCAGGGCGGTGTTGCCCGCCCGTTCGCCCAAGCCGTTGATTGTGCATTCGATCTGGCGTGCGCCGCCGTCAACGGCGGCCAGCGAATTGGCCGTGGCCATGCCCAAATCGTTGTGGCAGTGCGTGGCAAATACGATGTCATCCGCGCCGGGCACGGTTTGGATCAACCGGCGGATCAGATCCGCGGATTCCGCGGGCGCAGTGTAGCCTACTGTATCGGGGATGTTGATTGTCGTGGCACCTGCCTTGATCGCGATTTCCACAACGCGACACAGATAGTCCCATTCAGTGCGTGTCGCATCCATCGGCGACCATTGAACGTTGTCGCACAGATTACGCGCATGGGTGACGGTATCGTGAATCCGCTCGGCCATTTCGTCCATCGTTAGGTTCGGGATTGCGCGATGCAGTTCCGAGGTGCCAATAAATGTGTGTATGCGCGGGGATTTGGCATGTTTGACGGCCTCCCAGCAGCGGTCGATGTCTTTGTAGTTGGCCCGCGCAAGGCCGCAAATCGTCGAAGAATTGGCGCGCGCTGCGATTTCACTAACGGCCTTGAAGTCACCTTCCGAGGCGATTGGAAAGCCTGCCTCGATGATGTCGACGCCCATCTCGTCGAGCAATTCCGCGATTTCCAGCTTTTCGTCATGGGTCATCGTCGCGCCGGGCGACTGTTCACCATCGCGCAGTGTGGTGTCGAAGATCAACACGTTATCGGTCATTTTGGGTATCCTTTGGTCTTAGCTATGAGTCTGAAATGGTGCGATTTCCCCTCTGAGCGGTCGCACCGACAGGCACGCTCAGAGGCAGCTAAGAAGAAGCAGCGCAGATAGGCCTAGCGCGGAGCTGGCCGAGGGTAGGATATGTGCGTTGCTGTTCATGTGGCGGACTATAGCGGGGTTTGCGGGGTTTGAAACCATAAAATTCGGCTTGGCTTTCAAAATCTCCAACAATGCTTTGCATGCTTGGACGGCTGGACGGCCAAGTGTTTCGACCTAATTGGATGTGATGGATAAAACTTTGATCATCGGAGCCTCGGGCGGCATCGGATCGGCAATGGCGTCTCGGCGCGCGGGGGACGTTGTTTGCGTGTCGCGCACGAACAACGGGTTGGACGTGACCGATCCGACAAGTGTCGAGGACATATTGGGTAAACTGGGCGGCCCCTTTGACACGATCGTCATCGCAACCGGTGTTCTGGGCACGCCAGAGAAATCGGTCGCACAGATTGACGCGGCAGAGATGGCTCGTTTGATGGCCGTCAACGCGATTGGCCCCTCCTTGGTGTTACGCCATGTTCCGCGCCTTTTGGCCAAAACGGGTCGAGTCGCTGTTTTGTCTGCACGCGTTGGATCGATCGGGGATAACCAGATCGGAGGTTGGCATTCCTACCGCGCATCGAAAGCCGCGCTAAACCAAATCGTGCGTGGCGCGGCGATTGAATTGAAACGTAGTCATCGCGCGGCGACCTGTGTCGCGCTGCATCCCGGAACCGTTGAGACGCCGTTTACGGCGGAATACTTAGGGCGCCATTCAATGGTCGCAGCAGACGAGGCCGCGCTAAACCTGTGGCGCGTGATCGACGGCTTGGGGCCGGAACAATCGGGCGGTTTTTTCGATTACTCTGGCAAGGTCGTGCCATGGTAAGGCAAGGCCGTCCCCCCAACGACAAGCGCCACAAGGTTTTGACAGAGGAAGTAAATTAGCCAGACCAGCCTTGCGAGCCAAGCAGACTGCTATTCCGTTTCCTCGGCTTGCTCTGCGTCATCTATCGCAGGTGGATCGGAGACTTCGGCGGTGGTTTCGACCAGCGCGCCGTCGACCCAATCGCCTTTGGCTTCTTGGCCGTTCACATAGCGCATTGTGCCCGGTCCCTGACGGCGGCCTCGCACAAATGTGCCCTCGTAGATATCGCCGTTTGCATAAGTCGCGACGCCGATACCGCTGATTTCGCCATTGTCCCAGCTACCCGCATAGACGAACCCGTCCGGCAGGGTGATCGTGCCAGTGCCATGGCGCTGGCCATTTTTAAAGTCGCCCTCATAGACCGTCCCGTCGGCATAGGTAGCATTCCCGATGCCATTGCGTTGACCATCGGCCCATGCCCCTTCGTAGGTGTAACCGTCAGCATAAGTCATTTTGCCAAAGCCATGGTTCTTGGCGTTCAGGAACGCGCCCTCATAAACAAGCCCATTGGCATAGGTGGCAATACCATCCCCGTTTATCACGCCGTTTTCCCATTCGCCGTCATAGCTGGATCCGTCGGGATAGGTAATTTTTCCCTGACCGTGGGCCAAGTCGGTTTTGAATGTGCCGGTATATACTGACCCGTCCGGATAGGTGACTTTGCCGGTGCCTTCGATCTGGCCCGACTTCCAGTCACCAGAATATGTGTAGCCGTCCGTGCCGGTAAACGTGCCTTGGCCGTGGCGCTTGTCTTGGGCAAAGCCGCCGACATAAATGTCTCCGTTTGCATAGGTAACGGTGCCGGTCCCCTGTCTGCGACCCGCGACAAGCCCGCCCTCGTAAATGTCGCCATTGGGTTGCTCTAGCTTGCCTTCGCCTTCGATTTGGCCATTGACCCATGTGCCAATGTAGACCAGCCCGTCAGCCATAGTCAGAGTGCCTGGGCCGTCGCGTTCACCAGCCTTCAGGATACCCTCGTAGATTGCACCGTCGGGATAGACGATGCGGCCTTCGCCCTCTTTGACACCGTTGATCCACGGACCGGTATATTCATATCCGTTCGGGCTGCGCATGGTGCCCGTGCCGTGGTGCATGGCGTTTCGGAATTCGCCCTCGTAGCTGACACCATTGGCGTAAGTCGCAATGCCGCGTCCGGTTATATTGCCCTGCGACCAGTCACCTTCGTAGGTGCCTCCATCGGCGAATGTGATTTTGCCGGTGCCGTCTGGTTTGCCCGCGACAAACCCGCCCTCGTAGATTGACCCGTTGGGGAACCGTGCCGAGCCAAGGCCGCGGATTTCGCCCGCCACCCATTCGCCACTGTATTCATAGCCATTTGGCAGGCGATATGTGCCTTGACCGTGCTGTTTGCCGTTCAGAAACGCACCTTCATAGATGCCGCCATCATCATATTGCTTGGTTTGAACATCCTGCGCATTTGCTGCGCCGGCGCACAACATTGCCGTCGCATACGCTGCCTGCTGCCACAGTGCCTTGGTCATTCCGCTCACCCCAATTCAGTCCTCGTGGGTTAACCTAGTCGACGGGTGACTGTCTGACAACGGCAGATCGGGCCTGATCACAGCGCAATCGGCTTTCACTTGCTCACCTTTCTGCTACATCTGGGCGCAAGCAAAAGGATTTAAGCGATGAGCGATCATTTCCGTCTAACGATAGCCCAGTTGAACCCGACCGTTGGTGATATCGCGGGCAATGCCGAAATGGCACGTGATGCATGGCAGGCGGCCAAGGACGCCGGCGCGGATATGGTTGCTTTGCCGGAGATGTTTATCACCGGTTATTCAACCCAAGATCTCGTGCGCAAGCCTGCGTTCTATCTAGACGCAATGGCTGCAGTCGAGGCATTGGCGGTCGCCTGCGCAGATGGTCCTACGGTCGCGGTCGGTGGGCCTCATTTTGAAGATGGACGGCTGTATAACGCCTATCACATTTGTCGTGGCGGCAAGGTGGTTGCTCGGCAACTCAAACATTTTTTACCTAATTTCAACGTCTTCGATGAAGTGCGCCAATTCAATCGCGGCCCAATTCAAGGCCCCTATGCTATGCCTGATGGTCCCCGTATCGGGTCGCCCATCTGCGAAGATGCATGGTATGAAGACGTCGCCGAAGCCATGGTCGAGAGCGGCGCCGAGATTTTGGTGGTGCCCAACGGTTCGCCCTATTTTCGCAATAAACACGACGTGCGTATGAACCAGATGGTGTCGCGCGTTGTCGAAAACGCCGTTCCATTGGTCTATGTGAACATGATCGGCGGTCAGGATGATCAGGCCTTTGACGGCGGCTCGTTTGTGCTGAACCGAGGTGGTAAACTGGCTATGCAATTGCCGGTTTTTGATGCCGCCGTCGCCCATGTCGACTTTGAGCGGACCGCCGATGGCTGGGTCGCGGTCGAAGGCGACAAAGCGATCCTGCCCTGCGAGATCGAACAAGACTACCGCGCCATGGTTGAAACCTTGCGCGATTATTTCCGCAAGACCGGTTTCAAAAAAGCACTGTTGGGTTTGTCCGGCGGGGTCGACAGCGCGATTGTGGCCGCGATTGCCGCAGACGCGCTTGGGCCCGAGAACGTGCGCGGCGTGATGCTACCGTCTGAATACACGTCGCAAGCATCCCTTGATGACGCGCAGTCGGTTGTCGATGCGCTGGGCTGCAAATACGACACGGTGTCAATAGCGGGCCCGCGTGCCGCAGTGACAGAAGCACTCGCGCCCTTGTTTGAGGGCTTGGACGAGGGCCTGACTGAGGAAAACATCCAGTCGCGTCTGCGTGGTTTGCTGTTGATGGCTCAATCGAACAAATTTGGTGAAATGTTGCTGACCACCGGCAACAAATCCGAAGTTGCTGTAGGCTATGCCACGATCTACGGTGACATGTCGGGTGGCTATAACCCGATCAAAGACATGTATAAAACCCGCGTATTTGCGACCTGCCGCTGGCGCAATCAGAACCATCGCGATTGGATGCTGGCCCCCCCTGGCGAGATGATACCTGTAGCGATTATCGACAAACCGCCAACGGCCGAGCTGCGCCCTGATCAAAAAGACAGCGATAGCCTGCCGCCCTATGACGTGCTGGATGGTATTCTTGAAATGCTTGTAGATAATGAGGCATCCGTCGCCGATTGCATCGCCGCAGGTTACGCGCGTGATACAGTCAAACGGGTCGAACACCTGCTCTACATCAGCGAATACAAACGTTTTCAATCCGCGCCGGGCACCCGACTGTCGCGGGCCGCATTCTGGCTGGACCGCCGCTATCCGATTGTGAACGGGTTTCGCGATCAGAGTGGGGATCGGCACAGCGAATAGCCGCGGCGAACCGAACCAAGAATGTCGGATCTAAGCGCAATGTGCGCATTGGTTTCGCTTGGGTTTTCGCCCCGCGACCCAATTCGCCCTGCATTCGCGCTAGTGGTCACAAAACCTGACGATCCTCGCTGAGTAGCTGCAGAAAATCCTGCAAAATGAGTGAGCGCTTTCTGTCGGCTCTCCAAACTGCACAAATGGGTGTCGAATATCTGAAGACTTCGGGAAGAAGTTCAAAGAATTCACCTCGCATCAAGCTTTGGCAGTGCGTGGGAAAATACCCCAAGTAGACACCACTGCGCACGAGTGCGAGGACTGCTTCTGTCTGATAGACGGTGCTGCCAACGGGGAAACGCTGTTTGCGCTGTCGCAGGCGATCACTTTCAAAATAGGCTCGATAAACCAGCTGGTGTTTGCAAATATCTTCTTCGGTTAGTTTCGCGTTCTGACGGATGGCGTCAACCAACGGATGATCCCCACCGCAAAACAACCCGACGTCTTCCTCAAATAACGCAGTATAGCCAAGGCTAGGATGACGCTGATAATCAGGAACAATTCCAATGTGCAATTTGCCATCGATGATGCC
>CAXIAS010000096.1:0-8122 GCA_964022195.1 uncultured Roseobacteraceae bacterium
ATCGACGCGGTCGCCGTCGTTGTCGCCCAGATAGCTGCCGTCGATGACGTCATCACCGGATGTGCCGGACACTGTCCCATCGGAGAAAAACGCCGAATTGGCATGGTCTTGGTAATTGAAGGCCGGATCGCCAGCATCGGCGTTAGGGTTGGTGTTATAATCTAGGGTCTCGTATTCGCGTCCAACGATCAACGGGATCTCGGACATAAGATAAAGACCAGACGCACCTCCGGATTCGACATCGAACTGAGCGATCTGAAAGACTTCACCGGTCAGGACGTCGCGGACGGTCCACGTGATTTCTGCGTCAACATTTACACCGGTCGACGTGAGTGCGCCCAATGTAACATTCGCAGTGGCCAATTCGCCACCGTTATTGTCATCATCCAGGTTCTGGCCACCGACGCCTGCTTCGTTGTCGGTAATGACAGCGCTACCGGCAGCGACGGCCGGACCGGCGTAGACATATGTCCCGCCATTCGACGTCGAGAACGTGTTGCTGGTTGAGAAATCGTAAAAAACTACATTATAATCAGGCATCTAACTGCACTCCACCCATTTTCAATGCCGCGGACGCAGAACGTGTTCCCATGATTGGTGCATTAGTGCGCGTTTCAAACCGTTGCATTGATAACCTCATAACCTCAGTCGGCGTCGGCATATCGGATGCATGCCTTACCTTGGGTCCGACAGGTAAGCAGTTGCGGTGTCAGGATTTGGTTTGACCCATGTCCATTTCGAGAAGTTGAAGGAAATTTTGTGACAATTTGAATCAATTAAGGCCGTTTCGCGGCATTTGTGACGAAACGGCCTTATTGTTTGGTGATTGTGGTTGGGGTGTTGTCCGAGAACCTAGAGCAGCAAATCAAAGGTCTTGTTGAACGGCAAATCACGCGCCCGTTGGCCTGTCAGGTCAAATAATGCGTTGCCAAGGGCTGGCATTGATGGGGGCGTTCCAGGCTCGCCGACGCCGCCGATATGGGTTTGGTTTTCCAGAACAGTCACGTCGAATTGGGGGGTATTGTGCATGCGCAGGGCATCATAGTCGGGGAAATTCCACTGTTGGACGGCCCCGTCGTCAAAGGTGATTTCCCCCTGAATAGCGGCAGATAGGCCATAAATTGCCCCCGAAACCAGTTGGGATTCGATGATCGCGGGATCTAGGGCAGTGCCTACATCTGCGGCAATCCAGACCTTGTTGACGCGGATAGCACCGTCTTGGTCGACGACCTCGACCACCATTGCGACGGCGGTTCCAAACGAGTGGGTAAAGCCGACGCCGCGCCCGACACCATCGGGCGTTGTGCCTGTCCAGTTGCTGACTTCGGCAACCGTTCGCAATGTCTGCGCCGAGGCCGCGTGTTCGTCTTGCATCATTTGCAGGCGGAATTGCAGCGGGTCTGCAGCCGCAGCATGTGCCATTTCGTCCAGAAATGTGTCCAGAAAGAACCCGTTGAACGAGCAACCGACGGACCGCCAGAACCCGATGGGGACGCTGATGTCGGTCAGGTGGCCGGTGATGCGGTAATTCTCGATCCCGTAGGGCTGGTCATATGCGCCTTCTACGTGGCCGCGATCAGGGCCGGGGGCCTCTTGGCCTGAAATGCGTTTGCCTGCGGCGCGGGTCACCGAGGGGGCGGCGATTGCGCCGTCGATCAGCTTGACCGTGCCATCCGCCACAATCCCGCGGAACCGTGCTGCGGCGGCTGGACGGTAGAAATCATGCTGCATGTCTTCTTCTCGGGTCCATGTCATTTTGACAGGCGTATCCGGCATCGCCATGGCCAGTTTGACCGCATGGGCCGAAAAGTCGTATTCGCCCCGCCTGCCGAATCCGCCGCCCATCAGTGTTGTATGAAGTGTGACCGCCTCGGGCGGCAGACCTGCGATCTCGGCGCATTTGTCGCGCACCAGGATCGGCGCTTGGTTGCCTGCCCAAACGGTCAATTTGCCGTCCTGAAGCCACGCGGTCGCGCTCATCGGTTCCATCGTGGCGTGGGCCAGCCACGGGACGCTATAGTCGGCGGTGACCTCGGTGCCATCTACCTGTGCGGTGACATCACCATCGTCGCGTGCAGTCGAATTGGGCTTGGACTCAAGCGAAGCCCTGATTTCGCCAAACAACAAGTCGGTGGTCGGCGGATAGGTCGCGGCCTCCCATTCGATCTCGACGGCTTGGGCGGCTTGGAATGCCGTCCATGTGTTATTTGCAATCACACCGATCCCGTCGCCCAGATCGACAATCGCCTCGACCCCGTCCATGGCTTCGGCGGCTGTGGCGTTATAGGACACCATCGCGCTGCGGCGCGGGTTGATACGGGCGGTGCCGAATTTCATGCCCGGTAGAACGGTATCGATGGCAAACTGCGCGGTGCCTGTCGATTTGCCAACCATATCCGTGCGGGGTAGGGATTTTCCCAGCAATTTCCATTCCGACGACGGGCGCAGGTCCGCATCTGCAGGCGACAGCTGCGATGCGTCCTCGGCCAGCGCGGAATAGGGCAGGGCGGTGCCATCGGGGGCGATGACCATGCCGTCTTTGGTGGTCAGGTCGGACACGTTCAAGTCCAGCCGGTTTGCGGCGGCCTGTTTCAACGTTTCGCGCGCCGATGCCCCTGCGTGGCGCATCCGCTCGTAGGCGTCCTTGACCGAGGTCGAGCCGCCGGTGACCTGCAAGGACAGAAGTTTGCCGATCTTGCCCACGCCCTTGCGCAGCCCGTGTTTGAAATCGGTATCGGCATAGTGCCGAAACGGCAGGGCCATGCCCAGCAGCGCACTGTTATAGTAGGCCTGCCCGGGCGGGCCATGCATCACGCGCACGTCATCCCATGCAAGGTCCAGTTCCTCGGCCACGAGGGCGGCAAGGGTCGTATGCACGCCTTGGCCCATCTCGGCGCGAGGCGCGATGATTGTGACACCTTGGGTGTCGATCAGGATGTAAGGATTCAGCGTGGCTTCGCCATCTAGGGGCGTTAGCGGGTTGGGGGCGTCTTTTTGGACCTGATAGTAGCCGAACGCGACACCGCCCACGATGGCAGCGGACCCGATCAGGAATGTGCGGCGGGCGATTTTTCCGATGTCGGCCATCTCTTAACCCTCCTGCAATTTGGATGCGGCGTCTTTGATCGCGGCGCGGATACGTGGATAAGTCCCGCAGCGGCACAAGTTGCCCATCATCGCGGCATCGATATCAACATCAGATGGGTTAGGATTGGCGGCCAGCAGGTCTGCCGCTTGCATGATCTGACCGGACTGGCAGTAGCCGCATTGCGCGACTTGATGATCGACCCAAGCCTGCTGGATCACGGCCATATTGTCAGGATCGCCCAACCCTTCGATTGTAGTGACAGGGCCCCAGACATCGGCGATGGCGATCTGGCAGGATCGGACCGCCTGTCCGTCGATATGCACAGTGCAAGCCCCGCAAGCAGACACGCCGCATCCGAATTTCGTCCCCGTCATGCCCAGCCCGTCGCGCAAAGCCCAGAGCAGCGGCACGTCGTCAGGCAGGTCAAGCGTCTTGACCTTGCCGTTCACTGTCAATGTCGTTGTCATGATGTCCCCCCGATTGTCCATTAGCATTCAAACTAGGGCGCAGGGCGGGCACAGGCAATGATGACGCAGGGTTTAATAGGTGTCCAAGGCGGCGTGTGACAGAACGATCCGGCATTGCTGTAAAAACCGTTGTCCCAAAACGTGGTCCCATCCCATGTCGTAGCTGTCGTGCGATGCCCGAGCCGTTTCCCCATGCGCGGCAAAGCCTGAATGGGTCAGATCGACCCGCGTCCCCGTATCGATCGGGGTGAAGGTCACGCTGATTTGCGTGGCTTGCGACACATCGCGCCCAACATACCAGTTGATGTCGACGCGTGCGCCTTCGGACCAGTGGGTGATGTGCCCCCAAGGGTGCGGGTCGCCTTTGGTGTCGGTTTCAATGATTTTACCGCCCTGTTTCGGCTCGAGGGTCAGGTCTTGGGGCAATGTGCCACTGCCAGCCGAGATCGAGTGGCTGTCAACGGGCCACCATCTGCCGATCTGTTTTGTGAACAGATCAAACGCGTCTTGAGGTGTCAGCGGGACATCAAGTGTTTTCACAATCGGGGTCATGGGGTGTCCTTGGTTGATTGGGCCTGTGCTGCGCGGGCAAAGCCGGTCAGCGCGTCATCCCACATCTCGTCCAGATAGGCACGCAGAGGGGCGATCCCGTCAGGGGCAAAGCCGTATATCCGACGGTTGCCCGCGGGCGTCACGTGCAATATGCCCGCATCGGTCAATATGCGCAGATGTTGGCTGACGGCAGGGCGACTGATTGGCAACCGCTGCGACAGATCACCAACGGGCAGCGGCCCTGCGCGCAATTCGTGCAAGATCGCGCGCCGTGTCTGATCCGCAAACGCGTCAAAAAGCCGGTCTATTGCAACTGTGTTAGCCATGGCTTACCGTAAGCTATGGGTTACGCTTTTGTCAATCAACTTGTGTGACCTTGAAGCCCCTGCACGGTGTCACTAAGACTCTGTCAGGATTTATGATTTAGGACGACCCTGTCCAACAGAGAGGCACAGCAGATGCAAGACCCAGTCGAGACATATATGAACCTTGTTCCAATGGTGGTCGAGCAGACCTCGCGCGGGGAACGGGCCTATGATATTTTCAGCCGCCTGCTGAAAGAGCGGATCATTTTCGTGAACGGACCGGTCCACGATGGCATGAGCCAACTGGTTGTGGCGCAGCTGTTGCACCTTGAGGCCGACAACCCGAAAAAAGAAATCAGCATGTATATCAACAGCCCCGGCGGCGTTGTGACATCCGGTTTGTCGATCTACGACACGATGCAATACATCCGCCCGAAGGTGTCGACACTGGTTATCGGTCAGGCCGCGTCAATGGGGTCATTGCTGCTGACCGCAGGCGAAAATGGCATGCGTTTCAGCCTGCCCAATAGTCGCGTCATGGTTCACCAGCCGTCGGGCGGCTATCAGGGACAGGCGACGGATATCATGATCCATGCGCAAGAAACCCAAAAGCTCAAGACGCGCCTGAACGAGATCTATGTCAAACATACTGGCAATACCTTGAAAAAGGTTGAGGCGGCGCTGGAGCGTGACAACTTTATGTCCCCCCAAGAGGCGAAAGATTGGGGTTTGATCGACGAAATCGTCGAAAACCGCGACAAATCCGAAGACTGATACGGCATGTTAACGTGACCGTGCGATGGGTCATTTTGACATTGTAGCCACAAGCGGGCTGTCCTAGTGTTGGCACAGGGGCAGCCCGAACAAATTATGCGCATGGCACTTGGCCAAAAGGGAAAACGATGGCGAACAACTCCGGCAACGACAGCAAAAACACCCTCTACTGTAGCTTTTGCGGCAAAAGCCAGCACGAGGTGCGCAAGCTGATCGCGGGGCCGACCGTTTTCATTTGCGATGAATGCGTTGAGCTGTGCATGGACATCATCCGTGAAGAAACAAAATCATCCAGCCTGAAGGCGGGTGAAGGGGTGCCAACCCCAACTGATATTTGTGGCGTTCTGGATGACTATGTCATTGGTCAGATGCATGCCAAACGCGTGCTGTCGGTGGCTGTGCATAACCACTACAAACGTCTGAACCACGCCGAAAAATCCGATATTGAGCTGGCGAAATCCAACATCATGCTGATCGGCCCGACGGGGTGCGGTAAAACGCTATTGGCCCAAACGCTGGCCCGCATTCTGGATGTGCCGTTCACGATGGCGGACGCCACCACATTGACCGAGGCCGGCTATGTCGGCGAAGACGTCGAAAACATCATCCTCAAGCTGTTGCAGGCCTCGGAATATAACGTCGAACGGGCGCAGCGCGGCATCGTTTATATTGACGAGGTCGATAAGATCACCCGCAAGTCCGACAACCCTTCGATCACGCGCGATGTGTCGGGCGAAGGTGTGCAGCAGGCGTTGCTGAAAATCATGGAAGGCACCGTCGCTTCTGTGCCGCCCCAAGGCGGGCGTAAACACCCGCAACAGGAATTCCTGCAGGTAGACACGACCAATATTCTGTTCATTTGTGGTGGTGCTTTTGCCGGTCTGGATAAAATCATCGCACAGCGCGGCAAAGGGTCCGGTATGGGATTCGGTGCCGAGGTGCGTAACAACGACGATCGCGGTGTCGGCGAGGTGTTCAAAGACCTCGAACCCGAGGATCTGTTGAAATTCGGTTTGATCCCTGAATTTGTTGGCCGTTTGCCTGTTATCGCCACACTAGAAGACTTGGACGAGGATGCCTTGGTCACGATCCTGAGCAAGCCCAAGAACGCGCTCGTCAAGCAGTATCAGCGCCTGTTTGAGCTGGAAGAGGTCGAACTGACCTTTACCGATGACGCGCTGGCTGCGATTGCCAAACGTGCGATCGAGCGCAAAACCGGTGCCCGCGGCCTGCGGTCCATAATGGAAGACATCCTGCTTGATACGATGTTCGACCTGCCCGGCATGGATACTGTGACCGAGGTCGTCGTCAATGAAGAGGCTGTCAATTCAGACGCCTCGCCGCTGATGATCCACGACGAAAGCAAGGCCAAGTCCGAAACCGCTTCGGCAGGGTAATGACGATCACGCGTATTCATTCCGGTGGCCCGTTCGAGGCCAAGATCGGCTATTGCAGGGCAGTTGTTGCGGGCGGTTTTGTGCATGTTGCGGGCACCGTGGCCACAGGACCTGACGTGCCTACTGATGTGGCGGCGCAATGCACATCCGCCCTGAATGTTATCAAGGACGCATTGGAGCAAGCAGGGGCCCGAATCCAAGACGCGGTGCGCGTCACCTATATGTTGCCGAACGCGGGGGATTTTGAACAATGTTGGCCGATTTTGGCACAAACGTTCGGGGAAAACCCGCCAGCGGCCACAATGATTGTTTGCGACCTGATTGATCCAAAATATAAGATCGAAATCGAACTGACCGCACTGGCGCCGGACCAATAGCGGTCTGGACCTTTTGTGCAGTTTGCGGCATGAGGTAGCTAAGATACCTAAGGAGAGTCCCATGGGCCTTGGAAATACGATCAAACGCGTCTTTACATGGTGGAACGGCCAGACATTTGGCACCCAGTTCTGGACATGGCGCAAGGGCAACAAGGTCGGCGAAGACGCCGAAGGGAATATCTATTACCGCAACGCCGACGACAGCAAACGCTGGGTTATCTTTAACGGTTACGCCGAGGCGAGCCGCGTTAGCCCTGAATGGCACGGCTGGCTGCATCGCACTTGGGACCAGCCCCCCACCGAGGCCCCGATTAACCATAAATCGTGGGAAAAGCCCCATATTGAGAACTTGACCGGCACTGCAGAGGCCTATGCGCCCGCAGGCTCGATCCGCCAGCCAAAGCCCGTTGCGCGTAGCGATTACGAAGCGTGGACGCCTGAGTAGAATGCTTCGCGCGCTCATCGTCCTGATATGTTTGACCGCGACCGTGGCAAACGCACAAAAGGCGTCGACAGCGGCGGGTGGCGTTTTGCGCGTGCTGGACAAAGTAACCGGCGAATTGACAGATCTAGAGCTACAAACCGGAGAAACCGGATTGTTGGGCCATCTAAAGGTCCGCCTGAATGAATGTCGTTACCCTAACGCCAACCCGTCCGGCGACGCATTTGCGATGGTTACGGTTCTTTACCGCGAAATTACTGATCCCGTGTTCAATGGTTGGTTGATAGCGTCGGCACCTGCGCTAAACGCAATGGATCACCCGCGTTATGATGTCTGGGTGTTGCGCTGTATCAGGTCATAAGGCGTTGGATTAACGTCATTTTCTATAAATGTGGCAGTTTTTTCCAATGCGCTGTCCAGTCGGCGGCGATAGGCATCGCGCGGAATTTCTATTGCCCCCAAGCTCGCCAGATGATCGGTTAGGAACTGCGTATCGAACAGATCGAACCCGCCCAGCCTTAATCGGTCAACCAGATAGATGAGGGCGATTTTCGACGCGTCGGTGCGGGTGCTGAACATGCTTTCACCAAAGAACGCGGCACCCAAGGTTACGCCATAGACCCCACCGACCAGCTCCGATCTGTCCCAAACCTCGATCGAATGGGCGAACCCCATTTGATGCAGTTGCGTATACAGGTTAAAAATCGTGTCGTTGATCCA
>CAXIAS010000097.1:0-8051 GCA_964022195.1 uncultured Roseobacteraceae bacterium
GATCAACGCGCCAACCAGCGCGACAATAACCGCGATCAGGCGCCGTGGCGGCAGGCGTTCGCCCAACAAAACGGCCGCACCAATCGTGACATAGATAGGCGACAGGTAGTTCATCGCCGTGACCTCGGCGATCGGGATGCGCGACATGGCGAAAAACCAGCAGATCACCGCCAGCGTATGGGCCACACCGCGCCACCCGAACCAGACTATCTGGCGGCGCGACAGGCGGGCATCCAAAATCGGGCGGATCATCGGGATCAGGAACACCAGCCCCAGAATATACCGCAAAAACGCCCCTTGGGCCGCGGGAAGGTCTGACCCGACATATTTCACAATCGCGGTGACGGCCACAAACATAAAACCGGTGACCACCATCCAAAAGATGCCCATCATAGGCGAGTTTTGCACTATTGGTTTGCTCATGCGTCAGGCGTGACAGGCCCCGCGCACAATGGCAAGCACACTGGGCCGGATTTGCAGTGCATACGCAAATGTGATGAAATGGTCCGATGTTGCAATCCCCTGCCATAATATCGGTTTGCGCCTTTGTTCTGGTCCGGATTGCCATGTACGGTGCGTGGCTCGGGGTAATCTCGCGGCCATGGTATGTGGCTGTGGTCGGGCTGGCGGTTGTCGATCTGGCGATATTGTTCGTGACCACCCTCTGGGTCTGGAGAGCCACTCGAGCCGGCGGCCAAATCGTGTTGCGCGCGCTTTGTATCTTGGTGGCTGCCGCGTCAGCGATGGACGTGATGGACCATATCGCAAGCGTGTTCCGGACCGATCCGCCCGTGATCAGCACCCCTCTATCGCTGCAAGTGGACGGATCGGACATTACCATGACGGGCGACATCGGGTTCCCAGCCTATGATGCGCTGGGCCTGACGCTAGCCGCCCATCCCGATGCGACCCGCCTGATCCTGACCAGCGACGGCGGCCGCATCCCCGCCGCGCGCGGCCTTGCGCGGCTGGTGCGCGACGCGGGGCTGGACACGCATGTGACAGGCACCTGCGCCTCGGCATGCACGTTGGTCTATGTCGCGGGTCGTGTCAGGACGCTGGGGGCCAATGGGCGGCTGGGATTTCACGGCTACCAATTGAACAGCACTGTCCGGACCCTTGATCCGGACCAAGAACAGGCCCGCGATGTCGCAGCCTTTATCGCCCTAGGTGCCGACGCCGGTTTCATGGACCGCGCGATGGCCGTGCCCCACGATCAGATGTGGTTTCCCGACCGCGCAGAACTGATTGCCGCAGGGGTCGTCACCAACGACTAAGGGCGCACAAGGATCTACCCCGCGCGCCCTTGCCTAAATCCGCATCGTCGCTATTTAGCCCTCAAAAGACGCCAGAACCTCGTCCGAAGCTTCCATGTTGGTGGTGACGCGTTGGACGTCGTCGTCTTCTTCCAATGTGTCGAGCAGCTTCATCAGTTTGGCCAGACCCTCGGCGTCGACCTCGGTTGTCATGTTGGGCTTCCAGATCAACTTGGTGGTCTCGCTTTCGCCCAGCTCGGCCTCGAGCGCGGTCGAGACGTCGTTCAGGTCGGTGTCGGCGCAATAGATCACATGCGCGTCCTCGTCCGATTGCACGTCCTCGGCGCCCGCCTCAATCGCGGCCATCATCACGGTATCGGCGTCGCCTACGGACGCAGGATAAACCACCTCGCCCATACGGTCGAACATAAACCCGACCGAACCTGTCTCGCCCAAGTTGCCGCCGTTCTTGGAGAAGGTAGATCGCACAGTGGATGCGGTGCGGTTCTTGTTGTCGGTCATCGCTTCGACGATCACGGCGATCCCGTTGGGGCCATAGCCTTCATAGCGGATTTCATCGTAATTTTCCGCATCACCGCCTTGGGATTTCTTGATCGCGCGATCAATCACATCCTTGGGCACGGAATTGGATTTGGCTTCTTTTACGGCCAGACGCAGGCGCGGGTTCTTGTCGGGGTCAGGGTCGCCCATTTTGGCGGCAACGGTGATTTCCTTTGCCAGCTTGGAAAATAGTTTCGAACGCAGTTTGTCCTGACGCCCTTTGCGGTGCTGGATGTTTGCCCATTTTGAGTGGCCGGCCATGTGTCGATCCTGTTGTCTGTGGTTTGTGCCCTTCTATGCCAGATCACCCCACTGGTTCAAGTTGCAAGCGACGGATGCCTCGGGCGGGGGGTTTTGGCCAAGATGACGGGCCTATAACGGCCAGACCATCGGGATTACAAAACTGACAATCGGGGCCAGCGTCAGGTTCAACGGGATACCAAAGCGCAAGAAGTCGGCGAATTTATAACCGCCGGGGCCGTAAACCAATGTGTTGGTCTGATAGCCGATCGGGGTGGCGAAACTGGCGCTGGCCGCGATCATCACGGCCACAACCAGTGGTCGCGGGTCGACCCCGATGGCTGTGGCAAGCCCGATGGCCACAGGTGTCATCACCACGGCCACGGCATTGTTGCTGACCAATTCGGTCAGGACTGACGCCAGCGCATAGACTGCAAGCACGATCAGGAACGGCGGCAGCGTGGTCATATAGGGCGACAGGCTTCCCGCGACCATCGCCACAGCGCCAGAGGATTGCAGCGCGGCCCCAACCCCCAGCATCGCGAAAATCAGCGCAAGCAGGCGACCATCGACGAAACCGAACGCTTCTTCGGCGTCGATGCAGCCTGTCATCAGCACAACCGTGACACCGACAACGGCCAACAGCAGGATCGGCGCGACGTTCAGCGCAGCCAGCGTCACAACAGCCAAAAGCGTCGCAATGGCAATGGGGGCACGGCCCCGCCGGTAGGCGCGCTCGGACGGTTTGGACACATCCCCGAGGTTCATATCCGCCGACAGCCGCGCGATATCATCGGGTGAACCTTCTAGCAGCAGCGTGTCCCCGACCCGCACGATCAGGTCATCCATCTGGCGTCCGATATTCGTGTCACGCCGGTGCACCGCCAGCGTATAGACCGCATAACGACGGCGCAGCCGCAACGAGCCAAGCGTGCGTCCGACCATCCGGCAGTTAGGGGTGATCAGGACCTCGACGGTCGTTGTTTCAACCGCCGATACCTGATCCACGCGGCGCAATTCGGGGGTGGCTTGGAGCGACAGCAGCTCGGTCATCGCTGTGCGCAGCACCACTCGGTCGCCTTGTTGCAATTCGACCCCTTGCAGGTTGCGCCGCAAGGACACGTCGCCGCGGATAACGTCGATCAGGCGCACACCGTCGCGTTTGAACAGTTGCACGCCCAGAACCTCGCGCCCGATCAGGTTGCTGTCGCGCGGGATCACCGCCTCGGAAAAGAACCGCATCTTGGAACGGTCCGACAACAAGCCCGCCATGCTGGACCGGTCAGGCAGCAGGCGCGGACCCGCGAAATACAGATAGATGAACGTCCATGTCACCACGACCAGCCCCACAGGCAGGATTTCAAGAATGCCAAAGGGTTCCATCCCTGACGCCCGCGCGACCCCGTCGACCAACAGGTTGGTCGAGGTGCCCAGCAATGTCATCGTGCCCCCGACAATCGCGGCATAAGACAGGGGTATCAACAGCTTGGACGCAGACGTGCCCAAGCTGCGGGACAGTTGCACAAAGACGGGGATCATCACAACAACCAGCGGGGTGTTGTTCATGATCGCGCTTGCAAAGGCCACAAACAACAACGCGCCGCCGATGGCGCGGGCGGGGTTTTTCTTGGCTTGGGCCTCGGCGACTTGGGTCATCGCGTTTAGCGCGCCAGTGCGCACCAGCGCCCCCACGATGATAAACATGGCCGCAATCGTCCACGGTGCAGGGTTGGCAAGGGCCGTGACCGCGTCGTCATAGGACAAAACCCCCGTGACCAACAGGATCGACGCGCCGATCATGGCGACGACTTCGGTCGGGAAAATTTCGCGCAAGAACAGCACAAACATGCCGACCACAACCGCGATTGTCAGCCATGCGCCTTGGGTCTGGGTTAGAAACATCAGATCAGTCATGTCTGCTAGGGTGCCTTATTGGGGCTGCGGGTCGCAAGGGGTCACTGCGGGCCCGAGGCTTGCAGCTTGCCACCGTGGCGGACTTGCACAACGCGGGTGGCTGTGCCGGTGCGGTCGTCGGTTTCGATATATAGCCCCGATAGCGTCGCCTCGCCCGCAGCCGGGGAGAACCGCGCCTTGGGCATGCCGGTGATAAAACGGCGCAGGGGTTCTTCTTTGTCCATGCCGATCACGGAATTATAGTCGCCACACATGCCCGCGTCGGTCAGATAGGCGGTGCCGCGCGGCAGGATCATCGCGTCTGCGGTGGGCACATGGGTATGGGTGCCGACGACAACGCTGGCGCGGCCATCACAGAAATGGCCAACGGCCATCTTTTCGGACGTGGCCTCGCAGTGGATGTCGACCAAGCTGGCCTGCACGGCCCCGCCCATCGGGTATTGCTTTAGCGTTGCATCCAGCGCCGAGAACGGGTCGTCAAAGGGGCGTTTCATGAACACTTGCCCCAAGACCTGGGTGACAAGGATCTTGCGTCCGCGCGACGCGTTGAACACCCGCGCGCCTACACCCGGGGCTGCTTTGGAAAAGTTGACGGGCCGGATGATGCGCGGCTCGTTGGCGATGGCGGTCATCATATCCTTTTGATCAAAGGCGTGATCGCCAAGGGTGATGACATCCGCGCCAGCATCGAGCAGGATTTTGGCATGCGGGCCCGACAGCCCCATCCCGCCTGTCGCGTTTTCCCCGTTCACCACAACGAAATCAAGCGCCCAATCCGTGCGCAGCTGTGGCAGATGGTCTGTGATCGCCTTGCGACCTGCGCGCCCCATGACGTCGCCTAGGAATAGTATCTTCATACCGCGTTGTTACGCCGCCAGACGGACCTGCGCCATAGGGATTTTGCGCAAGGCGCCACTAGAATGTGATCACACCGTGTTGGGTGACGATCATATCCAGCGGCTGGTCGGTGGGTTCCAGCGGCAATGACTGCGCCTCTTGTTCGGCATAGGCAAAGCCGATGGCAAGCGTGGGGCGTTTTGCGCGCAACCCTTCCAGCGTCCGGTCGTAGAACCCGCCGCCATAGCCCAGCCGGTTGCCGCCCATATCAAAGGCGACCAAGGGCACAATCAGGATTTCAGGCTCTAGCCAATCGCCCGATTGCGGTATGCTGGCGCCAAATGCGCCGTCGATCATGACCACATCAGGTGACCAAGTCCGGAACTTTAGCGGCTGCCCTGCCCCCATGATCACAGGCACGCCCACAGGGCCGTGGGCCGAGGCCTCTTCCATCGCGGCGGCGGGGTCGATCTCGGTGCGCATTGCCATGTAGCCCGCCAACGGGACACCGCGATACCCCGCCAGAACCGAACTAAGATGGGCGGCGGTGCCTGTGCCCGTGTCATGCGCGGTCTTGCGACGGGCAAACGCCGCTTTGCGCGCCTCGGATTTGATCTGTGTTAAATCAACCATGCTGCTGCAAGCCCCAAAAATGCGAAAAAGCCCACCACATCGGTCACCGTCGTCACAAAGGCACCAGAGGCAAGCGCGGGGTCAATCCCGATACGTTCAAGAAGCACAGGGATCACAGTGCCGGCAAGCCCCGCGACGACCAGATTGATCACCATCGCGACCCCGATCACCGCACCCAACATAGGCGATCCGAACCAGATGATGCCGACAATGCCCATCACGACCGCAAAAATCAGACCGTTGATCAGGCCCACCAGCACTTCGCGCCGGATCACGCGCCAAACGTTGGCAGGGGTCAGGTCGCGGGTGGCAATGGCGCGCACGGCCACAGTCAGCGACTGGGTGCCTGCATTGCCGCCCATAGACGCCACGATCGGCATCAGCACCGCCAGCGCGACCAACCCTGCGATAGTTTCCTCGAACATCGCAATGACAAGCGAGGCAAGGATCGCCGTGACCAGATTGACAGCCAACCATGGAAACCGCTGTTTGGTGGTGTTGATCACGCGGTCAGATAGCGACCCTTCGCCAACACCGGCCAGACGCAGGATGTCTTCTTCGGCTTCTTCTTCTAGGAACATCATCGCGTCGTCGATGGTGATCACCCCCACCACGCGACCGTCGTCATCGACCACCGGCGCGGTGATCATGTGATAGTGGTTGATCGCTTGGGCAACTTCTTCGACGTCTTGGGTGACGTGAAAGGTGCGAAACGTATCCTCGGTCAGGTCGCGCAAGGCCATATCCCGATGCGACGACAACAACCGCCCCAACGTGACATAGCCCGTGGCCTTGAGCCGTGGATCGACCAGAATGATGTGATAGAACTGATCCGGCAGCTCGACATCCGAGCGCAGAAAGTCGATCGCATTGCCCACCGTCCAGTGGTCCGGTGTGCGCACCAGTTCCGACTGCATGTGACGTCCGGCGGTTTCCTCGGGGTAGGACAAGGCCTGTTCAACCGCGACGCGGTCGCCCGCGTCCAGCGCATCCAGAACGGCCTCTTGTTGTTCGGTGTCCAGATCCTCGACCAGATCGACAACATCGTCGGTTTCCAGTTCGCGGACCGCATCGGCCAGCTCGGCGGGCTCAAGGCTGTCGATCACCTCTTCGCGCAGGTTGTCGTCGAGTTCCGACAGGACCTCGCCGTCCATGCCGCCCTGCCAAACCTCGAGCAACGCACCCCGCGCGCGGACGTCTAGCTGTTCGATCAAATGGGCGACATCGGCAGGGTGTAGCGGGTCGATCAGCTGTGCGACACGGGCGGGGTTTTCCGCCTCGACCGCATCAACAATGTCGCTGACCAACCGGTCGGTGATACCAAAGGCTTCGTCGTCTGTGCTGTCTGTCACATCTGTCATCACGCGCCCTGCCCTAAACCGGTGTTCCCCCGAAACATAGCCCGCTTTGGCCCATTCACAAGAAGGACCTTTTGGAATTTGCCGATTTACCATTGCAAGGCGTAGGGATAGCTTGTGCGCATGACAAAACACCTTCTGCTTGGCCAAACCATTGAATTTTCCGGCAATCCCCTGACCCATGATTGGGCGGATTGCGTCACGACGCGCAGCCATGGCGGTGTTGTGGTCTCGGGCGGCGTGATCGAGGCCGTGGACGAGGCAGACAGGTTAAAGTCCGCGCATCCTGACGCGCAGAGGCACGACTACGGCGATGCGCTGATCACGGCAGGATTTGTCGACGCGCATATGCACTATCCCCAGACCGCAATGATCGCGAGTTGGGGCAAGCAGCTGATTGATTGGCTCAATACATATACCTTCCCCGAGGAAACCCGCTTTGGCGACAAGGCCTACGCCGATGATATCGCAGATCGGACGCTGGATCTGGCGCTGGCACACGGGACCACGACGCTGGCGTCGTTTGCCACGATCCACCCTGCCAGCGTCGACGCCCTGTTCGAGGCGGCAGCAACGCGCAATATGGCCGTGATCACAGGCAAGACCTGTATGGATCGTAACGCGCCCGACGGGCTGCGCGACAGCGCGCAATCGGCCTATGACGACAGCAAGGCGTTGTTGGAAAAATGGCACGGGGTGGGACGGGCCAGCTATGCCATCACGCCGCGGTTTTCGCCCACGTCGACGCCCGAGCAGCTAGAGGCGCTGGGTGCATTATGGGCCGAACATCCCGATTGCCTAATGCAAACGCACCTGAGCGAACAACTGCCCGAAATCGCTTGGGTCCGCGATCTGTTCCCAAACGCCCGCGACTATCTGGACACCTACGAGGCCTTTGGCCTGCTGGGGGAACGGGGGCTATACGGCCATGCAATCCACCTTGAGGACCGCGAAACCGCCCGCCTGTCCGAGGTCGGCGCGGCCGTTGTGCATTGCCCCACCTCGAATACGTTCATTGGGTCGGGGTTGTTTGACACGCTGGGACTGGCGGCAGCATCGGTCAGGTTCGGGCTGGCCACAGATACCGGCGGCGGGTCGTCGTTCTCGATGCTGCGCACCATGGCCGCCGCCTATGAGATCGGGCAGCTGCGCGGCACGGCCCTGCATCCGGCCCAACTGATGTGGATGGCAACCCAAGGGTCGGCACAGGCGCTACATATGGGCGGAAAAATCGGGCACCTCGGGGCGGGGG
>CAXIAS010000098.1:0-7917 GCA_964022195.1 uncultured Roseobacteraceae bacterium
CCCGATGTCTGGCAACAATGTCAGCCACGCCAAAAACCGTACCCGCCGTCGGTTCTTGCCGAACCTGCAGGATGTGACACTGATGTCCGAGAGCCTTGGACGTTCGTTCAAGTTCCGCATCTCGAATGCGGCGTTGCGCACTGTTGACCACCGCGGTGGTTTGGACGCGTTTATGGCGAAAGCCAAAGACGCAGAGCTGTCTGTTGGCGCGCTGAAAGTCAAAAAAGAGATCACCAAAGCGTCTGCCTAAGGCATTTAGGTTATTCACAGTTAAGCCCGACCGCCATCACGGTGGTCGGGTTTTTTGCGTTTTCTGGGGGTGCCATGGGCTAAAGCCCATGGTGACGCACCTCAACCGCAATTGGAAATTGCTGGAACTTGGGCCAAGTCCGCGGCATTCTTGTTAGGGAACTGCACCGATCATTGAGGCCCAAACATGGACAGCGCTAGCAAGCCGCTTCGATTTGAACTACGGCGCCAATTAGACGATCTGGTCTACCGTTTTTCTCAAACGACCGACGGTTCCGGTCGCGTGGCCTTCAAGCGAGATGACGCAGACCTCATGATTGTTTGGCACGAAGAGCTGCGCTGGATTGCCGGCGATCACGAAACCGAAGGCGTTTTTGGCAGGCCGTGGGATCAATTGCGCGCCCAGTCGCCGCTCGGGCCGCCAGAGGGGATCTGGGTGAGCCGGAAAGGTGCGAAATCCTATGTATACGACTTGGTTTATGTCGACTAGCAAGCCATTTCCCTAGCCCGCAAGCATTGGGGTGGCCACCTCTTGACCAGATTGCGTCATGCGGTGACAAGCACCTATGACCGTTTTACCCATTGAGCCAATCCTGCCGGACCTCCTGTCGGCCCTTGCCGCGCATGGTCGTGTTGTGCTGCAGGCCCCGCCGGGAGCAGGCAAGACAACGCGCGTCCCGCTTGCTTTAGATCGTAGTGGGCAGATTGCCGGTCGCATATTGATGTTGGAACCACGGCGTCTCGCTGTGCGTGCCGCAGCCGAGCGGTTGGCCGAAGCCTATAGCGAACCGGCAGGGCAAACCGTTGGCTACCGGATGCGTGGCGAAGCAAAGGTCGCCGCTACCACTCGTATCGAGGTGGTGACCGAGGGCATCCTGACGCGCATGATTCAAACAGACCCCGAACTGCCGGGTATTGGGGCCGTGATCTTTGACGAGTTCCACGAACGGTCGCTGAATGCGGACCTCGGGCTGGCCTTGTGCTGGGAAATCCGGCAGGTGCTGCGGCCTGATCTGCAACTGGTCGTTATGTCCGCCACTTTGGATGCGGCACCCGTCGCGCACATGTTGGACGCGGCCCCGATTGTAACGTCGCAGGGCCGCGCCTACCCCGTTGAGACACGTTTTGCCGACAAATCCCGCAGCAAGGTGCAGCGCCTTGAGGCCGCTGTCGCCGATCTGGTCCGTGACGCGGTTGCACAAACCACCGGTGGCGTCCTGGTTTTCCTGCCTGGCGAAGGCGAGATCCGACGCGTTCAGTCTGCATTGGCCGCCACTCTACCCAACGATTGTCACGTCCGCCCGCTATACGGCGCGTTACCATTCAAGGACCAGCGGGCGGCAATCGCGCCTGTATCGTCAGGGCGCAAGGTGGTTTTGGCCACCTCGATTGCCGAAACCTCGCTAACGATCGAGGACATTCGCGTCGTCGTTGACGCAGGCCTGTCGCGCCGCGCCCGCTATGACCCGTCATCGGGCATGTCCCGCCTCGTGACCGAAAAAGTCAGCCGCGCCGAAGCCACCCAACGCGCAGGTCGCGCGGGCCGCGTGGCCGAGGGCACATGTTTCAAACTGTGGACCAAGGGCGAAGACGGCGCGTTGGCAGCCTTTCCTCCGGCCGAGATCGAGGCTGCGGATTTGGCCCCTCTGGCACTGGAACTGGCCCAATGGGGCAGCGATGATCTGGCATTCCTGACGCCGCCGCCGAATGGGACTTTGGCCGAAGCCCGGCGCCTTTTGACAGCATTGGGCGCGCTCGAACGCGGCAAGATCACCGAACACGGCCGGAAACTGGCGTCCCTGCCCCTGCATCCGCGGCTGGCGCATATGCTTGTGCGGGCTGGCAAACAGGCGGCCCCATTGGCGGCGGTGCTAGCGGCTCGGGATCCTTTGCGCGGCGCCCCCGCCGATCTGAGCTTGCGGCTGGCTGCCCTGTCGGGGCCATACAAGGGGCCGGGCACCCCGCATCCGGCGGCGATCAAACAGATCAAATCCGAAATCCAGAGACTGGCACGAGGTTTGCCCGACAGTGATACGACTTCGGTGGCCGCGATGGCGGCGCTCGCCTATCCTGACCGCATCGGTTTACGGCGCAAGGGGGACGACCCGCGCTATGTGTTGTCTGGTGGCAAGGGTGCTATGATGGATGCAAGCGACCCGCTCGCCGGTCAACGCCTGATCGTTGCAACCGATTTGGACGGCGACACCAGAGAGGCGCGCATTCGCCAAGCAGCCCCCCTGACGGACGCCGAATTGCGCGAAACGTTTTCGGATCAAATCGCTTGGGTAGAGGTCTGTGAATGGTCCCGCCGCGAGGGCCGCGTTTTGACACGCAAACAGGAACGCTTTGGGGCGTTGGTGCTGGAGGATCGCAATTGGCCTGACGCCGATGACGATACCGTAGCCCATGCGATGTTGGATGGCGTGCGGCACTTGGGTCTGCGCCTGTCGCCTGCCGCCCAACGGTTTCGCGCGCGCGTTGCCTTGGTCGATGGATTGCCTGATATGTCTGATGCGAAATTGATGGATTCTTTGGAAACGTGGCTATTTCCTCATATAACTGGCATAAAATCATCCGCCGATTGGAAGGGTTTTGATATTCTGCCGGCCTTGCGCGCGATGCTGGATTGGCAACAAACCCAGACCTTGGATCGTGCTGCGCCGCCACATTTCACCACACCGCTGGGGCGGAAGATCCCCATCGACTATGGCGCAGACGCCCCCGCGATCAGCCTGCGTTTGCAAGAGATGTTCGGCCAGACCACCCACCCGATGGTGGGCGGAACGCCGCTACAAATCACGCTTTTGTCGCCGGGCCACAAACCGGTTCAGGTGACCCAAGACATCGTCGGCTTCTGGGCCAGCTCTTATGCGGATGTGCGTCGGGACATGCGGGGCCGATACCCAAAACACCCTTGGCCCGAAGACCCGACCCAAGCCGACCCGACGCTACGCGCCAAACCGCGCCAGCGCTGATTGCCCGAATTTGCATTTTTCGAACCTTGCCCCTATATGTTTGTTAACAATAAAAGAATATGCAGGTTTTATGTCCTCAGTCCTGAACACGATCTGGTCGGAAACGATCCAGCCGATGCTGCGCCGCCCCAAAGCGTTGCAATTGGCCGCGCTGTGCCACCGCGATACCCCTGACGGGGTCGAGGTGTTGCTGATCACCAGCTCGTCAGGTCGTTGGATATTGCCAAAGGGCTGGCCAATCGACGGCCTGTCGGCCGCCGAGGCCGCAAGCGTCGAAGCGTGGGAAGAAGGCGGCATCAAAGAAGCCGATTTCAGCGACACGGCGATCGGGACATTACAGACCCAAAAAACCTATGACAGCGGCTTGACCATCCCCACAGAAACACATGTTTACGATTTGACTGTCAAAAAAGTCGCGAATGACTACCCCGAGGCGGACAAACGCGACCGCATTTGGGTTTCACCCGCACGCGCGGCGGAATTGGTCGAAGACCCCAACCTAAAAGAACTCTTGGCGAAATTTTAACTCTTTATTGATTTGCAGGGCGTGACGCCTTACCCCCGTGGCACAATTCAATCAGCCACTCGAGGGGCAAGACATGTCTGAACACGAACCAGACCGACATCTCAATACTTTGGACCGTGACTTGGGCCGCATTGCGCGGGTCGAATACGGTATGCAACTGGTCGGACGACCAATGGTCGGCATTGGGGTGGCCTTGGCCTTTATTGTGGTTGCAGCCCTAGCGTCCACCCTGTTTTTTGGCGGCGATTCAACATCTTACGTTGTTGTTGCTGCGGCTGCCATCGGCGCTTATATGGCCGTCAACATCGGCGCGAACGATGTCGCCAACAACATGGGCCCCGCCGTGGGCGCGAATGCCCTAACGATGGGCGGCGCCATTGTTATTGCGGCGTTGTGCGAAACCGCGGGTGCGCTATTGGCTGGTGGCGACGTAGTTTCGACTATTTCCAAAGGAATCATCGACCCGACATCCGTGTCCGACGGTCAGATTTTCATCTGGGCCATGATGGCCGCGCTGATTTCTTCTGCGCTGTGGGTGAATTTGGCGACATGGGTCGGCGCACCGGTATCCACAACCCATTCGGTCGTTGGGGGCGTCATGGGCGCAGGGATCGCGGCTGCGGGCTTTGCGGCGGTCAACTGGCCAAACATGGGCAAGATCGCCGCCTCTTGGGTGATCTCACCGGTGTTGGGTGGCTTGGTTGCGGCAGGTTTCCTTGCCTTGATCAAACATTTCATCATCTACCGCGAAGATAAGATCGCCGCGGCGCGCAAGTGGGTTCCGATCCTCGTGGGCGTGATGGGGGGCGTTTTTGCCGTCTACCTGTCGATCAAGGGCCTTAAGAAGATTATCAAAATCGACCTTCCCACTGCTCTACTTATTGGCGTCATCGCAGGCGCAATCATCTACGTGATTGCGGCCCCACTAATCAAACGCCAGTCCGAAGGGTTAGAGAACCGGAACAAATCGCTCAAGGTATTGTTCTCTTTTCCGCTGGTTCTATCCGCGGCCTTGTTGTCCTTTGCGCACGGTGCAAACGATGTGGCGAACGCCGTCGGCCCGCTGGCGGCGATTGTACACGCAGAAGAATTCGGAGAATTCGCAGGCAAGGTAAACATCCCCATCTGGGTCATGGTTATTGGCGCCTTTGGCATCTCGTTCGGTTTGATCTTGTTTGGCCCCAAACTGATCAAGATGGTCGGAAGCCAGATCACCAAGCTTAACCCGATGCGAGCCTATTGTGTCGCCTTGTCGGCGGCCATCACCGTGATTGTCGCCAGTTGGCTGGGCTTGCCCGTTTCATCAACGCACATCGCCGTGGGCGGCGTATTCGGCGTTGGGTTCTTTCGTGAATGGGACACCGAACGCCGCATCCGCAAATCAAAGGCTGCACGCCCTGCGACCACTCAGGTAGCCCCCGAAGAGCGCCGCCGCCGCAAACTGGTCCGCCGGTCGCATTTCCTGACGATTATTGCTGCGTGGGTCATAACAGTTCCCGCAGCAGCGTTGTTGTCAGGCGTCATCTTCTTGGCCCTGAAAACGGTGTTTGTCTAATAAATCGGGGGCGCGCAGTTTGTTGCTGCGCGCCCCCGTTTCAGATCCAGCGGTCGGGCCGTTCTGATCCCGCCTGCGACCTACTTGCCCAGACAATGGCGCATGATCGCTTTTTGCGCATGCAACCTGTTCTCGGCCTCATCCCAGATCACAGAATGTGGACCGTCCATGACTTCGGACGTCGCCTCGTCGTCGCGGTGCGCGGGCAGACAATGCATGAACAGCGCGTTGTCGTTTGCCTTGGACATCAGTTCGGCGTTGACCTGATAGCCGCGTAGCTGGTTATGGCGCCGCTCGCGGGCGGATTGCGGGTCATGCATCGACACCCACGTGTCGGTCACCACCAGATCCGCACCTTTGACGGCCAGATCAGGGTCGCGTTCAATCGTATAAAGCCCGTCCAGAGCGCGATCAGGATCCAATGTTTGCGGGCCGGTAAAGACAAGGTCGAATTCGAATTGTTTGGCAGCATGTGCAAAGCTTGCGAAAACGTTGTTGCCATCACCTGACCAGACAACCTTGCGGCCTTTGATTGGTCCTGAGTGTTCCTCGAACGTCATGATATCAGCCATGATCTGACATGGGTGTGTCCGGTCCGTCAGCCCGTTGATCACGGGAACGGTCGCATATTCAGCCATCTCCAGCAGGGTGTCTTCTTCGAAGGTGCGCATCATGATCAGATCGACATAACGCGACAAAACACGGGCCGTATCGGCAATGGTTTCACCATGGCCCAATTGCATGTCAGCCCCCGAAAGAACCAATGTCTCGCCCCCCATTTGACGCACTCCTACGTCAAAACTGATCCGTGTGCGGGTTGAGGGTTTTTCAAAAATCAGGGCGACGATATGCCCCGCCAATGGCTGGTCGTCGTCCGGCGCGCCCTTTGGGCGGCCATTGCGCGCGGTTTTGGCCGAGCGCGCGTTGTCGATGATTTTGCGCAGGTCCGCAGGGTCGGTTTTATGAATATCTAGAAAGTGGGTCATATCGTGTGTTTCTTTCTGAGCCGCACCGGGGCATTTGCCCGGTCGTCTGTTAGGTCATGAGATAAAAATTACGCAGATCATTGCGGGTTAGCAGTCAGGTCAGGGCCTCGGCGACCGCGTTCAGTTTCTGCATCGCCGCTGCGATATCGGGATCGGGGATGTTCAACGCGGGCAATAGCCGGACCACATTGTCAGCGGCAGGCACCGTCAATAGGTTCTGGCGGTACCCTGCATTGACCACGGCTGTGTTGGCGACTTTGCATTTCAACCCAAACATCAGCCCCGATCCCCGCACGCTTTCGAACACGTCGGGATGGCTTGCGACCAGCGCCTCGAGATGTTGCCGCATCAGGCCCGCCTTGCGGTTTACATCGGCCAGAAAGCAATCATCGCCCACGATCCCCAACACTGCATTGCCGACAGCGCAAGCAAGCGGGTTACCACCATAGGTCGACCCATGCGTGCCCGCGACCATGCCACAGGCAGCCGCTTGCGTCGCAAGAACCGCCCCAAGGGGAAATCCGCCTCCGATGCCTTTGGCCACCATCATAATATCGGGACTGATACCAGCCCATTCATGGGCAAACAGTTTGCCGGTCCGGCCAACGCCGCACTGGACTTCGTCCATGATCAACAACAGGCCGTGTTCGTGACATAGATCGCGCAACCCCTTGAGGCACTGATCAGGCACGGGCCGGATGCCGCCCTCGCCTTGGACCGGTTCGATCATGATGGCCGCAGCCGTCGGGCTGGCCGCTGCCGCAGTCAGCGCGTCGTGATCGCCAAATTCCAGATGCACAAATCCGGGCAGCAACGGCCCGAACCCTTTGGTCATTTTCTCGGATCCGGCGGCGGCAATACCGGCGGATGACCGGCCATGGAACGCCCCTGAAAACGTGATGATATCGACCCGCTCGGACTGGCCGGCTTCGTAGAAATGCTTGCGAGCCATTTTGACAGCCAGCTCGCAGCTTTCGGTGCCCGAATTGGTGAAAAACACGGTGTCGGCAAAGGTCGCGTCGACCAATTTATCTGCCAGCTCTTGCTGAGCCGGAATATGGTAAAGGTTCGACACATGCCAAAGCGTGTTGGCCTGTTCTTGCAGGGCATCAACCAGAATGGGGTGGGCGTGACCCAGACTGTTGACCGCAATACCCGCCCCAAGGTCGAGAAATCGTCGCCCGTCTGCTTCGATCAACCAAGAGCCTTCACCTTTGACAAAGGACAAAGGGGCGCGGGAATAGGTGGGCAATACGGATGTGATCATCGGATCAACCTTTGCTGAAGAACAAGCCCTGTTTGGTGCCTACTGAGGCAGAGCATGTCAATGTTTTAGAGGGGAGGGGTAGACAGGTAGACAGGCGGCGCGGTTAGCGTCGGCGTCGGCTAGTAAGATGTGTACCAGTTGTCATGCCCTAGGGGTAACCGAGCAGAACAGAAATGAAAACCCCGCAGCGCCCAAAAACGGATGGCGCGTCAAAATGTCGTTCCAGCACTGAAACTGGCGCCTTAATCATGCCGTTTTCACAGTTTACGTTAGCGTCATGTATAGTGTTTATGAATATCGTGTTCCCCGCAATCACCTACCCTTTTGGCTCACAAGAAATAGAAAAATAAAAGTTCTCA
>CAXIAS010000099.1:0-7870 GCA_964022195.1 uncultured Roseobacteraceae bacterium
CGCAACCAAAGCGTTATGAGCGCTCTGCTCTAACCAGTTGAGCTACAGGCCCCCTAAGCGCAGGGATAACAGCGCGGGCCGTGTCGTCAAGACCCTGATTGGCCAGAAATCGGCGACGCGCCTAGGACCTGTGCCAACAGATCGATCATTGCCTGCTCGTCGGCGGTCACGACCAATGGGTCACCATCCAGATTGGCCATCGCGACGATGTCATCCATTGTATACCCGGCGGCAGACCAAACCATTCCTTGTGTGACGGTGATCCATGGACCATCGTCAGTTGGGACTGACTGTGCGTTCAAAGCAAGTGGGAACAATAGGGGCAATACGTATAGAATCTTCATGTGTTTACCTTTGCCGAATTTGTTTCCTAATTCCTTAATGACTTGTCCGCGCAATTGGATCGCGCCGGTTGTGTAGATTTTCGTTAGGTGTTCGGCGTTGCGGTCCAAGCAGGCATAAGGTATTGCCGCGCCAACAGACCTATGGGGGACAGTTTCATGACCAAGAACGGCCTGACGTATGCAGATGCAGGTGTCGACATTGACGCCGGAAATTCACTGATCGAGCGGATCAAGCCAGCGGCAAAGCGCACCAATCGCAGCGGTGTAATGTCAGGGCTTGGCGGCTTTGGTGCGATGTTCGACCTGAAAGGGGCCGGATATGAGGACCCGATTTTGGTCGCGGCGACGGATGGCGTTGGCACCAAGCTGAGGATCGCAATCGACACCGGTAACGTCGACGGTGTCGGCATTGATCTTGTTGCGATGTGTGTCAACGACCTGATCTGCCAAGGCGCAGAGCCGCTTTTGTTTCTCGATTACTTTGCCACCGGCAAATTGGACCTGGATCAGGCGACCCGCATCATCAACAGCATCGCGAAAGGCTGTGAGCTGTCGGGCTGTGCGTTGATCGGCGGCGAAACCGCCGAGATGCCGGGGATGTATCCCGAGGGTGATTTTGATCTTGCGGGTTTCAGCGTCGGCGCGATGGAGCGCGGCACCATGTTGCCTGATGGCGTCCAAGAGGGCGATGTCCTATTGGGCGTCGCGTCCGACGGCGTGCATTCCAACGGGTATTCGCTGGTGCGCCGGATCGTCGAGGTCAGCGGACTAGGGTGGGACGACGCTTGCCCGTGGGGCGAGGGGACCGTTGGCGCCGCATTGCTTGCCCCGACCGCGCTATATGTCAAAGGTGCGGTTGATGCGTTCAAGGCACAAGCGGGGGCTATCAGGGCCCTATGCCACGTCACAGGTGGCGGTTTGACTGAAAACCTGCCGCGCGTCTTGCCCGAAGGTTTGGGCGCGACCATTGACTTGAACACTTGGGACTTGCCGCCTGTGTTCCAATGGTTGGCCGCGCAGGGCGGCGTGGTCGAGGCAGAGATGCTCAAGACGTTCAACTGCGGTATCGGCCTTGTTGTTGCGGTCCCAGCGGACCGCGCGGCCAGCGTCGCACAATCGTTCACCGATCAGGGGCAGGGTGTTTACACAATCGGCCAAGTATCGGCCGGCGAAGGTGTCCGCTACGCGGGATCGCTGCTGTGACAAAACGGGTCGCCATCCTGATTTCGGGCGGCGGCTCGAATATGATGGCGTTGGTGCGCGATATGATCGGGGATCACCCCGCGCGGCCTGTGCTGGTTTTGGCAAATTCCCCCGATGCGGGCGGTCTGGCCAAGGCCGAGGCCGCCGGAATACCCACAGTTGTCGTAGATCACCGGGCCTTCAACGGCGACAGGGTGGCGTTTCAGGATCAAATCCACAAGGAACTGCTGCAGGTTGGCGCGGATATCGTGTGCCTTGCGGGCTTTATGCGGATCCTGACGGCCGATTTTACGTCCAAATGGGACGGGCGAATGATCAATATACACCCGTCTTTACTGCCCAAATACACCGGTCTGAACACACATGCCCGTGCCATAGACGCAGGCGATGCGCAGGCGGGATGCACTGTCCACGAAGTGACCGCTGTATTGGACGACGGGCCGATACTGGGCCAAGGGCGCCTGAATGTGATGGCCAATGATACGCCGCAAACCCTTGCCCAACGGGTGCTGGCTGTCGAACATATGCTCTATCCGCAGGTGCTTCGACGCTATGCTGCGGGGGACAAATCACCACTGATCCTGCCTTTGGTGACGTAAGGCTTTCATTTGCGAAACAAACTGCGTAAGACTGGCCGCCAATTGAGACGGCAGAGCTAGAGACATATGAAGACTATCACAACGACCGACGCGCTGGCCGCGTTTTGTGCTGAGGCGGCCAAACGGCCTTATGTGACAGTCGATACAGAATTTCTCCGAGAACGAACGTATTATTCCAAATTGTGTCTCGTGCAATTGGCATATCAAGACGATGCCGGCGCAGATGCCGTAATCGTCGATCCATTGGCCGACGGTCTGTCGTTGGCCCCGCTCTATGATTTGTTTACAGATGCAGGCGTCGTCAAAGTCTTTCATGCCGCACGCCAAGACCTCGAGATTTTCTATGTTGATCAGGGGGTTATTCCCGCGCCCTTGTTTGACACTCAGGTCGCTGCCATGGTTTGCGGTTTCGGCGAACAAGTCGGTTATGAGACGCTGGTGCGCAAAATTGCAAAATCCGACCTCGACAAATCGTCGCGGTTTACCGATTGGTCGCGGCGTCCGTTGACCGATGCGCAATTGACCTATGCTGTCGGCGATGTGACCTACCTGCGCGACATCTATGAATACCTGTCCGCCCAGCTTGCTAAATCCGGCAGGATCAAATGGGTGGCCGAGGAAATGGCTGTTCTGAACGCGCCCGAAACCTATCAGGCCGACCCGCAAAATGCGTGGAAACGAGTCAAGACGCGCAATAATTCGGGCCGGTTCCTTGCGATTGTGCGCGAGCTGGCGCAATTCCGTGAGACATATGCCCAAGACCGTAACATCCCGCGCAACCGCGTGTTCAAGGATGATGCTCTGGTCGAACTGGCGTCGACCAAACCCAGTTCAGAAAAGGATCTGGGCCGGTCCCGATTGTTGCTGCGAGAGGCGCGCAAGGGCGACATCGCTGCAGGTATTCTGACAGCGATCAAGGCAGGGCTTGCGCTGCCCAACGAAAGCCTGCCCAAAGTCGCTAAAGACCGTACGAAATTGCAGGTGAACCCTGCGATTGCCGATATGCTGCGGGTTTTGCTGAAATCCAAGTCGGATCAAGAAAACGTCGCGTCCAAGCTGATTGCGTCGTCGGCGGATCTGGATGCCTTGGCCGCTGGTGAACGCGACATTGCGGCCTTGCGCGGATGGCGCAACGATCTGTTCGGCAAAGAAGCCCTGCTCTTATGTCAGGGTAAGGTCGGGCTTGTTGTTCAGGGTCAAAAAGTGGTGACAGTGCCCGCCTAGGGCCTGACACTACGGGCGTTTCGCGCCCCTTGCACAACGATTGATCGCACACCTGCCAAATCGGCGGTGCCGAACACACGTGCGACTGTAATTGTGCGCGCATTGGCGCCGCCTGATGCAGTCTCGGCAGTGGTCTGAACGCGAAACGCAAGCGTCAGAGTCCCGTTTTTGAACGATACCGGCACCAATTGTGCGTTATATTGTCCAATGGTTGCCGCAATACCGGTTGCGCGTAGAATGCCGCCATCCGGCGTGCGGTCAAAACCGACAGATGTGACCTTGGCGATGCCGCCACGTTGATCGAAAGTTTCATTCGCGGTCTCGGGCAGCAAGGGCCGTATCTCACCTGTATCTGTCATCGCTTGCCCTGCTGGGGTGCCAAACCAGTTCAACGGGTTTAACGACGAGTCAGCGATCCGCGAACAACCGGTCGTCGTCAGCGTTGCGCATAGTATCAAGGGCAGGGTCGTGGCGCGCATTTCGGGGCCTCTTGTGATTGAACTGATCTATGCCTAGCCGAACCATGCGCTGTTGAAAAGCACCCTCTGGACCAATCGCGCTACAAGCCGTAAATCAAGAGCGAACCATCGGAGCAGCATAATGGCCACCGCCGCATTTGAAGACATTGTCGAGGACTTTGAGTTTCTGGACGACTGGGAAGACCGCTATCGCCATGTCATCGACATGGGCAAGGCCATGGACCCGCTGGACGACGCGCTCAAGGTGGCCGCGACCAAAGTCGACGGCTGCGCATCGCAGGTCTGGCTTGTGTCGTCAGGGCAAGACGGGCGCGCCCTGTTTCATGGCGACAGTGATGCAATGATTGTGCGCGGACTGATCGCCGTTGTTCTGGCGCTGTTTAACGGATTGACCGCAGACGAGGTTCTAGCCGTAGATGCCCCTGCCGAATTGGCGCGGTTGGGATTAAACGAGCACCTGTCGGCGCAGCGGTCCAACGGGGTGCGCGCGATGATCGACCGGATCAAGCAAACCGTCTAAAGCGCCGCCAATTCGGTTTGCAAATCACCATAGCCAGTGAACCGCCGTTCAAACGCCAGTCCCAACCTGTCGGCGCATTCTCGGGCCCTTTCGGTCAGAGCAGGATCATCTGTCTGCGCCTGATAGACCAGCTTGGTATAATTGCCGAAATACATGTCCCTTAGCGCGGGGTGTTTTCCCAGCCCAAGAGGGTCCCAAACAAACGCATCGAATTGGCGCACCAAAAAGTCGGTCAGGTAAAATGCGGTCATTTCACCTTGGGCTTCAAAGCGGTCGTTCCCTTCAAAAAACGAATAACAATGGGGCCCTTTTACCATTGATACCCCCAATTCCTTGCACTTTTCGAACAATTGGCCGCCGGTGCCGCAATCCGCATATACCACGAAAATTTCGTCATAATCGTCACGATGTTTGAGGACCGCGTCTTCAATTCCAGGGGTGATTTTTTCGGGATGATTGTGGAAGATTGCGGGCAGGCATTGCAGATCCATATGCCCCCAACCATTCATCCGCTTCAGCGCGATGATCTCATGCGCGAGCGCACCGCAAGCCAGCAGTAGAACGCGGCCTTTGCCCGTTGCGGCCAATCCAGTAGATACAAGTTCGGCGTCATTGGTCATTTTCTAACCCCGTAAAGGCGGGCACATAGCGTGATCGTCAGGATCGCGGGCACCACAGGCCAGCCGACGTGTCCAATCAACCCCACGGTGGCCGCCGCTGCGGTAAACACAATCAGCCAGATCAATAACAACTTTCCAAACGGCATATCGGTGTCTCGCTAACGTAAAAGGCCCCGCAATCCTATGCGAGGCCCTTGTGATTGCATAGTCTTGATGGCCTAGGCCATAGCGCCTTGATTGTGTTTGCGCGCCATAAACGATTTTGCAGTTTCCACTGCCACAGCCGCGTCACGGCAATAAGCGTCTGCGCCAATTGCTTTGCCAAACTCGTCATTCAACGGCGCGCCGCCAACGAGGACGGTGTAATCGTCTCGAATGCCTTTTTCGACCATCGTGTCGATCACGACCTTCATGTAGGGCATCGTTGTGGTCAGCAGGGCGGACATGCCTAGGATGTCAGGCTCTTCTGCCTCGAGCGCCTCGAGATAGGCCTCAACAGCGTTGTTAATGCCCAGATCGACCATCTCAAAGCCGGCGCCTTCCATCATCATGGTGACAAGGTTCTTGCCGATGTCGTGGATGTCGCCTTTGACAGTTCCGATAACCATTTTGCCGACGCGTGGGGCGCCGGTTTCAGCCAAGAGCGGTTTCAGGATGGCCATGCCGCCCTTCATTGCGTTGGCCGCGAGCAGCACTTCGGGGACGAACAAAATACCGTCGCGAAAGTCGATGCCAACGATCGTCATGCCGCCAACCAGCGCCTCGGTCAGGATTTTGTAGGGCGCCCAGTCGCGGCCAAGAAGGATAGTCACACCTTCTTCGATTTCTTCCTTCATTCCGTCATAAAGGTCGTCGAACATTTGTGCGACAAGGTCTTCGTCGTTGAGTTCGGACAGGATGATATCTTCTTCATCAGACATGGGCGTGTCTCCTTGGCGCGATGTTGCGCGTTACATTAAACCCGTAATGCGACGAAATGAACCGGTCGACGCAATCAATCGCGACATTTATGTTCTCGACACCGACCAATGTTTGCATATGTTCTATATTTGTTCTAGTCATTTCGAATGACTCAACAATATGATTTGATACGGTCCCGCAAGGCCGGCCGCGCGGCGGGGTCGAATCCCTCAATTCGCTATGACCGCCAAACGGTTGAAGCATTCGACGACGGCTGGGATGGTGAAGTAGAGCTACCTGTCCTGCGGACCCACGTCAGCGACGAATCCCAACGCAAGGTTATCACTCGTAATTCGTCCCCTGATTTGTCATTTGACCGCTCAATCAATCCCTACAGGGGGTGTGAACACGGGTGCATTTATTGTTTTGCCCGCCCCAGCCACGCGTATCTAGGGTTGTCGCCGGGGTTGGATTTTGAAACCCGCCTGATTGCCCGACCAGATGCGGCTGTGCAGTTGGAAAAAGAACTGCGCGCTCGGGCTTACGTGCCGCGCACCATTGCCATCGGAACCAATACCGACCCCTATCAGCCGATCGAAAAGTCGCGCGGGATCATGCGCGAATGTTTGCAGGTTCTGGCGCGGTTCAATCACCCTGTGGCAATCGTGACCAAGGGCACATTGATCGAACGTGACATTGATATTCTGGCACCTATGGCGGCCAACGGGTTGCTGCGTGTGGGGATGTCGGTGACGACGCTCGACCCCAAAACATCGCGCGCAATGGAGCCGCGCTGCCCGCTGCCCGCCGCCCGTTTGCGCACAATCAAACGGCTGACCGAAGCGGGTATTCCTGTGCGGGCTATGGTGTCGCCCGTCGTGCCCGCGCTGACCGATCACGAGCTTGAGGCGATTTTGACCGCTTGTGCGGGTGCAGGGGCGGTGGCCGCGTCCTCCATCGTTCTGCGGTTGCCGCGTGAGGTGTCGGGCCTGTTTCAGGACTGGCTGGCTGAACACTATCCCGACCGCGCGGACCGTGTGATGAACCGTGTGCGCGAATTGCACGGCGGCAAGGATTACGACCCTGAATTTGGGACACGGATGCGCGGACAAGGAAAATGGGCCGAATTGATCCAGCAACGGTTCAAACTGGCGACGCGAAAACTAGGGCTCGACCGAAGCTTGCCGGATTTGCGGGCGGACCTGTTTCAGGTGCCGCCGCAAAAAGGCGATCAGCTGGACCTGTTCTAGTCGCGCCGACGGCGGCCACGACGACCCGCAGGGGCAGGGCCCTTGCCATCGGTGCCATCGCTTTCAGATGAAAAGCCGCCCAATTTGGCTGAAATTGTTTCAAGGTCGGGTTTGGGGCCCTTGTCCGAGTTTTCCAAGGCCGCGCGCATCGCGACCAGATGCTCTGGCGTTGTACCGCAGCACCCTCCGATAATCGTGGCCCCGCAATTGCGGGCCAGAACCGCATATTCGCCCATCAGCTCCGGCGTGCCGTCATAGTGGATGTGACCATCGTGGTATTTCGGGATGCCCGCGTTGCCCTTGGCGATCAGGATGTCGTCGCCTGATGTTTCGGACATGCCAAGGATCGTGCGCAACAGGTCAGACGCGCCAACGCCACAATTGGCGCCATAGGCAATCGGTGCATTGTCCAGTTTGTGGACCTGCTTGACCATATCGGCAGATGTCAGGCCCATCATCGTGCGGCCTGCGGTGTCAAAGCTCATGGTCCCGCACCAAGGCAGCCCCGCCCGTTCGAATGCGGCGGCGGCGGCGGCGTATTCCTCGGGGGCAGAAATGGTTTCGACCCAAGCCACATCCGCGCCACCTGCTTTTAGACCCTCGGCCTGTTCATGGAACATCTCGACCGCAATCTCATGGGTCAGACTGCCCATAGGTGCCATGATATCACCTGTCGGGCCAACCGAGCCTGCAACAATCACTGTCCGGCCGGACGCATCGGCAATTTCGCG
>CAXIAS010000100.1:0-7812 GCA_964022195.1 uncultured Roseobacteraceae bacterium
GTTTTTGGCGTGGCTGACATTGTTGCCAGACATCGGGCCTTTTCCAGTCAATTCGCAACGGCGCGACATGAGCTTATCCTTGTCTTGTCAGGCATCCTGCGGATCGGCCGCAGCAGCCTTTGGTCAAACGGCTAGGGCCCTGCAACTGCAGGACCGTGAATTCGGTTTGCGGGGGATAGGAGGATTCCCGCCCCTCGTCAACCCGCCAAACCCGATCTGGGGGCTAAAAACGTAGCATTCACCGATGTTGATCTATCAAGACCGGATTGCCATCGGGGTCGACGATCACAAAACTACCGGGTCCGCCACCTTCGGGCAAGGTGACTTGGCTGGTTTCAATGCCGTCGGCTGTCAGTTTGGCATGCAGGTCGCGCACATCCGTAAACCCATCTGTTTCCTTTGCGTTTTGATCCCAGCCGGGATTAAACGTCAGGATGTTGTCGTCGAACATCCCTTGAAACAGCCCGATAATGTGGTCGCTGTTCTTAAGGATCAGATACCCATGCTCGGCCTGCCCACCAAACACTGCGAACCCGATTTTTTCGTAAAATGCGCGGCTGACGGCGAGGTCCTTGACCGCCAAGCTGATAGAAAAAGCCCCAAGGTCCATTTTTGTTTCTCCTGTTTTCAATGGCTTGCGCAGACACTAGCAGAAAATGCGAAAAAATTCGACCTACCTTGTAGATTTCTGACCGCCCCGTGCGTCTGTTTAATATCAACGGGTGGGATAACCCGCAGGAATAAGAAAGGACGAAACAATGCAATATATGTGTCTGATTTACTCGACCGAGGGTTCGGGGCCGCAGCCGGGGTCCGACGAATGGGGGGCGTTTATGCAAGGGTATAACGACTTTACGACTAAGGTGCGCGAGGAGGGCAAGCTGGTCGCGGGCGACGCGCTGCAACCTGTCGCGACTGCGACCACGATCTGCGTTAGGGGGGGCAGCACTGAGACCGTTGACGGACCATTTGCCGAAACCAAAGAACAGTTGGGCGGCTACTATTTACTGGACTGCGTCGATCTGGACGAGGCGTTGAAATATGCGGCCATGATTCCCACCGCCGACTATGGCCGGATCGAAGTCCGCCCAATTATTGTCTGGGACAACTAGGCAATAATGATGCCCCCAACCCATGACGCCATACTCGCAGTGGTCCGCAAGGATTGGGGGCGGATTCTGTCCGTGTTGGTCTCGACCTTTGGCGATTTTCAATTGGCCGAAGACGCGTTGCAAGACGCGGTTCTTGCCGCGCTCAAGAGCTGGGCTGTGGTTGTGCCAGACGCACCTGATGCGTGGTTGATCACGACGGCCAAGCGTCGCGCGCTTGACCGGATCCGGCGCAATCAAACGCTGGCAAAAAAGACGCCCGAAATCGCGTTCTTTCTAGAACATCAACAAACCGACCCCGAGGACGGGACACCCATGAACATCCCCGACAAGCGGCTGGAAATGCTGTTTACCTGTTGCCACCCCGCGCTAGAGCCCAAGACGCAAACGGCTTTGACGTTGCGCACCCTAGGCGGGCTAACCGTTGAGGAAATCGCTGCGGCATTTCTGGACAAACCGGCGACCATGGCGCAGCGGCTTAGCCGGGCACGCACCAAAATCAAGGTGGCGGGCATTCCCTATAAGGTGCCCGAACCTGACGATTTGCCCGGTCGTCTGGCAAGTGTTTTGCAAGCGATCTACCTGATATTTAACGAAGGCTATGCCGCGTCATCGGGCGAACAGGTGTTGCGGTGTGATCTGATCGCCGAGGCGATCGGGTTGGGGCAGGTTTTGTGTGATCTGATGCCCGACGCGCCCGAAGCCGCAGGGTTGCTTGCCCTTATGCTGCTGCACGACGCGCGACGGGCGGGGCGCACCAGCGAACACGGCGCGATGATCGCATTGCAAGACCAAGACCGTTCACTATGGGATACAGATCAGATTGCCCGCGCGGATTGTTTGTTGCGCAACGCCATGCGGGCGGGAATGGTCGGGCCCTATCAATTGCAGGCGGCGATTGCGGCGTTACATGCGCAGGCGCCGGACTGGGACCAGACGGATTGGCCGCAAATCGTGGCGCTCTACGGTGTTTTGATGGCTGTGCAACCCAGTCCGGTCGTCGATCTAAACCGCGCAGTCGCTATGTCGTTTGCCGGAAATCTGGCTGAAGCATTGGCCGTTCTGGACGGACTGAGCGATGCGCTCGATGATTATTCCCATTTCCACGCCGCGCGGGCAGATATGCTGGCAAGGGACGGGCAGGGCATTGCGGCCGCCAATTGTTTCCAAATTGCGATCAATCTGTCCGGCAATGCCGCGGACCGGCAGTTCCTACAGTCGAAGATGGGACGGATACGCCTGCAGTAGGGCGCAGCTTGGTCCCCATGGGCTTAAGCCCATGGCAACGACAAGTTGCTGCGGTCGAGGGCCGTAATTGCGTCTAGATTGCGTCTACAACATTTGCAGCGGCAGCAGTGGGCGTCATGTTCCCTGCCGCGACTTGCTGCTCCAGTGCGGTCATGCGGGCAAGCAAATCCGGGTCCGAGGTCAATCGCGCGAGCAATTGTAGACGTACTTCTTCGGCAAACCAAAACCGTGCCTGTGCCTGACGGTTGTCTTGCCAGACCGGTCCTGACTTTCGCCATCCAATGAGGTCTTCGACCTCTTTCCACGCCGCCTTGATGCCAACTGTTTCCAGTGCGGAAACAGTTAGGGCCTTGGGGAAGCCGTCTGGATCCTGCGGGCGTTTGCGCAACAAACGCAAAGCGCCAGCATAATCGGCGCAAGTGCGCGTGGCTTGTGATTTGAGGTCGCCATCGGCCTTGTTCACCAAGATCAGATCCGCGATTTCCATAATGCCGCGTTTGACACCTTGCAGTTCGTCGCCACCGGCGGGGGCCAGCAACAACAAAAACAGGTCGGACATCTGGGCCACAACGGTTTCCGACTGGCCGACACCCACAGTTTCAATCAGCACGATGTCAAAACCTGCGGCCTCGCACAGGGCAACCGCCTCGCGGGTGCGGCGGGCCACGCCGCCTAACTGGGTCTGGCTGGGAGAGGGGCGGATAAACGCCATAGGATCACGCGACAAAAGTTCCATTCGCGTCTTGTCCCCCAGAATTGAGCCGCCCGAACGGGCCGAAGAGGGGTCGACGGCCAGAACCGCAACGCGTTTGCCCATGCCCGTCAACATCAGGCCGAGGCTTTCGATAAACGTTGATTTCCCTACACCCGGCGTGCCTGACAGGCCAATGCGCAGCGCTTGCCGATCCGTGCCGACGGCTTGCAATAAATCCATCGCTTGAGCCTGATGATCGGCCCGCCCGCTTTCAACCAAAGTAATCGCGCGCGCCAAGGCCCGCCTGTCGCCGCTGCACACACCTGCGGCCAATGCCGCGATATCTATCGTCTGTCCCATATCTGCGTTGTAGTCGTGCAAGTAGGGCAGGGCAATTGCACATTCTTGTCGCAGGCAAGGGTCTGATGCTAGGCTTGGGACAACCAAGAGGAGACGGTCGATGAAAACACCCATTCACCTTTGGATCATAGGGGTCGTGTCACTGTTGTGGAACGCAGGCGGGGCCTTTGACTATCTGATGACCCAGTTGGGCAACGCAGATTACCTGTCCCAGCTCACCGACGCGCAGCGCGACTATATCCTGTCGGTGCCGACCTGGTTCAAGGCAACCTGGGCCACCGGCGTCTGGTTCTCGGTCCTCGGGTCGGTGTTGTTGCTGTTCCGGTCACGATTGGCGGCGCCTGCCTTTGGGCTATCCATTCTGGGGCTCGCGGCCTCATCCGTCTATAGCTACTGGCTGGCGGATCCGTCCGCGATTGACCTGATGGGGCCAGTGGCGGCTGCAATGTCCGTCGCAATTGTCGTTGTTCTGGTGCTGCTCTGGGTCTACGCCCGCGCCATGACGCGCCGCGGCGTCCTGCGTTAGACGCCTAGCGGCACATGCGCTTGGCCGTCTTGGAAAACTCTTTGTAGCGGGTCCAGAACCGGCCGCTCGGATTTGCCTTGCGGGTGTCTTGTGCCAGTTGTGGGTTGTCAAAGAACGTTGCGGCCCGATCCTGTTCGCGCGATGTGAGCGTCGCATCAGCGGCCCGCTGCACACAAGAGCACAATGTCGGATTAGCGGCCTTGCGGTCGGCGGCCATGCAGGCCTTGCCCACCTCACCGGTGACACGGCCGCCACAGGCGGAGAGGGCAATCAGGGATGCAAGAATTATCGTTCTTTTCATGGAGCACCTGTCAAAGTTCGCCGCATCGCCCCGTTTTCGGGTGTCGGTCCGGCCTGCTGTTGGTCGTATTAATGCACGTCCAAGCGCACGCGCGCAATTCTTGATTTTCTGCCGCAAATTTCAGGCGACTATCAGCGCGTTGGAAAACATGAACCCAAACCTGCAGGCATGTGGCCCGTATTTCTTCATCAGTTGGGCAGGGTCGATGCCATCAGCTATTTGAAAACAAGAATGGGCAACCCAGAGGGCTGCCCATTCCAATTTTTAGCCAGGTATGGTGCTACCTAAACCAAGGATGCGCCGATTGGTGCTATCCTTTGGGTCGGTGATTTCCACACGCATACCGTTTTTCTGCGCTTTCATGATGAGATAGGAAAGCCGCAAAGCGTCTCGAAAAACTTCCGTCACCGTTTCGGCCTCGGTAAAGTTCTTGAGTTCTTCTAGCAGTACTTCGCTTTCAGTTGAGAGCGTTACGCTATAGGGACGCTTTGCTGAACGTTTCTTCTTTGGGTCTTTCTTTCCTGCGACCCCATCACGATCCAGTAAGTCTCCTATGACATATCCTCCTGTTTAAGTTACCGGCGGCACCAGATTAGGTGCGGCACTGTGAAATCTTATGCCATCCGGCCTCATCACAGTCAATCAGATAAAAACTTAGACCATATGATAAAATAATTGACCGAGTTAACCAGTCTGCTATCAATGTGTGCAGTGGCATACCGTCACTATTTTGAAGGAGGAACAGTTATGACTGTTTTGAATATCTTAGGGGTGCCCCCCGAAAGAAAGTCTCAGGAGAGCCAAAGGGTTTGGCTTCTGCCAGAGGAACACCCACCCGGTCTGCGGATCTGCATTTGGAAGGAAAGAACATGCGTGATGAGAGTCTAAAAGAGAAGGTCAAGCCGGTTTCCAAGGCACCAAGCAAGCCCAAGACGGCTGGTCTGGTTTCGCAGAAATCTGTCGCCAGAGAGCTAATGACATTGCTTTGGCAGTCAGGAATCCGTGCCTTGATCCGCGAACTCTTTGCTGCGGCATTCGGTTTGTATGCGGATATTTCAGAGCCTTGGATGGAGCCTCCTGATATTGAGGACCTGTTTTCGGATCTGGAGGTGAGTGAAGAAGAGGACGACGATCCCGAAGGGGACGACGAACTCACTGACGATGAGGAAGAGGAGAGCGACGACACAGAGGTTTAAAGCAAAGCTGTAAACAGCACCCGCGGGCAAGTCCGCCGCCAGAGCACAACGCCCTTTTTGCATTCCTAGGCCCCTTCATCAGGGGCTTTTCTTTTTTCCGGAATAGAAATTTCGGTAGCACCGCGGCTGATGGGATGCATGCGCCGCGCCATTCCCAGCGGCCCGCACCATCGTCGGTCGATCCAACCGTGCCAAGGTGCTGAAACCGGTATTTGCCCCATAAAATCGCTAGTTTCCTAGATAGGCCTTGAAATCGCAGACGAGGTGGCCAGATACAGACGGTAATGTAAACACCATTTACTTGAAGGGAATTGAACATGGAAACCAAGAGCCGGACGTCGCGCATTTTTCGGTTTGCCGGATTGGCGAGCATTCTGGCGCTGGGCGCTACAACTTTCTGGGTGTCGCGCCCGTTTGTTGACCGATCTTTGGGTGGTGCCCATCCTGTCGCGTTTGAGCCGGCACAGCCCATGATCGACAGCGATACGCGTGCGGACCTCAACGATTTCTTTTTGAACGAGGCCAAAGGCACAGATGCGTTTGTGATCCTCAAAGACGGGGCGCTGTTTTATGAATTCGGGGCAACCGATGTTCCGTCGAACCTGCATTCGGGGCGTAAAAGCCTGATCAGCCTGCTGTTCGGGATCGCGGCGGAAAAAGGGCTGGTTGATCCTGACGCGACCCTTGCGGATTTGGGCATAGACGAGACGCAAAAGCCGTTGACCGACACAGAAAAGACAGCGACAGTCGCCCATCTTTTGCAGGCAAAATCAGGCGTCTATCTGGCCTCAGGGGCCGAAACGCAGGATATGAAGGACGGGCGCCCGACGCGCGGACAATTCCAACCGGGTGAAAACTATTATTATAACAATTGGGATTTCAACGTCCTTGGCGCGATATTCGAGCAGCAATCCGGCTTGTCCATCGGGCAAGCGTTGGACGACTGGCTGGGCCGCCCCTTGGGGATGCAGGATTTCCATGCGTCTCATGTGATTTACGACAGCGATACCGCGACCACGGATTTCCGCACTTACCGCATCCATATGAGCGCGCGCGACTTGGCCAAAATCGGTCTGTTGGTTCAGCAAGGTGGTCTTTGGGATGGGGCGCAAATCGTGCCAGCGGACTGGATTGCGCGCACGACACAGGCGACGTCGGCCATTCAGACGCGGGCCTATGACGGCTACGGCTATCTGTGGTGGATGAATTCCGATCGCGATGTGATCGCCGCCGACGGGTGGGGCGGGCAGTATTTGCATATTGACCGGTCCGGCCCCTATGTGTTGGTCAATCGGCAGGATACCGGCAATTCCAAGTTGGGGTATCTGCGGTTTGTCTGGCCCAATCATCGCGACGACCCGTTGGATGTTTTCACAGCACATGACATTCTAACAGGGCAGAAATAGCAGGTTGCAGGGCAGGGGGGCTGCCTAGCCCCCTTGCAAAACGCGCCTTCCCGCGCCATTGACAGACAACTCAATTGCGCCAAGGCACTGACACCGATGACTGACCTCAAAAACATCCGCAATTTCTCGATCGTGGCGCATATCGACCACGGCAAATCGACGCTGGCCGACCGTTTGATCCAAGAGACAAACACAGTCGCGGATCGGGACATGAAGGCACAGCTGCTCGACAGTATGGATATCGAACGCGAGCGCGGCATCACCATCAAGGCCAACACGGTGCGGATCGATTACAAGGCCGACAACGGCGAAGACTACGTGTTGAACCTGATCGACACCCCCGGCCACGTCGACTTTGCCTATGAGGTGTCGCGGTCCATGCGTGCGGTCGAGGGGTCGCTCTTGGTTGTTGACAGCACCCAAGGGGTCGAGGCGCAAACCCTCGCCAACGTCTATCACGCGATTGAGGCCGACCACGAAATCGTGCCCGTTTTAAACAAGATCGACCTGCCTGCAACGGATTGCGAAGCTGTCGCGGCCCAGATCGAAGATGTCATCGGGATCGAGGCGACAGATGCGTTGCGGGTGTCCGCCAAATCCGGCATTGGAATCCACGAGACGCTAGAGGCGATTGTGCATCAACTGCCTGCACCACAGGGCGACATCGATGCGCCGCTCAAGGCGATGCTGGTCGACAGTTGGTATGACAGCTATCTGGGCGTTATCGTTCTGGTGCGTGTGATCGACGGCAAAATGCACAAGAATGACCGCGTGAAATTCATGTCCAACGGCACGATCCACCAGATCGACCGGATCGGCGTTTTCCGTCCCGAAATGCAAAACGTCGATGCGCTTGGACCCGGCGAAATCGGATTTATCACCGCGTCGATCAAACAGGTGCGCGACACCCGCGTCGGCGACACGATCACATCCGAGAAAAAGGGCTGCGAAGTGGCCCTCGACGGCTTTAAA
>CAXIAS010000101.1:0-7666 GCA_964022195.1 uncultured Roseobacteraceae bacterium
AATTCAGCCGCGACCTTGTTCAATTCATGCACTTGCCCCTCGGCACCGTGTAATTTCAAACGCGAGGCATTGCCGCCGAAACTGTTGGTCAGAAAGATATCGGACCCGGCATCGACCGCGCCGCGATACAAGCTGCGGATTTTGTCCGCTTCGTTCAGGTTCCACATCTCGGGTGCGTCGCCCGCTTGAAGGCCTAGGTTGAACAGGTTCGTGCCCGTGGCCCCATCGGCCAACAGCCAATCACGTTTGCTTAGTAAATCAGTAAGAGGGTTTGACACGGGATGACACCTAGTTCGTTAAAGTTCCCCGTGAAATGACACGTCACCGGCGCATCTTCAACGCGAAAACCTGTATTGCCCGTGGGATCGGGCGTTGAATCGCGATTGTTGTCGCAGCTAGCGTCGCGGCAAACCCGATCGGGCCGCGTGCTGCATGGAAACGGGGCGACCACTTTGGTCGGAACGATTTCTTGAATTGGGTCAATCCAGCGCCACAAGGTGTCAGCCAGCGTGGAAGCGACAGGTGACAGTCAGGCGTCGCTGCCAGCGAAAGTCTTGCGACCCCCAAACGTCCGGCCGTGCAGATTGCATCATGGATCGCCAAATGCATGGCCCCGTCGGGCGCGTCGCGTGCGTATCGCATCAAATCCAGCGTCCAACACGATCCATGCGCCTGAAAACTGACGAACCCGACAAGCACGCCGTCATGGTGGATCAGGAATACCTTTTGGCGGGTGATGTAGCACGGATCATAGCGACCCATCGAAAAGCCCAGTTCGCCACCCGAGCGCACAGCCCAATCTGCCGCGATCTTGCTCATCGCGTCGATTGGCAAGTTGGCGGTATGAGAGACAGTCACACCGCTTGCTCTGGCGGATTTCAGTTTCCGGCGGAGCTGCGAGAACGACTTGCCTGTCGGCGCCCAATCGTGCGGCGCGAGGATCGCTTCGGAAGCGATGCGGGCGACAGACCAGCCCTGTCGGCGCAGGGTCGCCGCAGTGCGGCTGTTGGTTTTATAGCACCCTAATGCAGTTTTGGGGGGGGTGATGCAGGTTGCGCTACCGATTGTGACTGGGACACCTAGCGGATGGCCCATGAACCAATGGCTTGTTTTTGTCCGGACCACCTTGCCGTGTTGGTGGACCAGATCCCATTCTCCGGCCCTATCAGGCGGCAGGGCGGCGGGCCATATCCGCACAATCGCCACCCATAGCGCCGCGACAATAGCGGGCAGGCCATAGCCCACGACCCGAAAGGCCAGCAAACCCGCCATCAACGCCGCTATATCGTCGGGGGCGATCAAAGTAACCAAGGTCAGTTCCAGCACGCCCGCTCCGGCAGGGACGTTGGAAATCAAACCCAAACCCAATGCCGTCACAAAAGCGGCGATCAGAACGGGATATCCGATGTCGATGGTTTCAGGCAGCAGAACAAACAGCGCGGTTCCTGCAAACATAAGGTCGAGCGCGGTGAACGTCATCAAGTGAAGGAGCTGTTTGGGCGCGGGCAGTAGCCCTCGTGCGGACCTGTGTGCAGATAGATAGGCTGCGGCTAGGGCGATACCCCCTATGAACAAGCACCACATCGGGACATCAAACAACGCGGGTGACACAAGGCCCGCCAGAATAGCCCATGCCACCACAAATGAGGCCGCAACAGCGGCTGAAACCTTGGCCACTTGCGCGAAGGGCACCATGGTCAGTGTCTGCCACCGCACCAACCCGCCAGTCACAGCGCCCATGCCAACGACTTGTCCGATTGCCACGGCCGCCATGCCCGTCTGTCGAGCGAGGCGCGGGGGAACCTGAGTTTTAAAGTGTTTATGCCAAATTGCATCATATTGACCAATCGCGGCAAAACTGAACGCGATACAGGCTGTGGCCAGGATCCATTGCCAGGCTTTGATTTGCGAAAACGCGTGCGCCAGTTGCGCCAGATCAAGCGATGCGACGACGGGCCAGCCCAACCAGACCACCAGCGCGCCCGCGACAACGGGCAGGACCAGCCGTGCCGGATGCAGTGCATTCTTGGCGGATCGGGTTGGGCTGATCGTCATTTCGGGTCTCCTCGCGCTGTTAAAAGGTCATACGCTCGCTGCGCCAAATGCCGGATTAACATTTCAATGGAAAGCCAAGAAACGAACTTAGAATTTGCTCTGGTTTTTCCGCGCAAACCGGAAAAATTTTAAGTGATTTGAGACGAATAGTCCGTTCGCCCGCGCCAAATGTGGAATTTGGTTGGTAATCTCTTGCGGTGGCCCTTGCCCAGATGCGAGGCTTGCAATAAGAGCAGCGCAAGTAGCCCCTTGCTGTGAGGGTCGAATAAGCGAGGTGATTAGATGGCACGCCGCAAGCTGGTTTACGAAGGTAAGGCCAAGATCCTTTACGAAGGAACCGAACCGGGCACGCTGGTCCAGTATTTCAAAGACGACGCTACTGCGTTCAACGCCGAAAAGAAGGCCGTGATCGAGGGTAAAGGCGTGTTGAACAACCGCCTGTCTGAATACTTTATGAAGGGGCTTATGGGGATCGGTATTCCGACCCATTTCATCAAGCGCCTGAACATGCGCGAACAGTTGATCCGTCAGGCTGAAATCATCCCGCTAGAGGTGATCGTGCGCAACTTTGCCGCTGGAACCATGGCGAAACGTATGGGCATGGAAGAGGGCACGCCACTGCCGCGCCCTGTGGTCGAGTTTTCCTACAAAGATGACAGTCTCGGCGACCCGCTGGTGCCCGAAGAATACATCGCTGCCTTTGGCTGGGCCTCAAGTCAGGAAATGGACGATATCGTCAGTCTTGCGTTGCGGGTGAACGATTTCATGTCAGGTGTCATGTATGGGGTTGGTATCCGGCTCGTTGATTTTAAAATCGAAATTGGCCGCGTTTGGGATGGCGAATTCCCGCGTCTTATTCTGGCCGATGAAATCAGCCCAGACAGCTGCCGTCTTTGGGACATCGAAAGCGGCCAGAAACTGGACAAAGACGTGTTCCGTCAGGATTTGGGTGATCTGGCCGATGCCTATACCGAAGTGGCCAAGCGTCTGGGTGTTCTGCCATCCAATGTGACCCACGTTCCCACCAAGCCAACCCCGATTAATTAAGGAAATCATACAGATGAAAGCCCGCGTTCATGTGATGTTGAAAAACGGTGTTCTTGATCCACAAGGCGAGGCCGTGCGCCATGCGCTTGGGTCGCTCGGGTTCGAGGGCGTCGATGCCGTTCGTCAAGGCAAGGTGATCGAGCTGGATCTAGCTGACGGCACGACCGAGTCCCAGATCGGCGAAATGTGTGAAAAACTGCTCGCGAATACTGTGATTGAACGCTACGAGATCGAGGTTCTGTAATGCGCGCTGCTGTTGTTGTTTTCCCCGGATCGAACTGCGACCGAGACATGGCCGTGGCCCTGCGCGCGGCTGGCGCCGACGTCACGATGGTCTGGCACAAGGACAACGCGCTTCCTGACGGGCTTGACCTGATTGCAATTCCGGGTGGGTTTTCGTTTGGGGACTACCTGCGCTGCGGTGCGATTGCCGCAAATTCGCCGGTATGCAAGGGACTTGTCGCCCATGTCGAACGCGGCGGCTATGCACTGGGTGTCTGCAACGGGTTTCAGGTCCTGACCGAAACCGGCCTTTTGCCCGGTGCATTGATGCGCAATGCAGGGCTCAAATTCATTTGCAAGACAGTCGATCTAAAGGTCGAGACCGCCGATAGCGCCTTTACTCAGGGCTATAATGCGGGCGACGTTGTATCCTATCCTGTTGCCCATCACGACGGCAATTATACTGTTGACGATGATGGTTTGCAGATGTTGCGCGATCAGGACCGCATCGCGTTCACCTATGGCGACAACCCGAACGGGTCGGTTGCCGGAATTGCGGGTGTTTTATCGGAAAACCGGCGGGTTCTGGGTATGATGCCACACCCTGAACGTGCTGTTGACGCCGAACACGGTGGCAGGGACGGGCAGGCGCTTTTCCGCGGGCTTTTGGACCAATTGGCCACCGCGTGACCGGCGCCGCTTGTGAGCGGACGCCTGTGCCCGTAAACTAACGCTATGTCGCAGCCCATTAGCCGCAAGGCGCAACGCCATCAGACCCGCTGGTATCTGCGGATCGCGGTTGTTGTTGTGTTGCTGATCGGCACAGGGACTGTTTATTTTTCGAACCAGTTGTTGACCCAGCGGTTCACCGAAACCGTGCGTAACCGCGCCGAGCTGCGCTTGACCCTCTATGTCGCCAACTTGATGAGCGAACTGCAGCGCAATTCAATTGTGCCGCAATTGCTGGCGCGTGACCCGCAACTGATTGATGCGTTGAATTTCAAGGATTATTCCCGCTCGACTCAGCGATTGCTGTCGTTTGTAGACGAAATCGGCGCGGCGTCGTTGATGTTGCTGGATGTTGACGGGCGGATTGTTGCGGCGACGGACCGTAATCGCTTGGGCGAGATGCATAAGGCATCCGGTTTCGTGCTATCTGCACAACGTAGCAATGTGACCCTGTTCAATACCGTCGAAAATGACATGGGAACCTATTCGTTCATCTATTCACGCAGGGTTGAATTACAGGGCAACACCGTCGGTATCATCGCCGTCGAGGTTGATTTGCAAAAACTGGAACGTGGCTGGGCGGGCGTGTCGGACGCCGTATTTGTGGCCGATAGCCAAGGCAAAATCATTATGACAACCGAGCCGTCATGGCGCGGTCTGGATGAAACAAGCGCGCTTGCGACCCGATCCGTGCCGAATGCAATCGAGCGCGCGTTGCGTGCGACGCAGGGTTGGGCCGCGATATCGGTCGACACCTATTTCCAAGGTGAGGCGGTGTTACGCCGCGAGGCCCGGGTGCCATTTCAGGGCTGGCGTATCGTGACCTATACCGCCTATTCGTCGGTCCGCGAAAAGGTGAACGGCATTCTTGCATTGCAGGTGATGGGATTCGCGATCCTGATTGCGCTGCTTTTCTGGCTTTGGTCGCGCAAGGCCGCGTCCCGCATTTTGTCATTCCAGCGCGAGTCAGCAGAACTTCGCGCACTAAATACCCGCTTGCAGCGAGAAATCGCCGAACGTCAAAGGGTGGAAAAGACCCTCGAAGTGGCGGAACAAACACTTGAGCAGTCGTCGAAACTGGCCGCCTTGGGCGAGATGTCGGCAGCCGTCAGTCACGAGCTGAACCAACCTCTGGCTGCGATGAAAACCTATCTGGCCGGCGCGCGTTTGCTGTTGCAGCGCAAGCGCCCAGAAGAGGCCGTGGCATCATTCCAACGTATTGATGATCTGATCGAACGTATGGGGGCCATTACCAAGCAACTCAAGAGCTATGCCCGCAAAGGCGCAGATGCATTTTCGCCCATAGATACAAGGGCCGCACTGTCGTCGGCCCTGTCCATGATGGAGCCGCAATTAAAAACCAGAGTGGTCGAGATCGAACAGGTTTTGCCAGCGGGGCCGGTCATGATCCTCGGCGATCGTTTGCGGCTGGAACAGGTGATTATCAACCTCTTGCGCAATGCGTTGGACGCGACCAAGACCGCCGCAAACCCCAAGATCGAAATCATTCTCGCCACCGGAGAACAGGTCGTTTTGACGGTGCGTGACAACGGTCAGGGGATCGAGGATCTGGATGAATTGTTCGAGCCGTTCTACACCACCAAACAACCTGGTGACGGCGTGGGGCTGGGGCTTGCCATCTCGTCAGGGATCGTAAACGACTTAGGCGGACGTCTGACTGCGCGCAATGCGTCGGATGGGGGGGCTGTATTCGAGGTGCAACTCCCTATCTATCGGCCAGACGTCGAGGCGGCAGAATAAGGAAGACACACGTGACCAAGGCAATGAAGATCGCAATTGTTGACGATGAAAATGACATGCGGCAGTCGATCAGCCAATGGCTGGCCCTGTCCGGTTTTGATACCGAGGTCTACGCCAGCGCGGAAGACGCGCTAAAGTGTCTGACCAACGATTTCCCCGGAATTGTGGTGAGTGACATCAAGATGCCCGGCATGGGCGGCATGCAGTTCCTTCGCAAGCTCAAGGGTGTCGACAGCTCGCTTCCGGTCATTATGATCACCGGGCACGGGGATGTGCCGATGGCCGTCGAGGCGATGCGACTTGGCGCGTTTGATTTTCTGGAAAAACCGTTCAACCCCGACAAAATGACCGAACTGGCCAAAAAAGCGACCCAAGCACGGCGTCTGACCTTGGACAGTCGTGCATTGCGCCGTGAATTGTCCGATGGCACTGCCTTGATCAAGAAACTGATCGGCACCTCCGAGCCAATGGAACGTCTGAAAGAGGACATTCTGGATCTGGGGCAAGCGGACGGCCATGTCTTGGTCGAAGGCGAAACCGGAACTGGCAAGACCTTGGTTGCCCATGCGCTGCATGCGGTTGGTGCCCGATCCAACAAGAAATTCGTTCTGCTCAGCTGTTCGGCCTTTGACGAAGAAAGCCTGTCGCGCCGGATATTCGGACCGGCGATGGACGACGAACCAATCCCCGCGATCGAAGAAGCACGCGGCGGGACTTTGGTGCTTGAAGACATCGAGGCGCTAAGCCAACCGCTACAATCGCGTTTGTTGACAGCCATAAACGAGCAGGGGACGCCCGCGGAAACCCGTATTGTGGCGATCTGTAATTTGCAGCAGCAGGACCAAACCTGCGAAAGCGTGCTGCGCCCTGATCTGTTCTATCGTTTGGCCGCTTTGCGGATCACCGTGCCGCCGTTGCGGCAGCGCGGTGAGGATATCCTGACACTGTTTTCAGGTCTGGCCGAGCAGTTTTCCGAGGAATACGGCTGCGATGCCCCTGAAGTGACGGCTCAAGAGGCCGCACAACTCTTGCAAGCGCCGTGGCCCGGAAATGTGCGGCAATTGATCAATGTTGCGGAACGCGCCGTTTTGCAAAACCGTCGCGGGTCTGGTTCAATTGCGTCGCTGTTGATGTCGGATGCGGATGAAATCCAGCCGACGATGACAACCGAAGGCAAGCCGCTCAAGGAATTTGTTGAGGCATTTGAGCGGATGTTGATCGACAACACCATGCGCCGTCACAAAGGCAGCATCGTCAGCGTGATGGAAGAGCTGCAGCTGCCGCGCCGGACCTTGAATGAAAAGATGGCGAAATACGGCCTGCAACGATCTGACTACCTGTAGAACCCGGTAATCCTCGGCGGGCCTGGGGGGCGATTGCGGCCAATTCAACCGGAAAATGACTAATCGGGGCCGCGACATCTTGTGCTTTGGCGGTTTCGTGACATATGTATAAGTTACGGGTGCCAGCGCGACGATGCACTGGATGATCCGGTCGAATTCTCTACTTAGCAGATCCTGCCAGATTGCAGATGATAAGTAGCTGATTTGGTTAGTAAAATAGCCAGAGTAATGCCCTTGGTGGCGCGATCCAAATCTGCGCACCGGGCCGTGAATGGGCCATGTTTCCCATGGTCGGAGAAGAAACGCGATGAAACGCGCGCATAATACAGGCAAGTTCGGAGCAGCCCCAAGGGGCTTGCCGTTTGCCCGCGCGTTATTTGCCTCAATAGAAATCGCCAGCAGTTCTGCCGCCCCTCCGGGGAGGCCGCATTTGCCTGCGCGAGTGAACGGATACTATGCCAAAGAAAATGTTAATCGATGCCACACACGCGGAAGAAACCCGCGTTGTT
>CAXIAS010000102.1:0-7588 GCA_964022195.1 uncultured Roseobacteraceae bacterium
TGAAACCTGCCTCAATAACTTTACGCCCGCCTTGTGCGGGCGTTTTTTTTATGGCTATGCCGAGCATCTGACCCCATCAATCCAACCCGCTAGAATCGGGGAGAGAATCGTCAGGTTTCCCTGTGGCCATCAAATGGTGGGGCCCTATATTGGGCGCGAACAGTATTGAGGAGCACAATCATGTCCGTCGCAGGAAAAACCGCCATTGTAACCGGATCAAACTCTGGCATCGGGCTGGGGATTGCACGTGAACTGGCGCGTGCCGGTGCAAATGTGGTTTTGAATTCTTATACCAACGACGACAGCGACCATGCGCTCGCCGCCGAGATCGCGGCCGAGCACGGTGTCGTGGCCCGCTACATCAGCGCCGATATGTCCAAGGGCAGCGCCTGTCGCCAATTGATCGAGGATGCAGGTGCTTGCGACATTCTGGTGAACAACGCGGGTATTCAGCATGTCGCCCCGATCGACGCGTTTCCCGCGGACAAATACGACGCGATTATCGCGATCAACATGAATTCCGCGTTTCACACGACGGCAGCAGCGCTGCCCATGATGCGCCGCGCGGGTTGGGGCAGGGTCATCAACATCGCCTCAGCCCACGGGCTGACGGCGTCGCCTTACAAATCCGCCTATGTTGCGGCCAAACACGGGGTCGTTGGCATGACCAAAGTCGTGGCACTGGAAACCGCCCAAGAGCACATAACTGCCAATGCCATCTGTCCGGGATATGTTCTGACCCCGCTGGTCGAGGCCCAAATCCCCGAGACGATGAAAGAATATGATATGGACCGCGATCAAGTGATCAAAGAGGTCATGCTATCGCGCCAGCCTTCCAAGGAATTTGCAACAACGGCGCAGCTGGGTGGCACCGTAAAATTTCTATGTTCGGATGATGCCGCCCAGATCACGGGCACGACAATCAGCGTCGACGGTGGTTGGACAGCTTTGTGAAACGTATCAATCTGGCCCTGCAGGGCGGCGGGGCACATGGGGCGTTTACTTGGGGTGTTCTGGATCGGTTGCTATCCGAAGACGATTTGGAAATCGCCGCAATTTCAGGGACTTCTGCGGGGGCATTGAATGCCGTGGCCCTAAAGGCCGGTTATGTCACAGGTGGCGCACAAGGCGCGCGCAAGAACCTGGATTGGGTCTGGGAACAGATAGGTGCGATCAGTGACCCGATGCTGGCCCAATGGCTGTCGGCAATGTCCCCTGCGACCCCGTTTCTGGCACAGGCATTAAAATATTCGCCCGCGTTTATGGCGTTTGATATGGCGACCCGCATGATGTCGCCCTATGCATTTGGGTCAGCCGCGCGCAATCCGTTGCAGGACGTGTTGGAGCAGATACATTTTGATGCGGTGCGCGCGCCCATGGGCCCTCCGATCCACATTTGCGCAACAAACGTGCGCAGCGGCAAGATCCGTGTTTTTTCGGGGCACGAGATCGGGCCCGATCAGATCCTTGCGTCGGCCTGTTTGCCCACCTTGTTCCAAGCGGTTGAAATCGACGACCCGAAAACTGGCAAGCGCGAGGCCTATTGGGATGGCGGATACACGGGCAATCCTGCGTTATTTCCTCTGTTTGACAAAGACTTACCAGCCGATATTGTTATCGTGAACATCAACCCGCTGCACCGCGAGGACATTCCGACCGATCCCCAATCGATCCAAAACCGGATCAATGAAATCGGGTTCAACACATCGCTGTTGCGCGAATTGCGGGCGATCGACTTTGTGCAACGCCTGCTGGATCACGGCAATGTGCCCAAGGGCACCATGAAGGATGTGCTGGTGCATATGATTGCCGACGATCCGTTGATGAACGAACTAAGTGTTGCGACCAAAACGATCCCGACCCCGATCACTCTGGCACGGTTGAAATCCGCAGGGCGGGCCGCGGCGGACCGGTTTTTGGGGGATCACAAGGCGGATTTGGGGCAGACGTCAACTGTCGATTTGGCCGCGATGTTTAACTGACCAGTTTGATCGCCAACGCCCACATGACGACACCGATGAATACATCAAGCACCCGCCATGCCCGCGCCGATTGCATAACAGGCGCCAGTAGTCGCGCCCCGTAGCCAAGGCCGAAGAAAAACACAAACGACGCAATAACGGCCCCGATTCCAAAGACATACCTGTCTTGGTTAATGTCGTATTGGGTCGAAATTGCCCCGACCAACCCCAAAGTGTCGAGGTAGACATGCGGGTTCAACCACGTAAAGGCAGCACCGGTCGCCAATGTCGCCCACAGCCCCGCAGAGGCGCCGGACAGACGCATCGCATAATCCCCCTGATACGCAGCCCACAGACGCATGGCCCCGTAAACAACCAAGAATGCAGCGCCGCCGTAGGCCATGATAACAGGCAACATCGGAGCAGCGTCGACGATGGCCCCGAACCCCAGCACTCCGGCTGTGATCAAAGCGGCGTCAGAGGTCGCGCACAAGAGGCATAACCAGAACACATGCTGGCGCGCCAGCCCTTGGCGCAGGACAAATGCGTTTTGCGCCCCGATCGCGAGGATCAGCGAAAAGCCCGTCGCAAACCCTGTCAGCGCAGGGCCGAGCCCCATCATGGTTTGCCGTCGTTTGGATAGACCAAACCGGCCGAGATCACCAACTTTGCAGCGTCCTCAACACTCATGTCGAGGGTCTTGATGTCGGATTTGGGCAAGAACAGCAAGAAACCCGACGTCGGGTTCGGTGTTGTGGGCAAAAAGACCGTGATGATCTCTTCGCCGTCGGATCCCAGCTTGCCGCGGACCTCGCCCTTGGCCGAGGTCGAGACAAAAGCGACGGCCCAAATGCCGCGCCGCGGATATTCGATCAGGCAGGCTGTATCAAAGGACGTGTCGCGTTGTGAAAACACGGTTTCCGAGATTTGTTTGACACCGTTATAGATCGAGCGCACAACAGGCATCCGCTCGACCACACCTTCACCATAGCGTAGCAGGGAGCGGCCCAACAAACCTTTGCCGATCCAGCCGATGGTGACCGTGAAGACAAGAAACACCACAACGCCGATCCCGCGCACGTTGATGCTAATCCGGTCCGTGCCTTCAGGGCGCAGGTAGCGGTTGACCAAAGCCTCGGGGTGCAGTTCGTCAGGAACAAAGGGCCATACCCAGCTGTCGATCCAGCCGACAACCGACCAAATCAACCAGATGGTCAGCCCGATCGGTAGGATGATGACAAGCCCCGCAAGAAAGTTGCCCCGCACCCGCGAGAACACGCCCCGACGGACGGGTTTGGCTTCGATTGATGTCGGGTCGTCTTGCATGAAATTTACTTTCCCTAGGTTCAACGGATGTAAGCAAGCCCCGCCGCCGCCGCAAGGGTCCGTGACGTGCCCACGGCGCCAGCCGCACGGGTTACCATGGGCTTAAGCCCATGGCGACGACAGCTCACATGGCTTTGGCGATCCGTGCGGCGAGCCGCGCGTTGTTGCGCACAAGCGCAATATTGGCCGTCAACGACCGTCCGTTGGTCAGCTCAAAAATCCGGCCCAACAGAAATGGTGTGACTTGTTTTGCGGTCACCGATTGCGCCTCGGCTTCACTTAGGGCTTGGGCGATGATTGGTGCCAGCACATCTGCTGTGATCTCGTCCTTGGACGGGATCGGGTTGGCGATCAATTGTCCGCCCTTCAGGCCCATCGCCGCGCGCATGCCTGCGGCGGCCGCGATCTGTGCCGGATCATCCATGCGCAGCGGGGCTGGGATGTCGGAAGTGGCCGACCAGAATGCAGGCAACACATCCTGTCCCACAGCAATGACCGGCACACCAAGGGTTTCGAGCACTTCGAACGTCTTGGGCAGGTCCAATATCGCCTTGGCGCCAGCACCGACAACCGTCAACGGCGTCTGGGCCAGTTCGTGCAAATCCGCCGAGATGTCAAAACTGGTCTCGGCCCCGCGATGGACGCCGCCGATCCCGCCGGTCGCAAAAACATGGATCCCCGCCAGATGCGCCGCGATCATGGTGGCCGCAACCGTGGTGGCGCCGGTGCCGCGCGTGGCGATACACGCGGCCATATCCGCACGCGACAGTTTAGCCACGCCTTGGGCTTGGCCCAACGCGTCCAGTTCGGCGTCGTCCAGCCCGATATGCAAAGTGCCGTCCAACACCGCGATCGTGGCAGGCACAGCACCTGCGCCGCGCACATCCTGTTCCACCAGCCGCGCCGTTTCCACGTTTTGCGGAAACGGCATGCCATGGGTGATGATCGTGCTTTCCAGCGCCACGATTGGCGCACCGGCGGCGCGTGCTGTGGCGACTTCGGGGCTGTAGCATAGGGGTAGGGTGGTCATAAGGGGGTCTCTCCTGAAACATAGGTCGCGGCGGCCTCGCCTGCGCGGCGCAAGGCATCACTACGGTTTAGGCCTTGGGCCTCGGACGCGATATGCGCCGCCATAAACGTATCCCCCGCGCCGGTCACACGGGTCACCATAACCGCCGGAGGTGTGTGGGTAATGATATCGCCAGCTGTGCCTTCGGCGGCAGCATTCCCGCCATCTGTGACCAGCACCCGATGCGCCCCACGGTCCAGCAAGGCCGCAGCCCCCTGCGCCGAGGCGTCAAAGGTGGTCTGGCACAGCAAGCCCGCCTCTTCCAAATTTACATATAGCGTTGCGGTTGGATGGTCGCGCAACGCCAATAGCCGCGCGGCCTTGCCCGGTGAGGCGGGGGCAACCCGCAAGTCGGCCTTGGAAAAGAGCGGTGATCGGGCAATGAACCGCAACAGATCCTCGGTCAGGTTGCCATCCAGTGCCACGACGCCAGTGTATGGCGCCTGTTCAGACCCGAACGTGCCGTCCGCCAAAACACGTAGAATTTTGTCGCCTGCCGCCTCTAGCGAATGGGCGTCGGCGATGGCCGCGATCAACCCGTTTGCGCCCTCAATGGCCATATAGACATCTGTTGGTAAATCCTCGGAGCGGTATACATGATCCGTGATCAGGCCCATGGCCTCGGCCTCGGCAATCAGTTCGCGGCCCTCGGCATCCTGCCCGATCGCAGTCAGCAGAGCAGGGCGCATCCCAAACCGCGCCAGTGTCATTGCGATATTCATCGCCACACCGCCGGGCAGGCGCGTAATCCGTCCCGGCACGTCCGATCCGACCCGCATATGGTTCGCGGCCCGCCCGATCACGTCCCACAAGACGCTGCCGATGCATAAGATATCAGGTGATTTGGTCATGCCATGCTTGTGCCGCAGGGGCGAACAATGCGCAAGCAATCACGGTGCAGCGAACGTCAGGTTAGCCCATAAGGTTTCCCAAACGGCGCCGCTTTGGGCCGTTAGGTCCTGCGCAGGTTCGCGCAAAACAACCGCATCAACCATATAGCTATGTCCTGATTTCACACGAAACGTTGCGACACCGTCTTTATTTGTGCGCAAGGTGGTAATTGCAACCGCGCCGAAGGGGGATTTCTCGAATATTTCCACCTGAGCATCCGCCCGCACATGGCCCTGATAGAACACCTGCACACGCATTCCGTTTGTCAGGTCATCAACATAAGGATTGGTCAAAGCCACGATTTCGGTTTCCATCCCGATCCGGCTATCGGCGCCCGCGGCAGTGCCAACCCCGATCAACGTCTTGGAAAACCGCGTATAGATTTCGGTAAACGACATCTGCGGCAAACCGCGTGCCAAATGACGCGTTAGCACATCGCCAAAATCCTTATGATCCACAAATTTTTGAAATTTCTCCCATGTGGCATAGTCCACCGTCGAAAATTTCGACTGGTACGCAACGACGTTTAGCCCTTCTGCTACAGGCGCAATGTCCAGCGCAGGCAGGTCGCCCACACGGCCATCAACGGTCTGGCCCTGACCATCGACGTAATTCACAAAATGCGTAAACCGCTGCGGGATAAATGGCAGTTTGCTGCCGGCAAAGTCTTGACCATTGACAATATGCCCCCGCAAATTAACGTTTGCGCCGATCTCATACTCGAGCGGTTCGATCCAAAACTCATGCGCCCCGACAGGCGCCGCCATAAGACCAAGAATGAAAGCAAGAATTCGCATGTCGTCGTCCTTTTCCAATCAACCTAAACTGTCCTTTGTCCGCGCATTGTCAAGCGCGATGCTGATCTGGATCGCAACCTTGTCGACGGCAACAGCACACGAGGTCATGCCGTCGATCGCCGATATGACCCGTAGTGGCGACAGGCTTGGCTTTGAAATTCGCCTGAACATCGAAAGTTTCGTCGCAGGCATCGACCAAGCCACGGTTGAGGATACGGATGCGGCACCACAAGCCGCCGATTACGATGCGTTGCGCGCGCTCGCCCCGGCGCAGTTGGAACAACAGTTTCAGGCGTTTTGGCCGCAAATGGCGCAGAACATCACGCTGACGGCAGACGGCGCTGCGCTGGACGCACAGTTACAATCGGTGGCCGTGGATCCGGTCGGAGATCTACAAACCACGCGCGCCTCGGTGATCACATTTGACGCGGCATTGCCTGCGAATGCGCAAACCGTTCAGATTGGCTGGGACGCCAGCTATGGCACATTGGTGTTGCGCCAAATGGGTGTTGATGCGCCATATGACGGATATCTAGAGGCTGGCACACTATCTGAGCCGATCAATCTGTCGGGCGGCGATCAGGCCACCGGCTGGCAGACATTTGTGCGCTACATTCCAATCGGCTTTGACCACATCGTGCCCAAAGGCCTGGATCATATCCTGTTCGTGCTTGGCCTGTTCTTCTTGTCTGCACGGATGCGCCCGCTGATCACCCAAGTTTCGTTATTTACCTTGGCACATACAATCACATTGGCGCTGGCAGCATTGGGGTATGTCACGGTGCCCGGATCAATCGTCGAGCCGTTGATCGCCGCCTCTATCGTCTATGTGGCTGTCGAAAACATCTTTATGCGCAACCTGTCGCCTTGGCGACCGCTGGTCATCTTTGGCTTTGGTCTGCTGCACGGGCTTGGCTTTGCCTCGGTGCTGGCTGAGTTCGGCCTGCCTGATGGCGCCTTTGTGCCCGCCCTTATCGGATTCAATATCGGCGTCGAGGTTGGGCAGCTTGCCGTTATCGCGGTCGTCTTTGCATGCGTCTGGCAAGCCCTGCGGGTTGACCGTGGTGCCAATGAGGCCCAGCAAGGCAAAGTGCTGTATCTGGTTCTGGCTGCCATCGCGGGTGCGCTGATCTGGCTCGACCCTGTTGGCCTGCAGACCGTGATAGAAGGGCCGACATGGCTGTTTGCGGCCCCGCTGATGGCGATTTTCCTGTTGTGCTTGGGATCCATCCAGTTCCGTGACCAGATTGATGCCTACCGCCGGATTGTGGCCGTCCCCGCATCCCTCGCTATCGCATTCATCGGGGCCTATTGGGTCATTGAACGGGTGTTTCTCTAGGCTAGCCTGCAATCTTGGCTAAAAACGCCTGCCGGAGGCATCCAACGCTTGCACCCGGCGCCAACCCCCGCTAAAGGGGCGCTACTAAATCCCCAAGCGGGGGCGGGCCTATTGGGGAGAAATCCCAATTTGTCCACCGGTTGGCGCAGTCGCGTCGATACCCCCGCTCAAGGTTAAACCGGAAAAGGAATACAAACATGGCTCT
>CAXIAS010000103.1:0-7448 GCA_964022195.1 uncultured Roseobacteraceae bacterium
TCCTCTACGGCCTGCCCACCTGTTCCGACTGTAACAAAGCCCGCAAGGCGCTGGGCGAGGCGGGGCTTGATGTGACGTTTCGTGATGTGCGGGCGGACCCAATGTCCGAGGCGGAATGGGCGCCGCTGTTGGCAGAGTTCGGCGACAACCTCGTGGATCGCAAGACCCAGACCTACCGCAATCTGAACGCATGGATGCGAGAGAGCGAGGCAGACGCGCAACTGATTGACCAGCCCGCCTTGATGGCGCGGCCGGTGATCACCGATGGCAGCAAATTCACGCTCGGTTGGGACGACGCGGCTCGCGCGGTCTGGCTATGACCTGCGGGCGGGGAAATCCCCGCCGTTTTCCCCGGTGACTGCGGCGAACTTGTTCCCCTGATTGCGGATCACCCGATTGGCTACACCGTCATTGGGGCTGCTACTGGAGGCATAGAAAATGATACCTGTGACTGCACAAAACACTGTCAAGACGGCCGTTTTCGCGCCGGTTCCAGCCGAGCTGCCGGATCGTCTGGACGACAAGGCCGACACATTGGCCGACCGGCCGAGCCAGCTGTTCCCGCTGACACCGGCTCAGGTGCGCAATTTGCTGACCTAACCCGATTTTTGGATATTTCCGGCCATCTGCCGCCCGTCGCGCCCGTCGATCAGGTCAAACGTGACCTTTTGATCGTCGGCCAGGCCCGTCAGGCCCGACTGCTCGATCGCCGAGATATGCACAAACACATCCGCCCCCCCGTCGTCAGGGGCAATAAATCCAAACCCTTTGCTGGTGTTGAACCATTTAACTGTTCCGGTCGGCATCTCAACCTCCTACCTTACCTAGGGGAATGTTAATGCAATTTTGCAAAAGGCAAATGACAAATTCGCGCGGATTTGCGATTAAGTCGGAAAACTGGGGGATAGGATGCGATTTTTCGGACTAAAAACATGTGACACCTGCCGCAAGGCACGCAAGGCGATCGAGGCGGCGGGCCTGCCGCTGGACTATATCGACGTGCGCGCGGATGGTGTGCCGCCTGCGGATGTGGCCCGTATCGTGGCGCAGTTCGGCGACAAGGCGATCAACCGTGCGTCCACCACGTGGCGCGGATTGTCCGAGGCTGACCGCACAGGCGACCCTGTCGATCTGCTCGCGGCACATCCGACGCTGATGAAACGCCCCGTGATCGACAATGACGGTGTCTGGACATTGGGCTGGAAACCCGACGTCGCGGCACAGGTGCTTGGCGAATAGCGTCAAAGTGCTTAGGTAGAGCAAGAACAACAAGGAACGAACAAGATGCGCAACGCAGCAATGGTATTGGGTTTGATCGCCGGACTGATCGGAATGATTGTTGGGCTGTTCGGGTTTGGATATGCCGAATTGTCCGAAGCCCGCCCCGAAATCACCGACTTTTTCGCGCTCGAAAACCCTGCGTTTATCCGCGTCGCCAGCTTTATGGCGCCGCTACTGGCGATTGCAGGCGGTGCCATGGCCAAGGCCCGCGCCCTGTGGGGCGGCGGGCTGATGATTGCAGCGGCGGCGCTGTTTTATGCGGCATTCGGGTTCAACGTGGGCACAATGTTCCCGATCGGCTTTGCCGCGCTGGGCGGCATCCTAGGGGTGGCCGCGGGCAAACCCGACGAGCCTAAGGCGCATTTCTAAACAGCCGGTCCAGCGATAGGGGGCCGGCCCCTTTGAACACAAGGATCAGCAGGGCGAGGATCCAGAACGCCCGCTGGTCTGCGATCAATTCGCCAGACAATCGGTTGAACCACGCCCCGAATTCGGCGCCATGCCCGACCATATCTGTCAGTGTTTGCACCACCACAAACCCGATCATACCCATTGCGGCAAGCCGCGTCAGCAAGCCTACGACGATCAACAGCGGCAGGATGAATTCCGCCCAAGTGCCCGCGACAACAACGGCCCAATGAAACAGGCTTAGCTGGGACGGATCATAGCCGGTGGCTTCAAAGGCTTTGGGGAAAATTTGGGCGTAGGCGCCGGTGCTGGGCGACAGGAACCCGAAAAATCCGTCGCCCAGCTTGGTCAGGCCCGATTTCCAGAAATACATCAGCAGCGTGCCCGCAAAAACCAGTCGGGCCAGCGTTGGCAAGGCGATGGTCGCAGTGCGGTCCAAATGCGTGGTGATACGGTTATACAGTGCAATCATGATGATGGGCCTTTCAATTCGGTAATGGCGTTTTGAGACAAAAGCAGGCCCAACACCCGGCCCAGATCCAATCCGGTTCCGGCCAGTGACATGGCCACGCCCAAGGTCTGGGCGTCGCGCAATCCGTTTAGGAAAACGGCGGTCTGTTCGGTGATCAGATGCGGGACAGGGTCATAAACGGGGCGGGTGATCAGCACCGATTGGGGCCCGCTGACGGGTTTGGGGGCATCGGGTTGGGTGTTGGCCGCATAAATCCCGTGGATCGGGTGATCAGAGGTCAGCACCTGAACAGCAGGGGCCAGCGAAAACCGCGCGCCCATCAGCGCATCGGGTGGGATCGCGGATAGATCTTCGCCCGAAATCGGAGAGGCGTCTGCGGCGTGATAGGCGCGGCGCATCGCCAGTTCCAACCGTGCGATGTCAGGCAGATACGGCAGGCTTCGGGCGGGTTCGAACCGTTTTAGAAAAACCGGCATCCGGTCGCCGTAAAACATCATCAGCGGGGTTTGGGGCGGGTGTTTTCGTAGGTAAACCCCTGCCATGGCGCGGAAAAATTCGGCACCGACCAGTTTCCGGATCACAGGGAACGCGCTTTCCAATGCGTCGGCCAAACTGACCGCTACATTGTTGCGGTAGACATCATAGCGTTTGCTGGCCTGTGCGCCGTCAGGATTGACCAGCCCCTTGGGGGCGGGGGTGTCGGGGTCCAGCAGGCCCGCTTGGAATTGCGATTGGGTGACCTTCATGCCAGCGCCAATGCGGCGTCTGCGCGGGTGATTTCATCTGCCAACACAGCCCATTCGGGCACGTCATTGTCCCATTCAATCAGCAATGGTTTGGGGCCGGATTTGGCAAGGGTGTAATCCAGCAACGCCCAAACCGGATCAACCACAGCGGCGCCGTGACTGTCGATCAACAGCGGCGCGCCGGTCTCGTCCTCGTCCTCGTCATGGCCACCAAGGTGAATTTCGCCCACGGCATCCAGCGCAAAGGCGTCGATATAGGCTTGCGGGCTGGTGCGCAGATTGGTTGCGCTGACAAAAACATTGTTGACGTCCAACAGCAGCCCACAGCCGGTGCGTTTGACCAGTTCCGACAGGAATGCAGGCTCGTCCATCTCGCTTTCGGCAAAGGCGAGATAGCTGGACGGGTTTTCCAACAGCATCTGGCGGCCCAGCGTGTCTTGGACTTGGGAAATATGGGCTGCGACGCGGGTCAGCGTGCGATCCGTATAGGGCAGTGGCAGCAAGTCGTTCAGAAAGTGGCTGTCATGGGTCGACCACGCCAGATGTTCGGAAAAGCTGGCAGGGTTCAACCAGTCCACAAGGTGCTTGAGACGGGCGAGGTGGTCGCGGTCCAGATCGGATTGGCCGCCAATCGACAGGCCGACCCCATGCACCGAAATCGGGAACCGTTCAGCCAGATGGCGCAATTGGGCAATCGGGCGGCCCCCGTCGCCCATGTAATTCTCGGCGTGGATTTCCAACCAGCCCAGCGGTCCGGCTGCGTCCAGAATGTCGCTGTAATGCTGCGGTTTATAGCCGACACCCGCGCGCGGCGGCAAAGAGGGGGAGGCATCTAACATAACGGGACCGGTATATAGGGTGGAGTTTGCGGGGCGGCCCGACTGGCCCGCCCCGCGACTTGGCTTAGGCTGGCAGGTCGCGATCCAGCGCCACTAGCGAACCCATACGCTCTGGGCTGTCGCCCATGGCCTCGATGGTGATGTCTTCGCATGTGCCAGCAGGCACCAGCGTCCATGCGTTGCCCTGATAGTCAACAGTCGACGAACCGGCGCAGGATGTGCCCGGACCTGCCGCGCAGTCGTTTTCACCAGCCAGCGATACGCCGTAGCATTTTTCGTTGCCTTCAGCGGCAGCTGTGGTTGCAACACCGGCAAGGGCGGTTGCAACTGCGGATGCAACGACGAGAGTTGTAGAAATCTTGGACATGATTTTTCCTTTTGGGTTCAGGTTAAACTGTGACAACGCAGGTTAGCGTTGCCAAGACCCTATCGTTGTTGCGTCGCCGTGATCCATTCACACGTCCGTGCATCGCATTTGTGTGAGGTGCCAGCACCGCGCAGTCTGTGAAATTTTCAAAAAAACTCTTTTAAAACAGTTATCAAGGCTCGGTTGATCTGTCATTGATTGTTACAATGCCCCCGCCCTGACTGTTACAGTTGCTCGGGCAGTGGGGTCGCCGCCGCGCTATTGAAACAATTATGTCAACCCGACGGCCCATGCGACCCACATGCATCCAGACCGCTGAGGGAGGCCTTGGGTGCAGGGGGGCGCGCTACAAATCTGTTCGAAAATGCCCGCAATTCACCTCATTGATCGGCGAATAGGGGATGGAATTCCAACAGACAGGACATTTTGATGCGACCAATTATTCCGTTTCTCTTTGTGGTTGGGCTGGCGGCTTGCGGTGCGCCAACAACCACTGCTTCCAATGGCGGATTTAACAAAGTCACGGTTTCGGGGCGTCCGGCCATGGTTAACCACCGGCCCGCGGCCGCGCAGTCCGGTTTGCCACGGACCCAAGACTATATGGCGCAACGCAAAATCGACGCCGCCGCAAACCGCCAGATCAAACAGGCGATGGAACGGTCCTTCGGGCGCGGAACGGCGCGAGACGGGCGCATGGTGACTGTGGCGGGCACCCCAATGAGCCTGCGCGTCGTCAATGTTCAGGGCTACAGTTTTGCGGTGATACAAAAACGGGCATCAATTGGGGCACAACGACGGGGCGCGAATTATACCCGCATGTGATTCAGGCCGCGTCGGCGGCTACCGGCTGTGCCGTCAGCGGCAAGGCGTCTATGCAACGGATGTCTAACGGTGCCCATACACAGTATTCTGTGCATCTGAATTGCTAATCCCGCAGGCCATCCGCAAATAGAAAAAAGGCCCCGCAGTTGCGGGGCCTTTGGCGTTCTAGGATGCTTTCAAATCTGGCGGCGTGGCGCTGTCGCGCAATTGCGAAATGATGTCATCCAGTTCCACGACCGATGTCTGCTTTTCGCCAAGGCGACGCACGGTGACTGTTCTTTGCTCGACCTCACGTGCGCCCAGCGCAAGGATCACAGGCACTTTGCCCAAGCTGTGTTCGCGGACCTTATAGTTGATCTTTTCATTGCGCAGGTCGGCCTCGGCGCGCACACCAACAGCCTTGAGCGCCTCAACCACCTCGCGCGCATAGTTATCCCCGTCAGACACGATTGTGGCCACAACCACCTGACGCGGGGCCAGCCAGAACGGCAGCTTGCCTGCGTGTTCTTCGATCAGGATACCGATGAACCGTTCAAATGACCCTAGCGTCGCGCGGTGCAACATCACGGGCATGTGTTTGTTGCCATCCTCGCCGATGTAATGCGCATCCAGCCGCTCGGGCAGAACAAAATCGACCTGATGGGTGCCGCATTGCCAGTCGCGCCCGATGGCATCGGTCAGCACAAATTCCAGCTTGGGGCCATAAAACGCGCCTTCACCGGGGTTCAACTCAGGCTCGATGCCAGCGGCACGGGTGGCCGACAGCAGGGCGGCTTCGGCCTTGTCCCATGTTTCTTCAGTGCCGGCCCGTTTCTCGGGACGGTCAGAAAACTTCACTTTGAACTCGGTGAACCCCAAATCGCGATACATCGACGAAAGGAAATCGATGTAAACGGCAGTTTCGCTTTCGATCTGGTCCTCGCGGCAAAAGATGTGGCCGTCGTCTTGGGTAAAGCCGCGCACGCGCATAATGCCGTGCAACGCGCCTGATGGCTCGTAGCGCGCGCACGATCCAAACTCGGCCATACGCAGCGGCAGGTCGCGGTAGGATTTCAACCCTTGGTTAAAGATCTGCACGTGGCAGGGGCAGTTCATCGGCTTGAGCGCGTTGACCCGTGTATGTTTGGGGTCGTTAATCCGTTCGTCGAAATTCTGGGCATTGTCGCCGTCTTCTGTGCGGCTTTCGTCGACCTCAACGATGAACATGCTTTCTTGGAATTTCTCCCAGTGGCCGGAGGCTTCCCATAGCTTGCGATCGACGACTTGCGGGGTGTTGACCTCGACGTAGCCGCCCGCGCGCTGCTTGCGACGCACGAAGTCTTGCAACTGGGTATAGATGGTCCAGCCATTGGGGTGCCAGAACACCTGACCGGGGGCCTCTTCTTGCATATGGAACAGACCCATTTCGCGACCCAGTTTCCGGTGGTCGCGTTTGGCGGCTTCTTCTAGGCGGTGCATGTGGGCCTTTAGGCCCTCTTTGTTGGTAAATGCCGCGCCATAGATCCGTTGCAGCATCGGGCGGTCGCTGTCGCCGCGCCAATAGGCACCCGCGATGTTCATCAGTTTGAACCCGTCAGCGGGCACCTGACCTGTGTGCTGCAAATGCGGGCCGCGGCACAGATCCTGCCAGTCGCCATGCCAATACATGCGCAGTGGCTCGTCGCCGGGGATGCTTTCGATCAGTTCGACCTTATAGGGCTCGCCTTTGTCCTGATAATGCTGGATCGCGCGGGCGCGGTCCCAGATTTCAGTGCGGACCGGCTCGCGCTTGTTGATGATCTCTTTCATCTTCTTTTCAATCGCAGCGAGGTCCTCGGGCACAAACGATTCCTTGCGGTCGAAATCGTAATACCAGCCGTCCTTGATCACAGGTCCGATGGTGACTTGGGTGTCAGGCCACAGTTCCTGCACCGCGCGCGCCATGATGTGGGCCAGATCGTGGCGCACCAGTTCTAACGCGGGCTCTTCGTCCTTCATTGTGTTGATGGCGATGCTGCTGTCGGCGTCAATTGGCCATTGCAGGTCGTAGTGGGCACCGTTCACGGTGGCGCTGATTGCCTTTTTCGCAAGGCTGCTGGAAATGTCGGCGGCTACGGCTGCGGCGGTGATGCCGGCGTCGTATTGGCGCGCATTGCCATCGGGGAATGTAAGGGAAATCTGGGCCATTTGTCAGGCTCCTCATCAGTTTGACGCCTACCAAGCGCCCGGTTGCGGGTATGTAGGGCGATAAATGCCGCGCGGGGGCTGGGCTGTCAAGCTGCGGACCTGTAAACAGGGCGCAAGAAACAGGAGACCAACAATGCCCGATATCTTGACCACCCCTCAGGGGCGCAGAATTGCCTATCACCTGACCGACGGGCAGGGGCCTGCCGTGGTGTTCTTGGGCGGGTTCAAATCCGATATGGGCGGCACCAAAGCCGTGCACCTAGAGGACTGGGCCAAGCGGACCGGCCGCGCGTTTTTGCGGTTCGACTATTCCGGCCACGGCGAAAGCAGCGAAGAGTTCACCGACG
>CAXIAS010000104.1:0-7270 GCA_964022195.1 uncultured Roseobacteraceae bacterium
AGGAAGCCGCTGCTGCCGCCGCTGAAGAAGCTGCTGCCGCCGAGGCCGCCGCTGAGGAAGCCGCCGCCGCCGCCGCAGAAGAAGCCGCGGCAGTCACCGAAGACGCGGCTGATAGTGGTCTCGCCGAGTTGTTGACACCAGAAGGTTTCAATGCCGATCAGGTCAAAGAGCGCATCGAAGCGTCCGAGCTGTCGTCCTTGCAAAAAACTGTGCTGACCGGCGCTGTTGACGCAGCAAAGGACAACCCCGAGCTTTTGGAAGCGACTTTGACACGCCTAAAAGAAGCGCTGGGTCTGCAATAAGCTGACACCTGTTAGAATGAAGTAAGGGCCGCGTCGTTTTCGACGCGGCCCTTCTTTTTTGCTTTTGCTTTGCTCTTAGCCCACAAACGCTTTCTCTATGACGAACTCGCCAGGTTCAGAATTGGCGCCTTCTTTCAGGCCGGCCTTTTCCATAAGCGCTTTGATGTCCAGATTGAACGCAAGCGACCCACAGACCATGGCGCGATCGGTTGCAGGATCCAACTCAGGAATGCCCAGATCAGCAAACAGCTGTCCTGTCTCAATCAGCGTCGTGATGCGGCCCATCTTGGGGCTGGTTTCACGTGTCGTCGTTGGGTAATAGCGGATCTTGTCCAGATTTTCCTGTCCCAGCAATTCGACCATCATCTCGTCGGTCTTCAGGCCTTCGATCAGTTCGCGCCCGTAGGTTAGTTCGGCAACATCGCGGCACGTGTGGGTGATGATAACTTCGTCATAGTTTTCATATGTCTCGGGTTCGCGCAGCAGGCTAGCAAAGGGTGCGAAACCCGTGCCGGTCGAAAAGAAATACAACCGTTTTCCGGGCAGCAACGCGTCATGCACGAGTGTGCCGACGGGTTTAGGGCGCAAGATGATCTGATCACCGACCTCAATATGTTGCAGCTTGCTGGTCAGCGGGCCGTCGGCCACTTTGATTGAATAAAACTCTAGCTCGTCGTCCCAAGCCGGACTGGCGATGGAATAGGCCCGCAGCAAAGGTTTTTGTTTGCCCGTTTCGGGATGCGGATCGCCCATCAGGCCGATCATCACAAATTCACCTGACCGGAACCGCATGGAAGCAGGGCGCGTCACGCGAAAGCGAAACAACCGATCGGTGTAATGCTGAACCTCGGTTACGGTTTGGGCATCGGGTAGGGCGGGCACGGGTTTGGCGGCGTTATCAGTCACAGGTGTTTGCTCGGTCAATTGATTTACTGGCGGCCCTCATATCGGACCACCCTCCGTTTAGACGTTGATCTGGGGCGTGGAAAGCGGCTTATCCGCGCAGGCGATTTTGATAACTGTTGTCTTGCCAGTTCGCACGAGCCAGCCACTGGTCCTGCGGTTGACGTGCCGCAAGGGCGTCATCGATTTCGACTTCGTCGAAACCCGATCTCCGAGCCATCGCATATTGATCGGCCAGAACATGGCCGCAAGCGCGCAAACGTCCCCGATAGCCAGCGCGCCGCAGCATCGCCGCCAGCGTAAACCCGCGACCATCAGCCGATGACGGAAATGCAATTCGGATCATTGGCGCACTGCGCAGGCTCGCCAGCGCATCGGTATCAAAGTCCGGAGCAATATCAACGGCTTGAGAACAGTTATTTGCTGGCGAAACATCGGGATTTCGAAACCCGTTATTCCAGTCGTCTAGTGCAAATCCTGCGTCTGTTACTATCACGCTCATGGCGTTCCCTTTCTTGGCGTTATGGTCGGGTCGGGTTGGTATGATCCCGATCAAGCGACGCCATCTGGCGTCCGCACCGCACCGTTCGGGCCGAAATGAATGCCGCATTCGACCTTGTCCTGATCTCGCCAGCGTCCAGAACGGGGGTCTTCGTGATCCGACACTCGCGTCGTGCAAGGCGCGCACCCGATTGATGGATAGCCTTGGGCGACCAGCGGGTGACGCGGCAATTGGTGTTTCGTCATGTAACTGGCCAGATCATCCCGCGTCCAACCGGCCAGCGGATTGATTTTGATTTTGCGGTCGCTCAACTCAAACAAAGGAAGTTGCGCGCGTGTTCCGCTTTGATACCGTTTACGGCCGCTAATCCAACCGTCAAATCCTGCCAAAGCATCCTGAAGCGGCTTGACCTTGCGCAAGTGGCAGCAGGCCGCTGTGTCAGCCTGATGGAGAAGCCCATCGACATCATTCAGCAACACTGCATCGCGCGAAGGTGTGATCAGTCTGATATCAGTCAGCCCCAAGGATTCCGCGACATCACGTTGATATTGCAAGGTTTCTGTAAACAGCATTTCGGTATCGACAAATAGGATTGGCGTCGACGGCTCGATCTGGGCGACCATGTGTAGCAACACAACGCTTTCGGCGCCAAAGCTGCTTACAACAGCTGTCTTGCCGATATGCAGGTCGTTCAAGCTATGTTTGATGATTGTTTGCGCATCGGATTTGCGATGCAAAATATTGCGGCGTTCTGCCAGTTCTTTAAGCGGCATTTTGGGCCTCCTTTTGTGGGTAGAGGATGGCTTTGAATGGATCGGCGCCAAGGCGGCGATATGTTTGAATAAATGTTTCTGCTGAATCTGCTCTTAGGTCTAGGTAACCCAGAACAAGCCGTTCTATTGCGGGCACAATTTCATCTCCCGAAAAACCAGGTCCGGCACGTTCGCCAATTGTGGTGGTCTCAGTGCCGTCGCCTCCTAATGTGATCTGATAGTTTTCAACACCTGCCCGGTCGAGGCCTAGCACCCCGATATGCCCGACATGGTGGTGTCCGCAAGCATTAATGCAACCTGATATTTTGATTTTGAGGGGGCCTACCTCATGTTCGATTTTCAGGGTGTCAAACCGCGCCGCAATTTCTTGGGCCACCGGAATCGAACGAGCTGTCGCCAGCGCGCAATAATCCATACCCGGGCAGGCAATTATATCGGACACTAAACCGATGTTGGCCGTCGCAAGATCCGCCTTGCGCAGGGCGGCGTAAACAGCAGGCAGATCCGATTTATGGACATGGGGCAAAATGACGTTTTGTTCATGGCTGATGCGCAATTCGTCGTGCCCAAACCGTTCCGCAAGTTCCGCCATAACACGCATCTGCGCTGATGTCGCATCCCCTGGCGTCGCGCCGTGTTTTTTGATCGAGATTGACACAATCGAGTAGTCGCGGTCCTTGTGTGGTGCCAAATTTGTGTCGGTCCACGACCGGAACGCAGGATTGGCATGGCGCGCGGCTTCGAACCCGTCGGTGGATTTCGCCACATAGGCGGGCGGTTCAAAGGCATGTTCGATTTCTGCTAGCAATTGCGCATCAATACCAGTGAACTGGGGTTTAATTTGTTCGAAACGTGCTTCTACGAGGTCTCGGATCTTGTCCACACCGTTTTCGTGCACTGTGATTTTGATCCGCGCCTTATATTTGTTGTCGCGTCGTCCAAGCAGATTGTAAACGCTGACCACTGCTTCGCAATAAGGTAACAGGTCCTGTTTTGGCAAAAAGCCACGCAAGACCTTGCCAACCATCGGGGTACGCCCCAACCCGCCGCCAACGATTACCTCGAACCCGGGATCGCCGGCATCGTTGCGCACCATCCGCAGGCCGATGTCGTGGGCGCGGGTGACGGCGCGGTCCGCTGAGGCTCCGGTCACGGCGATCTTGAATTTCCGAGGCAAAAACTGGAACTCAGGGTGATCTGTCGACCATTGGCGCAACAATTCGGCCACGGGGCGAGGGTCTTCTATTTCATCTGCGGCCGCACCGGCAAAGTGGTCAGCTGTCACGTTGCGGATTGTGTTGCCCGACGTCTGGATCGCGTGCATCTCGACATCCGCCAAAGCGTCAAGCATGTCTGGCACGTCGTTCAGTTGGGGCCAGTTGAACTGGATGTTCTGACGCGTGGTGAAATGCCCATAACCCTTGTCCCAGCGATCCGCGATATAGGCCAGTTGGCGCATCTGGGCGCTGTTTAGCGTGCCATAGGGCACCGCCACCCGCAGCATATAGGCGTGCAGCTGCAAATAGAGACCATTCATCAAACGCAGCGGTTTGAATTCATCTTCGGTGAGCGACCCGTCGATCCGGCGCGCGACCTGTGCCCGAAACTGGGCGACGCGTTCGCGAACATAGGCTTGGTCAAAGTCGTTGTATTTATACATTGCGCTTGGTCTCTTGCTTGCCGTGGGGGTAGTTAGACGGTCCGCGGGTGCGGAAAGTTTCGCGAAAATGCACGGGGGTTGGCCCGTCGGGCCCTAGGACTGCATCGGCCAGATAGACACCGGCAACCTGTCCCTGATCCGACTGCGCCTCTAGCAGCCGAAGGTCAGCGTGCGCTTCGTCGGTGATCAGTTCGGCCTTGGCGATGTCCGGCGTCCATGTGTCTTGGGACGTGAACCAGATCGCGTCACCCTCAAGCAACGCGTTTGCTGTAATGACTTTGGGTGTGAATTGACGGGGCATTAGCTGGCCTCTGACGTTTGGAATTCATGAAATTTGTGGACAGGCTGTGGCGCATGGGGCGTGGCGAGGACCTGCGCGGGTAGGGGCAATCCCGGAATAATCCTGCTGCTGATCCCTGCCTCAGCGCAGGCGCTGATAATGCCGTCCGGCGTGCCAGCGCCCAGTTTCAGGCGGACAACATGCGCCCCCTCATGGGCATAGGCCAACGTTATGCACTGTGCGGGCTCGTTGCAGGTGTCGGCATTGACCACTGTTGCCTCGCGGCGGACCAATTCAAGGATCGGGGCGGGAATGTTGGCGTCGTGCACAACCACATCCGCGGTATCCAAGGCTTTGCGCGCTTTGAGCGTCATAAGATCGGGATCGCCGGGGCCTGCGCCCACCAAATCGACATGGGCACGCGTCCCCGCGGCGGTGATATGCTGGTCCAGCAATGTTCCCAGCGCTGGCAGAACGGCTTCGGCTCCGTTACTTTCGATCGCGGCGGGACCCGCGTTAAAGTAAAAATCGGACCAGAACGCGCGCCGTTTACGGCCAAAGGGCAGCACGTCTACAGCATGACGAAAGGTTTTGCCAATGCGGGCAAGGCTGCCCAGATGCGTGGGCAAACGCGCCTCTAGGTCGGCTTTAATGGCGCGGGCGAGGACGGGGGCCGCCCCTTCGGTGCCAATGGCGACGGTCACAGGATCGCGGTCAACGATAGCAGGTGTGATAAAGGCACTGTCGGCCAGATTGTCGACGATGTTGACCAGCGCACCTGCAGCAGATGCAATCGCGGCGGTGCGGGCGTCTTCGGTGGCGTCTTCGTTTGCTCCGTAGAACAAGGTCGCACCATCGGCGTCGCCGCTTGCCATGGCGCGGCGCACGACTGTCAACCGGCCACTGGCCGCAAAGGCGATGATTTCAGCGTGGGGATCGCTGCCAAACACCACGATGTCTGCATCGGTTTTGAGCAGCAGTCGCAGCTTGGCCAAGGCCGCATCACCGGCCCCAGAAACAACAACACGTTTGTCTGTCATCGCAAGGAAAATGGGAAAGTGTTGCATGGTGTCCTCCGTCAAGGTTCGATGTATAGATAGAACATTGTTCTGGTTTTTACCGCCCCTTCTGGACAACTAAGGACATTCGTTCTAGCAACGGTGGATAAAGGACCGGACGTTTTACAATTTCAGGATTTTTGGAATGGCTGCACGAATAGACGACATGGACAGGAAAATCCTGGCAACATTGCAAGCGGATGCATCGCAATCCTTGGACGAAATCGCCAAGGCAGTGGGGTCGTCCAAGACACCGGTCTGGAACCGGATTCGCAAAATGAGAGAGGCCAAGATCATCGGCAGGCACACTGTTATGCTGGATGCCGAAGCCTTGGGGTTCGAGGCGTGTTTCTTTGTCTTGATCCGCACATCCGAACATGATTCCGACTGGCAGGGCCGGTTTCTATCTGCGTTGCTAGCCCGCGATGAAGTGCAAGAAGCCCACCGTCTGGCAGGCGACATCGACTATATCCTAAAGGTCCGGGTGGCCAATGCGCGGGCCTACGACACGTTCTATCAGGCGTTAATATCTGAGGTAAAAGTTCACAACGTCACCGCCCTGTTGTCGATGGAAGAAATCAAATCGACAATCGCGCTGCCGTTGTAATCAGCGCGTAACCATAAGCCGTTCTAACCCGTGGAAATGATACACATCCCCGTAGGTGGGGGGGGCCGCGAGTTTCAGGTCGGGGCATCGGTCAAAGAGCGTCTGCAACGCGATTTGCAGCTCCAACCGTGCAAGCGGGGCACCCACACAAAAATGGATGCCCCCGCCAAAGCTCGTGTTTTTGGGGCCGGACCGGTCAGGAATAAATCGCGCCGGATCATCATAGGCCGCAGGGTCGCGATTCGCGGCACCCAGCAGACAACCAATCTGGTCGCCTCGTTTCAGGCTAGCACCATAAAAATCCATGTCCTCATAGACATAGCGGGTGAACATATGCAGTGGGGGGTCGTGGCGGATGACCTCTTCGACGCAGGTATCAGTGATGTCGCAGAGACCACTTTCCAACAGGGTCTTGACCCCGTTTCCCATCGTATGAACCGTCGCCTCGTGACCTGCATTCAGCAATAAAATGCAGGTGGTGATCAATTCGTCGTCCGACAGTTTGTCGCCCTCTTCATTTGCAGCAATCAGGGTCGATATCAAATCATCCTTAGGCGTCTTGCGTTTGCTCGCGATATGATCGCGGATGAAGCCTGTAAATGCGTTCGTGGCCGCGATGGCTTCTGCTTCGATCTGTGGGGTGCGGCGCGCCTGATACATCGCGACCATGGCGTTGGACCATGTCAGCAGGTCATCCGACCGGTCCTCGGGTACGCCCAGCAGTCGCGCGATGATCCGCACTGGCACAGGTTGCGCGTAGGCGGCAAGCAAATCAAACGGCCCGCTAGGGAATTTGTCAATCATCCCATTGCACAGCTCGACCATGTCAGGTTCGAGCGCGGCGATCGTCCGACTGGTAAAGGCCCGCAAAACCAACCCCCGCAGTCGCCTGTGCCGCGGCGGTTCCAGTTCCAGCATTGAATGGGCCTCAACCGCATAAAACGAAGCAAGGTGCGGGGGAATGTCAGGCGCGAATTCGGCAAGGCATTCGCGCCCCATCCGTTTATCGCGCAAGGCCGCGTGGGTCGCTGCGTGGCTGACCGTGCAAACCATCTTGTAATCGGTCCAGTAAAATACATCCCCCAGCGCGCGGGCGCGTTCGTAAAACGGGTAGGGGTCTTGGACGAATTCTGGGTCGTTAGGCGATTGATGCAATGAGTTCATGTCTGTGACCTAACTTGGTTC
>CAXIAS010000105.1:0-7249 GCA_964022195.1 uncultured Roseobacteraceae bacterium
TGGCGCAGGGGCTAAACCAGCCCGCGCGCGTGCTGGGCCTGCATTTCTTTTCTCCGGCACATATCATGAAGCTGCTTGAAATTGTGGTGCCTGCCGGTGTCAGCGACGCGGCTTTGGCGGGCGCGGTTGCCTTTGGAAAACGTCTGCGCAAGGTTTCGGTCTTGGCGGGAGTTTGCGACGGGTTCATCGCCAACCGGATCATGTCAGCCTACCGGCGAGAATGCGAATTTATGCTAGAGGACGGCGCACTTCCGTGGCAGATCGACGCCGCGATGGTGGATTTTGGCCTGCCGATGGGTATTTTCCAGATGCAGGATATGGCAGGGCTCGACATTTCGTGGGCAATGCGAAAACGTCAGGCCGCCACGCGCGACCCTGCCCAACGCTATGTGCAGATTGCCGACAAAATCTGCGAGATGGGCCGCTTTGGCCAAAAGACGGGTCGCGGCTGGTATATCTACGATGGCAAAACCCGCACGCCCGACCCCGAGGTCGAGGCGCTGATCATCGCAGAATCGCAGCGCAAAGGCATCGGGCGAAAACCGTTTGACGATACGCAGATCATGGGACGGATCGTGTCGCGAATGCAATCAGAAGGCCGCGCCATTCTGGACGAAGGCATCGCCGCGCGTGCCGAGGATATCGATGTCGTCATGGTCAATGCCTACGGGTTTCCGCGATGGCGTGGGGGGCCGATGTTTATGGCCCGCGAAACCCCTTAGGCCGTATTGCGTTAGATTGCGGCGCTAAACCTCGGGTTCAGGGCCTTTTGCACGGCCTGTTGTAAAACAGCCCCCGAGCACGGCTTTTGAATAAGCTGGATACCATGGGCTTCAATCTTGCGATGCGCCACAATATTTTCTGAATAACCCGTCATAAAGATGACCGGTTTTTTAATGCCGCTAGTGGTCAGGTATCTGGCGAAGTCAAAACCGTTTTGTGGACCAGGCAGGTTCACATCAAGCAAGAAAAGATCAACATCGCCAAGGCTGGTATGCATCTGTTTGGCGTCCTCGATCGAGGTGGCCGAAAGGACGTGAAACCCTGCTTGTTGCAACATATGCGTCATAATGTGCAGCAGATCCGTATTGTCATCCAACACAAACACGGTTCCGCCGGTGACGGCCGTCTGCGCAGGCGCATAGGCGTTGATTTGCGTAACTGACTGCGGCTGTTTCAATTGCGGCAAATACAGTTTGACCGTGGTGCCGACCCCGACTTGCGAATAGATTTTGATATGGCCTTGCGATTGTTTGGCAAAGCCAAAGGCCATCGACAATCCCAAGCCTGACCCTTTGCCGATGTCTTTGGTCGTGAAAAACGGATCGAACGCTTTGGCCAACACGTCATCCGACAGCCCAATTCCAAAATCCGACACAGCAAAACACACATAATCACCGGGTTCCAGATCGACCTGTGTGTCTGTATAGCCCTGATCCAGTCGGGCGTTATATGCCTCGACGCGGATTGTGCCGCCTTTGGGCATGGCGTCGCGGGCATTCACGATGATGTTCACCAAAACCGTATGCAGTTGAGTATCGTCGGCAAATACGTTCGGCAGCCCTGCGTCAGTAAGTATGTCAAGAAAATGAGCGGGGCCGAGAAGCGGCGATACAAAGTCACGCAAATCGTTCAAAACATTTTTCGGCTGGGTCGATTTGGGTTTTAGGGACTGTTTGCGCGCATAGGCCAACACCCGCTGCGTTACGCTCGCGCCATGGGTGACGGCATCGATCGCGTTCTGAAGTAGATCGTTTCTCGCCTCGTGATCGGGTTCGATCATCGCCAGTTCGACGTTTCCTAAAATGACTGCGAGGGTATTGTTGATATCATGCGCGATGCCGCCAGCCAGTTCTCCGATTGTGTTAAGCCGCTGGGACTGGGATAGCTGGTTTTCCAATCGGTTCAGTTCGGTCATGTCGCGGCTGACTGCTAGAACGCCGACAGGCACTCCGTTCTCACACCGAACAAGGCGGAACCGGACGTCCGCCATCCGGTAACTGCAATCGGGCTGGCGAAACGTGGGCTGGTATCTGAATTCGCCATTTTCGATGCATTTCTCGATGGCCTCACGGGCGTTCGGGTCCGGGCTTTCTGGCTCTAGCCACGCGTCTGTTGATTTGCCGATGACATTCTCTGCCGCCAAGCCCAGACGGCGGAAGGATTCTCGGTTGGCCCATTCAACATTGCCGTTCATGTCCACGAAAAATACAGCGTCGTTAATCTGGTCCAGTAGAAAGCACTCGCCTTCAGTCAAAAACCCACTCGATAAAACAGCCATCAACACTCCCAGCGGTGGCGAACTGATGTCACGATTGGTTTGTGCGCACCCCTCAAACATCCACCTTGAACGATTACTGATCAAAGGCTTGACGCAAGTTGACGTTGTGTCAATCCCCTATAGTGCGACTTATTCGTGTATTTTGGGCATTTTTGGCCGTTTTGAGGCGCTTTTGACGCTATTGGGTGCGGCAGCTGTCCCCTATCGGGTCCGGTCCTGCAGGGGCTATGGTCCCGTCGCAATGGCCAAATCCGATGGAAAATCCATTGCCCACGGCCTTGCCTGTCAGCGAGACTTGGTCGCCGTCTTGCAGGTAGCCGCGCATCGTCCCATCGGGCAGGGACAACGGATCCTTTGCGCCCCACGTCAATTCCATCAAGCAGCCGCGATTGTCGGGATCGGGCCCCGAAATCGTGCCGCTACCCAACAAGTCGCCTGTCCGCATCGGGCAGCCGCTTGTCGTGTGATGGGCCAATTGCTGAGCCGCCGAATAATAGAGCGTATTGGCATTGGTTTTCGCAATCGTATGACCGTTCAGGGCAACAGTCAGGTCAATGTCAAACAACATCGGTCCGCAGTCGCGCAGGTGCGGCAACAGTGGTTCGGTCCGCGCTGGGGTTTCGCAGCGAAACCCGGCCAAAGCCTCAGTGGTTACAATCCACTGGCCAATCGTTGTGGCCGTTGCTTTGGACTGGAACGGCCCCAGCGGTTGGTATTCCCATGCCTGAATGTCGCGCGCAGACCAGTCGTTCAGCAGCACATACCCAAAGATATTGGCGTCAGCCTGCGCCACGCCAATCGGGCCGTTTGACGGGGTGCCGACAATTGCGCCGAGTTCCAGTTCAATGTCGAATTTCTGCGAAGGGGCCCAGCGGGGGGCTGTGTCCTCAGGGCCCTTGATCTGCCCCCAAGGCCGTGTGACCTGTGTGCCTGACGCGACAACGGACGACGCTCTGCCGTTATAGCCGATGGGGATATGCAACCAGTTGGGCGGCAATGCGTTGTCCGCACCTCGCAACATGGTTCCGACGTTTTGGGTGTGGTCGCGACTGGCGTAGAAATCCGTGAATTCGGTGACTTGGAACGGCATATGCATCGTCGCATCCGCCTGTGGGACCAAGGCGTCGTGGCGCTCTGGCGCACCGCTGCGCAGCACGTCGGTTAGCGCCGCGCGCAAGGCATGCCACACCTCGCGGGGCTGCTCCATGACGCTGTTCCAGCCGCGCGGATCGCACAGGACATCTTGGCCCAACGGCAAATCCCCGGCGATCATGGCGACATCCAGAATATGATCCCCGATGGCCACGCCCAGCCGCCGCGCACCCGTCGTGGAGAAAACCCCGTAGGGCAGGTTGTTTAGTGGGAACGGATGGTCGGGTGCGTTGGCACTGGCCACCCATGATTGGATCAATGTCATTTTGCTACTTTTTGCCCGGTGTGCCGTCGAATTTCTTTTCCAGCGACGTCCAGCAATCGATGTAATCATCTTGCAGCGGGGCCTCATTCGCGGCGAACGCCGTCAGATGCTGGGGAAAGCGTGTTTCGAACATAAAGCTCATGGTGTCGGCCAGATATTCCGGCCCCAGATCGGCATTTGATGCGCCTTCGAATGCGGCTTTGTCGGGGCCGTGCGGCAGCATCATATTGTGCAGTGACATGCCGCCGGGGACAAAACCCTCGGGCTTGGCATCGTAGACCCCATAGATGTTGCCCATCAGCTCGGACATGACGTTCTTGTGATACCATGGCGGGCGGAAGGTATCTTCGGCCACCATCCAGCGGTCGCGGAACAGGACAAAGTCGATATTGGCTGTGCCCTCAACGCCGGATGCGGCTGTCAGCACGGTGAAAATCGACGGGTCGGGGTGGTCGAACAGGATCGCGCCAACGGGGCAATAGGTGCGCAGATCGTATTTGCAGGGCGCATAATTTCCGTGCCACGCGACCACGTCCAGCGGCGAATGACCGATCTGTGTTTCGTGGAACTGACCGCACCATTTGACAGTCACGGTCGAGGGCACTTCGCGGTCCTCATAGGCGGCAACGGGGGTCTTAAAGTCGCGCGGATTGGCCATGCAATTGGCCCCGATCGGCCCGCGACCGGGCAGTTCAAATTTCTGACCGTAGTTTTCGCAGACAAAGCCACGGCACGGCCCTTCTAGGACCTCAACGCGGTAAACCAGGCCACGCGGCAGGATCGCGATTTCCTGCGGCTCGATGTCGATAACGCCCAGCTCGGTGCAGAACCGCAGGCGGCCTTCTTGGGGGACCACCAGCAGTTCGCTGTCGGCAGAATAGAAGTAGCTGTCTTGCATGGATGTGTTGACCAGATAGACGTGGCTCGCCATGCCGACCTGAGTGTTCACATCACCGGCAGTGGTCATGGTGAACATGCCAGTCAGCCACGTCAGCGGCGCGTCGGAATGCGGCACCGGATCCCAACGGTATTGCCCCAGCGAAATCACGTCAGGGTCAACATGTGGCGCGGTCACCCAATTGGGCATTTTGATCGGCTTGAACCGGTTCGCATGTTTCACCGAAGGCCGGATCCTGTAACACCACGTGCGTTCGTTTTGGTGTTTGGGGGCTGTGAATGCAGTCCCTGACAGCTGTTCGCCATATAGGCCATAATTGCATTTCTGCGGGCTGTTCATGCCTTGGGGCAGGGCGCCGGGCAGGGCCTCGGTTTCAAAGTCGTTGCCAAAGCCGGGCATATAGCCGTGATGTGGGTCCAAAGTCGGCTGATCGGTCATGCGGTGTCCCTTTTTCATATTGGATCCAATTTGACCCGACACTACTGAATTCCTTAGTAACTGCAAGCAGTGTCACCCGTGCAGCCACAACATTCGCTGGCCTATTGGCGAGACTGGCGCAATAACAATAGCACCACAGTAAGGGCAGACCATGAAACGATCCCGTATCAACGATATTATTGCGCATGGCGAAGACATGATCCGCCGTTTCGGGTTTGCCTTGCCGCCGTTTGCCTATTGGTCTCCGGAGGAATTCAAAGCGAGATCCGCCGATGCGCGCCATGTGATCGACGCGCGCTGTGGCTGGGATATTACCGACTATGGCGCTGGCGATTTTGATACGATGGGGCTGTTTTTGTTTACCTTGCGCAATGGTCTGCTGACCGATCTGCAGCGCGGTGGCGGGATGTGCTACGCCGAAAAGCTGCTGGTCTCGCGGCAGGATCAAATCAGCCCGATGCATACCCATGTGATCAAGGCTGAGGACATCATAAACCGCGGTGGTGCGACATTGGTTGTCGAACTGTTCGGATCGGATGACCGTGGTGGATTTGCCCAAGATCGAGGCGGTCGAGTGTGGTGCGACGGGATCGCGCGCGATTATTCCGCTGGCGAAAAACTACGACTGGACCCCGGCCAGAGCGTCACGCTGCGCCCGGGCGACTGGCATGCGTTCTGGGGCGAAGGTGGCGACGTGCTGATCGGTGAGGTGTCGACAGTCAACGATGACGAGACCGACAATATCTTTCGGGACCCGATCGGTCGTTTTGCGACGATCCAAGACGACGCGGACCCGCGCCATTTACTGGTCAGCGATTACGACAAATGGCTGCCCGACGCGGGGCCTACCTGATGGGCAATCCCATGCGAACAACGTTGGAACACCTTTTCCAAGAAGCGGTATCAGTGGCGGACCCGATGCGCGTAGTACCCGCCCATTTGCCTGACCGTCCCAAGGGCCGCTTGGTCGTGATTGGCGCAGGCAAAGCCAGCGCGCGCATGGCCGAAGCCGTCGAAACGGTCTACGGCCCATGCGACGGATTGGTGATCACGCGCTACGGCTATCAGCGGGTTTGTTCAGGGATCGAAGTGGTGCAAGCCGCCCACCCCGTGCCCGATGCGGCAGGCGTGGATGCAACGCGCCGGATGCTGGCGATTGTGTCTGATCTGGGGGCGGATGATCTGGTGCTTGTGCTGATCTCGGGCGGAGGGTCTGCATTGTTATGTGCGCCTGCCCAAGGGCTGGGACTGGCTGATAAAATTGCGATCAACGAGGCGCTGCTTGCGTCGGGTGCGCCAATTGGCGACATGAATCTGCTGCGCAAACATCTAAGCTGCGTCAAAGGTGGACAGCTGGCCGCGGCGTGTTTTCCTGCACGGGTTGTGACCTTGATGATTTCAGACGTGGCGGGGGATGACCCTGCCGACATCGCATCTGGTCCCACTGTTGGGGACAGACGCGGCGTGCAAGCCGCGCGCGACATTCTGGCGCGCTATAAAATCAAGGTGGACCAGAAATTAGACCGGGCATTGTCACAGTTGGGTGTTCTGGACCCCACCGACCCCCTGCTACAGGCAACTGAAAACATTGTGATTGCCGCGCCGTCGCAATCGCTGGCGGCGGCGGCCCGACTGGGGCGCGCCCAAGGCTATGACGTGCGGGTGCTGGCCGATGATCTGGAAGGCGAGGCGCGCGATCTGGGGCGCGAACACGCGGCGATGGCAATCGACATCGCCGACACGATGGCACCTGATGCGGCCCCGATCCTGCTGCTGTCAGGTGGCGAATGTACGGTGACGCGACACGGTGATGGCGTGGGCGGGCCCAATGCGGAATACGCACTGGCTGCGGCCTTGGCCTTGGGGGGGCATCCGCGCATCCATCTGTTGGCCTGTGATACTGACGGGGTGGACGGTGCCGCCGAGGTGGCGGGGGCCTATGTCGGACCGCAATCGTTGATTCGTGCGCGGACAGTCGGTGCGGACCCGCTCGCGGCGTTGGACGCCAATGATGCACACGGATTTTTCGAACGGATCGACGGACAAATCGTGACAGGCCCCACATTGACCAACGTCAATGATTTCAGAGCGATCATAATCACGCCCGCAACATGACCCGATGGGCCCGCGGGGCGATGTATTAATCAATGTTGTAAGGGATGATGGTGGAGCCTAGCGGGATCGAACCGCTGACCTCCTGCATGCCATGCAGGCG
>CAXIAS010000106.1:0-7195 GCA_964022195.1 uncultured Roseobacteraceae bacterium
AGGCCGAACAGGCCCGTGCCCGCTTGTCCCAGCTACAGTTCGAAGAGGATGAGTGAGCGCCCGCAAAAACGGTCGCTTAGCCTGCATGGACACAGGACGTCGGTGTCGCTGGAAACCCCGTTCTGGGTCGAATTTCGCAAGATTGCCGAGGCACGAGCCGTGCCGATTAACACGCTGGCCGCACAAATCGATGACGCACGCGGCGATATCGGGTTGGCATCGGCCATCCGTCTGTTTGTTTTGAATGTTTTAAAGGATCAGTCGAAATGGCCCGAATGACGCGGCTCACGAAACGTGTCCATCGACATCAAATTGCTTTGTTGTGCAGTGCTTAGTTGGTCGTATGAGGTTTTGCCAAACTTGCGGGTAAACACACGGCGGATTTCGCTATGGGCGACGGGAACAGGCTCATAGGGATCGAACCCCATCGCGCCATCTGGATGTTGCCAAAGCGACTGAACCCCAGTTGCCACCGATCTCATACCAATTTGTAACCGTCCAAGCAGCATCGTAACCATCCCCTGAGCCCCCACCCATTGACCCTAGGTAACACTGCCGTGCCTAAATGTCGTCATTTTCTTGGGTTCACTTGTCAAAACTTGCGCAGCAACCCCTTTAAGGCTTTGATTTTAAATCACTAAAATCCAAACTGGAATACGTCGGAAATGAGGCGCACCCAAACGGTTGCCTTGCAGTCAGGAACAATTCACGGCAGATCGGCAGGATTATCCCCGAACTCGCAACACGCCCCTAGCGCGGAACGAATCGCAACCACATTCCGTTCTTGGCCCGTACGGTCAAATGGGCCACCGGTTCTGGCACCTTGTCTGGCACAATCCCGAAACGATACGCACGCAAAAGAAGGGCAATCAACATGACCCCTTCGATCATCGCAAACCCCGCACCCGTGCAAACACGCGGGCCGCTGGAAAATGGCATATAAGCATCGCGCGCGCAGGATTGGCCGTTCTCGGTCGCCCAACGGGTCGGGTCAAACCCGTCTGGATTGTCCCATAGCCGTTCATGCCGATGCAAATGCCAAGGCGACAGCACAACCTGCGCACCAGCCTTGACGTGCCGTGCGCGAAACGTTTCGGGACAGGTTGTTTCACGGACCATCATCGGCACAGGTGGATACAGGCGCAGCGCCTCACGAAACACATCACGGGTCTGGCGCAATTTGGCAACCGAGCTGAAATCCTCTGTCAGATGGGTTGATTCTGTGGCCAGTTTGTCCTGCCAATCAGGATTTGACGCCAGCAAATACAACGACCACGCCAATGCACTGGCGCTGGTTTCATGTCCTGCCAAAAAGAAGATCGCGACCTGATCCACCATTTCGTCACGATCAAAAGTCTGGCCGGTAAGCGGATCAGGTGTCGTCATGATTTTTGTCGCCAGATCATCGGGCGCTGTCCCCTGTTTGATCTGGTCGAGGCGCGATTGGGTCAGCCGCGCGATCAGCTCACGGATCGACCGTGCCGTGCGTTTGGTTTCCGACCGGAAGAACCGCGGCATCCACTTGGGCCCACGCACAAAGGCCGCGAGGTTCAGGATCGGTTGTGTGCGTTGGTAATGACGGAATTCATTAAATACCTGTGACGCGGTCTCGTCTTCGATCGGGATTGAAAACAGCGTCCTAAAGATCACATCGGCGGCAGCATGGCTGGTTTGCGCCTCTAACTCTTGGGGGGTATCATCAGCCAGCGGCGCCATTCGGGCCACAGCCGCCTGCCCTGCTGCAAACATCGCGCCATAGGTGTCGCGCAGCCTGCCGCCCTCGAACGCGGGGTCGATGATCCGGCGTTGCCGTTTCCAGTCCTCGCCATTTGTCAAAAAGACGCTGTTTCCCAACAAGGGCCGCAGCCCTGCTCCGATCCGGTCGGATTTGGGAAAATCGTCGGGACGTTCCTTGAGCACAAGCTGCAGCAGTTTGGGGTCATTGACCATATAACTGCGAAAGAACGGCGTCTTGAATTCGGCCATCCACGCCCGATATAGCTTGGCCGGTTGGGCCGACAGGATGTCGCGCCGGAACAATCGCAGGTAACGCCACAGGCTGACCTTTTCGGGTCGCGAATTGGGCTTGGGCGGGATCATTGTGTAATGCTCGTGTGGGGCGAGGCTGCGATGCTGATTTTGGACTTGGACGGGGCCCTGTTACGGAACCTGTCGGCCAAGGTCACCGGACCCGCGGTTATTTGAAAATAATCGTAATCGCGGGGGTTATCAAAGGCGCAAAGATATTGGAAATGCAGACGGAAAAACCTCCAACGTAATGCCTTCCATGTCTCGGGCTTCAGGGTTTGTGTGAAGGCCGCAGAAAACACCAACGGCCATTTGGTGTCGGCATCAGCGACGCCAGATACCGCCACCGGATCACATAGAGCAAAGGCGCAACCGTCCCCAGGTGCCGTCACATCAACCCATGTGCTCTGGTCTTGGGCCCCCAGATGCATCAGATCCCCTCGCAGGCGGTGGGCATCGGGCAGAAACGACATCATCGGCACCACTTGCCCAAGTGACAGGAACCCCAAACGCGGCCCGTGGTCTGGCACCCGTCCATCACGCTGTAAATCCGCGAGGATCGACACGGCCAGATGTGCGCCCGACGAATGGCCGACGACCAGAACCTCGTCGACGTCCGTGGTCATCGCGGCTGCAATCGTATCGCCGAACTCGGCCATACGCGTTTCTAGGGCTGCGGGATTGGCCCCGTTCCAGCGCGCGGAAAATGCATAGTCATGCATCAGATAATGGGCAAACACCTTGTTATCCTTGGATTTGAACCAAGTCAGCAGCGCAATAGCAAGCCCCAGCCCAGCCGCCGCCCCTGCGATCTGTCCCATGGTGCCAAATGCAGCCCCAAACCGGTAGCTCACCCAGCCAAGCCCCACCGCGAGAACAAGTTGCAGCAACAGCATTCCTATCGGGTAGAGCGCCGCAATCACCGGTCCTTTGCGCAACCACATCAAGCGGCGTAACGCGCCCGAGCTGATGTAGGTCCATGCTGTGCGAACCAGTTGCCAATATGTAGCGGGGATCGACGTTTTCATGCTGTCGCGCACGATGTCCGACCACAACAACACATCAATATCCGCGTCCGTGTGCGTGCCGTCAATCTGCCCGGCTACATGCCAACCATAAGGGCCTGCGTCCCGTTTGGGGGTCTGGCTGATCCCGTAGCCGCTGATGCGCGCCTGTTGGGCACTTTGCGTGCGGTATAGCTCGCGGTAGCGGCGCGGATGAATGGGATCATAGCCGGGGATGTAGAACACCTGCCGCTTTGTCACCAAGATAGGTTTGATCGGGTCACTCATCACAGCCTGCGCCTTACTTTGATCTAACCCTAACCCAAGTGCGCGCCCAGATTAAACCCCTAGCCCAAGGTCGCAAGCACGGGGAACCGTTCCAGCAGCCACCAGCTAAAGGCGGTGAATTGTCCGGTGACCATCATCAGGCCTACGGTCCACAACAAAAGCCCTGAAATGCGTTCAATGCGGCCCATATGACGTTTCATCCATGCCATCACGCCGCGCAATCGTGGGAAAAATGCAGCCACCAACAAGAATGGCAACCCAAGGCCCATAGCATAAGACGCGAGCAAAACCGTGCCACGCACAAGCGACGCCTCGGATGCAGCCAGACCTAGGATCGTGCCCAAGATCGGCCCCAGACACGGTGTCCAGCCAAACGCAAACGCCAGCCCGAGGACATACGCACCAAAGACCGAACCACCACCCGATCCTGCATCAGCCCGCACCTCTTGGTCCAGAAACCCGATCCGGTAGACGCCGACGAAATGCGCGCCAAAGATCATCACGACACTGCCCGCAATGACGGTGAACCAGTCCTGAAATTGCAAAAACGCGCGCCCTAACGCAGAGAAAGCAAAGCCCAGCAACAAAAACACCGTCGACAGCCCCAGCACAAAAAACGCCGCCGCTAACAACACCCGCCTGCGCGAGGCACGGTCGTCATTCATGTCGTCGACGCTAACGCCGCCCATATATGCCAGATACGGAGGCACAATCGGCAGGACACAAGGGCTGAGGAACGACAACACTCCGGCGATTGCGGCGATAATCATCGCAGGCAACAACGATGCGTCTAGAATCTGGGTGGCTTCTAACATTGTCTGGCTCCTTGTGTGTCATGTAGCCAAGGAATTCACCCGCGTCACGGGGGCATTGCGTCACGCTTGTGTTTACACTTTGAAACATCTGGACTAGCGATTGGCCATGAACAATGAACTGGACGCCCGGGGCCTGCTGTGCCCCTTGCCTGTATTAAAGGCCCGAAAGCGGCTGCAAGCCATGTCGCGCGGCGACGAATTGACTATGTTGGCCGACGATCCTGCCGCGGTCATCGACGTGCCGCATTTTTGCGCCGAAGCCGGCCACGAACTGATTGCGCAACACGAGGCGGATGATCATCAGGTTTACACGCTGCGCAAGGGCTGAACCAAAAACGGCCGCATCAATGATGCGACCGTTTGTTTTTTAGCGGCCCAGTGACCACCACCCTTTGCGCTTGGGTTTCGCGGGCTCATCGTCTTTTGCCGTCTCTTCTTTTGCGACCTCTTCGACCTTTTCCGCCGGAGCCGATGCTGGGGCTTGGGGCTCTGCTTTGACCGGTGCGACGTCTTCCGACTTCACTTCCGGGGCTGGCTCGACCTTTTTGGTCGTGCGACGTGCGCGCGGCTTTTTGGCAGGTGTTACGTCTTCCTTGGGCGTGTCATCCTTGGACTCTTCGGCTTTGGGCTCTTGGGACGCTGTGTCTTCGGCCTTTGGCTTGGGTTTGGCGCGGCTGCGGCGCTTTGGCTTTGGCTTTTCTTCGGCCTCGGCCTCGGCCTCAGGTGCGTCGGCCACGGCGTCGGCAGTTACATCCTCGGCTTTGGCCTCGGGCTTTTTGCGGCTGCGGGTCCGTTTCTTGGGCTTTTCCTCGGCTTCAGCCGGAGCTTCTTGCGCTGGAGCGGCCTCGTCACCATCTTCTGCCACTTCGCTGACCGCTTCGTCCTCTGTTTTGCGACGACGGCTGCGGGTGCGCTTCTTGGGCTTGCTTTCGGCGTCTTCGGACGGGGTCTCGGCCTCTGGCTCGGACGCTGTGGCGTCTTGGGTCTCGGGCTCTTCACCTTGTTCGGCGTTTTCGGACTGCTGGGCGTCATCGCCGCCCTTACCGCGACGACGACGACGACGGCGACGGCGTTTTTTCGGGCGCTCTTCACCGTCTGCATCACCGGCATCAACGGTTTCGGCCTCATCCGCCTCATCCGTCATACCCAGAAGTTCTTCATCCTCGTCCTCTTGCATCATCGCAGCAGACGGCATGACAACAGGGGCCGCATCCGGCACGATACGGGTCGCCGTTTTGAATTTCTCCAAAGCGAAATTGGGGGACACAAGCGTCGGATCGCACTCGATGCGCACGGACATGCCATAGCGTGCCTCGATATCGGCGATATGCTCGCGCTTGCCGTTCATAAGGAAATTGGCGATAGAAATCGGCGCTTTGATCAGCGCCTCTTTGGTGCGTCCGCGCACGCCTTCTTCCTCCAACGACCGCAAGATCGACAAAGCGACGTTATCATCAGAACGCAGCAACCCTGTGCCATGACAATGGCTACACATTTGGGTCGTCGCTTCTAACATACCAGGACGCAGGCGCTGGCGCGACATTTCCATCAAACCAAAGCCCGAGATACGACCAACCTGAATACGGGCGCGATCGGTCTTCAGCTTTTCCTTCATCCGCTTTTCGACGGCGGTGTTATTGCGACGCTCGTCCATATCGATGAAATCGATCACGATCAGACCGGCAAGGTCACGCAAGCGCAATTGACGCGCCACTTCATCCGCAGCTTCAAGGTTGGTCTTGAGAGCGGTCTGCTCGATCGAGCCTTCTTTGGTCGCACGACCGGAGTTGACGTCAATCGCAACCAGCGCTTCGGTGATGCCGATGACCAGATAACCGCCAGATGGCAGTTGAACGGTCGGGTTGAACATCCCGTTCAAATAGCCTTCGACCTGATAGCGCGCGTATAGCGGCAGCTGTTCGGTATAGAATTTTACGTTCTTGGCGTGGGACGGCATGATCATTTTCATGAAGTCCTTGGCGGTGCGATAGCCCGCCTCGCCCGCGACGATCACCTCGTCGATTTCTTTGTTATAAAGATCGCGGATCGAGCGTTTGATCAGGTCGCCTTCTTCATAGATTTTCGCGGGGGCGATGGATTTCAGCGTCAGTTCGCGGATTTGTTCCCACATGCGTTGCAAATATTCATAGTCACGCTTGATCTCGGCCTTGGTGCGCTGGGATCCTGCGGTGCGGATGATCAGACCCGCGCCGTCGGGCACTTCCATTCCGTTGGCGATTTCCTTGAGCTTTTTGCGGTCGGCTGCATTGGTGATCTTGCGGCTGATGCCGCCACCACGCGCGGTGTTCGGCATGAGCACACAATAACGACCAGCAAGCGACAGATATGTCGTCAGGGCGGCGCCTTTGTTGCCGCGCTCTTCTTTGACGACTTGGATCAGAAGGATCTGGCGAACCTTGATGACCTCTTGGATTTTATACCGCTTGGGGCGTGGTTTGCGCACAGGGCGCACTTCATCGGTGTCGTCTTCTTCGGCGACGCTTTCGATGGTTTCATCTTTGTCTTTGGCGTCGGACTTTTTGACCTCGTCCTCGGTTTCGGCCTCGGCGGCAACCTGATCGTCGGACACGTCAGCGGCGTCTTCGTCCTTTTCGGGGGCCGCGTTATCCGCGGCATCGTCCTCTAACGGCTCTTCGACAGGCGTTTCGGCCACAGTCTCCATCGGAGAGCTGCCCTCTTCGGTTTCACCGTCCAGATCGATGGTTTCCATGCCCGACACTTCGGCGGTAGCTACGACATCCCCGGCTTCGACTTCTGCGGCTTTAAGCTTGGACCGGCGACGGCGGCGCTTGGGCTTTTCGTCCTCGTCGTCCGCAGCTTTCAGGCTTTCGGCATAGGCTTTTTCTTCGGCAATCAATGCTTCGCGGTCGGCCACAGGGATCTGATAGTAATCAGGGTGAATTTCCGAGAATGCAAGGAACCCGTGGCGATTGCCTCCGTAGTCCACAAAAGCAGCCTGCAACGACGGTTCAACCCGCGTGACCTTGGCTAGATAGATATTTCCAGCAAGCTGACGCTTGAACTGGCTTTCAAAATCAA
>CAXIAS010000107.1:0-7148 GCA_964022195.1 uncultured Roseobacteraceae bacterium
GGTTCGGCACATCTGGGCCCCACTTATGTGAGGTCTATCATGACACAACGTCCACGGTTTTACCGTTTCCACCAAGGTGAAAAGCAGCTGCCATTTGCGGATGCCGAATACGAGGCCCGCCTGTCCGGCCTGCGCCGGATTATGGCCGACACGAACGTGACATCCGCCGTGTTCACGTCGATGCACAACATCGCCTATTATTCGGGGTTCTTGTATTGCGCCTTTGGCCGCCCCTATGCGCTGGTCGTGACGGCCACCGAATGCGTGACGATCTCGGCGGGTATCGATGCGGCCCAGCCGTGGCGCCGCAGCTATGGCGACAACATTACCTATACCGACTGGGAGCGCGACAATTACTGGCGCGCGATCGTGTCGGTCACCGGACCCAAAGCCGTCGTTGGTCTGGAAGGCGACCACCTGACATTGGCCCAAAGCCAGAAACTTGACGCGTTTTTGCAGCCGGCCAAGACGATCGACATTGCGCCCTACACGATGGAACAACGGATGTTGAAATCCCAAGCCGAGCTGGATCTGATCCGGCATGGCGCAGCCGTGGCGGATGTCGGCGGGTTTGCCATCCGCGATGCGATTCGGGTCGGCACACGCGAGATTGACGTGGCCATGGCCGGTCGCGACGCGATGGAACTGGAGATCGCCAAGAGGTTCCCCGACGCTGAATACCGCGACACGTGGGTGTGGTTCCAATCGGGTATCAATACCGACGGTGCGCATAACCCTGTCACGTCGCGTCAGTTGCAGCGCGGGGATATCTTGTCGCTTAATACGTTTCCGATGATCAGCGGCTATTACACAGCCCTTGAGCGCACGATGTTCGTAGGCGAAGTTGACGACGAGAGCCTGCGGATTTGGCAAGCCAATGTCGACGCCCATGAATACGGCATGAGCCTGCTCAAACCCGGCGCCAGTTGCGCCGAGGTGACCGCCAAGATCAATGACTTTTTCGCCGAACGCGACCTGCTGCAATACCGGTCATTCGGCTATGGCCATTCGTTCGGGGTTTTGTCCCATTATTATGGTCGCGAAGCAGGGTTAGAGTTGCGCGAGGATATCAATACGGTGCTGGAACCGGGCATGGTGATCAGCATGGAACCTATGCTGACGATCCCCGAGGGACAGGCCGGTGCCGGCGGATACCGCGAGCATGATATCTTGTTCATCACCCAAGACGGCAATGAGAACATCACCGGTTACCCCTATGGTCCGGCGGAAAACATCGTGGGTTAAGCAAGGCTGCACCTGCGCCAAAAGATCGACAAGAGGCATGGCAAACCGGTGCCTCTTGTCCATTGTTTCAAAAGATAACCGTCGGTTGAATTGCCAATACAACGACACGTGCTATCAATGCGGTGAACGAACTGGTGATTAAATGACTGATTCCTTGAACATTTCACGCCGCAGCTTTGCCGTGATGGCGGCGTCTGCGCTTGCGGCTTGCGGCCCGCGCGTGCCCGCATCGAACGTGGATATTGTCGCCCCTACGCCGCTACCAGTGGCGCCGGGTTATGAGGCGTTGTTTGATGCAGGCTACAACCTGCCTGCCATTCCGGGTGAATACACCGTCGGGATCAATCGCCGTATGTCGGGGGAATATCTGGGCGAGGCGCCGCCCAACACGCTGGACGTCGATCCATACGCCAAGTTTTTGTATCACGTAAAAGAAGACGGCTCTGCCGTGCGCTATCCGGTTGGCGTTGGCCGCGCGGGCCGCAGTTTTAGTGGCGTTGGTGTTATTCGCGTCAAAAAGAAATGGCCGGGGTGGACACCCACGGCCAATATGTTGCGCACCGAGCCGGACATTTACGGCCCGTTCCGCAAGGGGATTCCGGGTGGTTTGCGCAGCCCGTTGGGCGCGCGCGCCTTGTATCTGTATCGCAATGGCCGCGACACGTATTACCGCGTTCACGGCACCAATGATCTGAATTCCATAGGCAACTCGGGCAGCGCCGGTTGTATCCGGATGTTTAACCAAGACATCATCCACCTGTATGATGCGATTGAAACCGGTGTGACGGTCAGGGTCCGGTCCGAGGCGGAATCGCTGCGGGTTGACCCCGAGAATTTCAATCGTGGTGTGGAATTGGCAGCCAAACAACTGGACCCCGAAGATGTTTATGGCGAAGAGGCGCTGGCCCGCGACAGGCCACCGGATTTCGACGCAATCGACCCCAATGCCGCGGTCGAGGACATATTGACGGGGCTGGACACCTGATCATCACCCGAATTTTCGCCCCGCCTGTAACAGGCGGGGCTTTTTCATCTTGTGGCGCGAAAAAGACCCTTTTTGTGCCTACATTCGCGTGTAAACTGCCCCTAAACCGGCTGCGGGAGAATTGAAATTCACGCATCTGATACTTACATGTGAATAAGCATAACATTTTAAGGGGACAGATACATATGGCTGATTTCGATACACAAATTCAGGAAAGTCAGGCGCAGGTGGCCGAAGCGCAGGGTAAAATCGCCGAATTGACAAGCCGGATCGAGACCGCGCGCACCAAGATGGCGCAGGGCACTGACATTACCGTTGATATTGAAAATGCCACGCTCGAGGATGTTCATGCCCATACCGAGTTGATGAATGCCAACATAGCCGAGCTGATCATGGGGCTGGACGATGTGACCGCCGGTTTTCAGCAAGATTTCGACGAGATGCGGACCAAAACCGGCTGGGAAAGCTTTGTCGGGTTCTTCTCCAAGGGGAAATCGGAATCGATGCGAGAAGAGCGGATGCGCTCGGCCTCGGTTGACGACAAATTGCAGGATTTGATTTCCAAATCCGACGTGATCACCAAATTGCTAGAAGGCCAGTTAGGCATCCTGAACGAGCAAAAAACCAAGGTCGAGGGCAACCTGTCGGGCACGTTGGAAGAACGCGAAGTCACCGTGGGTGAGCTGGAAACCATCCGCGCCGATATTCTGGCCATGGACCCGAAGATCATCGCGCTTGAGGGCAAGGTTTCGGTCGAACAAGACGCCGCTGCCCGCACCAAGCTGGAATCCGATCTGGCCGCGCTGAACACCCAATACAACGAGCTGGTGCAGCAAGAGCAGGTCAAGCTGGCCAAGTCCCAAACGCTTGAGCGTTACATTGAGAAGGGCAAGACCTGGATCGACAGCCTTCAGAACCAAGCTGCAACGCAGATGGTGCTGATCAACAAGCTGGAAACCGACACCAAACAGCGCGTGGTTCTATATGACGCCCTGACCAAATCGTTGAAAACCGCGCAGCAGCAAGACGTCGCGCATAAGATCAACGAGATCGGCGTAAAAACCGACCAAGAGGCGCAGACAGCAATGGCCGCGATTGGGTCAGCCACCAACGCCAAAATGGCGGATATGCTAGAGGCGCATGAGGACCACATGGTGTTCGCCCGCGAGGTTTTGGAGCAGAAGGCAAAAGCCGACGAGCGGTTCATCCGCCGGTTCCAAAAGATCGTCGAGAAGCATGATAGCAACCAGTATGGTGGGTAGATGAACGTTGCAGAAACTCGACGGGCGGGGCTTTTCTCTGGGCAAAAACGCGGCTTAGTTATCTTGATTATTTTTGTTGTCGGCGTGCTAACTTTGGCGGCTGGGGATGCCGGACGTGATCGCGAAGCGCCCCGCGTCGTGATGACTTTGTTTTCTGGTGGTGATCACCGTTATGAATTGCGGCAGGGCTTGACCGGAGAAACTATACGTCCCGCTACAAAAGCTGAGTATCAGTGGCAGCAAAGCAAACATCTGTGGATAGGTGGCCTGATGGTTGTTCTCATTTTTGGTGTTGCGCTCTTTCCCGCAGGCCTAAATCGGAAGAACCCCGAATAAATGACGCCAAGCGAACTCTCTGACGACCACTTCAAGCTAGAAGACACCCGCATCACGCGGCGTTATTTTGGCAAGTTTGAAAAGATCACCGGCCACTTGATGAAGGTGGCCGGCACGATGGAGGGCGAGGGCCGTCTGGCGCGCCGCGATATTGATATTGTCGCGCGCTATCTGGTGGGGCTGAACCTGACGTTTCGTGCGCTGGCGCATAAATACCATTTCAGCGGCCGCTTTGCCCATGCAGGCACGCTGACCTTTGATCGGGTCGAGAGCGGTTTTCCCGTTTACCAAGAGCTGTTGGAAATGGCCAATGACGCGCTTCAGGCCGATCGCCATCTGTCGTCTATGCCGTCCGAGGACCAGCTAAAGGACCAGATGGTACGGGTCATCGTGGGCGAACAAGACATCCCGACCAAGCTGCAATATGCGTTGTCCCAGCGCCTGTATTATCAGGAATTGTTACGCGGTGAATTGTTTTGGGCCCGCAATGATCCACAAGCGGTTTGGATCAAGACAGACGACGATCGCCGCCATTTCCAGATCCATTGGGCGGTCTATGACAGTCAGGTAAATCTGCCCACGATCTACATCATGGATGTCGAGGATACGGGCCGCTATGGCCTGCCCAAGGACGAACGCCGCTGGCCAGAGGTGCAGGCGCATTTGATGGCGCAGGCCGTTGCGGGGTTGAAACTGTTGACCATCGCCAAAGGCTTTGACGAAGATTTCGACGACCTGCATCCGACCCGTTTGCGCCGGTTCCATATCGGTCCGATGTATAGCCATTCGTTCACCCGCCAAGAGGGCCCGCTGCGCGAGGTTCTATCGGCTGCCCGTTCGCCCGTTGGCGAAGACTGGGCATTGGTCTGGACCGAAGAGGAATTGATCGCTGAACGTGCCGAGCGGGTAAAATCCGGTTGGTTTGGCTCAGTTGAACGGCAAATTTTTGCCTTGGATCCGTTTGCGGGTGGTGGGGCTGAAACAGGCGCCACGAGTATTGAACGCTCGTTGATAATGCCCGAACGCCCGTATCAGGCGCTGGCTGAACGCAACCCGCCGGGGTTTCGCGATGTACGTAAATTCGTGGTCAATGACCGTGGCCGTGTGTTGAGCCACTTTTAGTTTTTATGCCTCCGGCGGGAGTCTATTTGCCAAGATGAAGAGGAAGACATGAGCCAAACCAGTGATCAGATGGAGTTGCGCGAAGAAGATGTCGTCGCACATTATGCGGCCGCCTTGAACCTACTTGACGGGTTTGATCATGCGCCGCGCATTGCCAAAGGCGGCGCTATGCCAGAGCCGGAAAAGTCGTCCGGCATCGGCACGCGGCGCGGGTTCAGGTCGACCACGCCGGGTTTGGCGACCCGCCGTGTGGCGCGCAAAGAAGGCATCCAGCTGACCGCTCGGGTCGAGGCGGTGGGCGGCGAGGGGCTGACCACACCGTTGCAGGCCCATGTCTTGACCGGATTGCGCCGCGCGATTTCAATCGCGCTGGCGGTGGCCGATCAATACGCGGAACGAACCCCGCTCACGGACCTCAAACGCGCCAATCTGGAGGGGGCTTTGCCCCGTGGGCAGGCAGCGGAGTTTGCTGAATACCTGACCGCCGAGGCGTTGATCGCCCTTTATACATTTGGGTCGGCAACCGCATTTTTGCTGGGGTCCCATGCGACCGAGGCCACGGTTGAGGTGGGCGAGGTCGACGAAGTTCTGGTCGAGAACACGCCACTGGCCCTGCACGGTGTTCTGTGGGAGTTGGATCAGGATATTGCCGCCCATGCCGCCGATGAGCCGCGACTGATCGCGACCGTTCTGGCCTTTGCCGAGGCGCTGATGGACAAGGTCGCCGCCCGCGCCAGCACCGCGCCGAGGTTAGAGCCGTTCGAGGCGGCGACATGGCGGGTCGAGGCGGATGATTTTACCGTGCGCGGCTTTGCCCCTGCCACCGCGTCCAAGGGCAGCAGCCTGACCATGACGTTCAAAAAGCCAAACGAAGTCGTGGGCAACCACATTGCCAAATATCAGGCGATGAAACTGGCCAAGATGGTGATGGCCTATGACTTTGACCGCAAGCTGAACCCGTTTGCGGAATTGGGCGGGTTTATCTTTACCTTTATGGGCGACGGCAAACCGGGCACGGGCAAGACGACGCTGATCCAGATGATGGCAGGGCTGGTGAACGACTATTGTCAGGTGGCGGGCTATCCGTTCCGGTATCAGAACCTAAGCACCGACAATATTGACAGCTATCAGGGTAAATCAGGCCAGAACGCCAAGGCGTTTATCAACAATATCCTAGACCCTAGCGTGATTGGCTTTGGCACCATCGACGACATCGATCAGTTGGCGGGCAAACGCGGTGACCGTCAGTCGTCTGCCGGTCAGTTGGAAATCACCGCTGTTTTGATGGAAAGCTTTGCAGGCGCCAACACGGTTGTTCGGGGCAATTGCACGTTTGGAATGTTCTCAAATTATCCCGAGAATGTCGATGATGCGCTGCGCCAACGCGCAGGGGCACGGTTCCTCGTGGACGGGCCGCAGACGCGGGATGACTACATCGACATTCTGTATTTGCTGATGGGCAAAAACCACGACATTCCGGTGGGTCAGCACGAGGTGTTCAGCGCCCAAGAAATCAAGAAAGCCGTCGCCGCCAGTTTCGAGAGCCACGCGCAACCGCATGAAGAAGGTTTGCTGAAAGTGTTTGAACAGGTTCAGGGCCAGATTGGCGACTTGGATACGATTGCCAAGATGGGCACCTATCTAAAAGCCATCCAAGAGGCGGATGAACGGTTCACCGGTCGCGCGATCAAGAACATCACCGACGCCGTCAAAGTCCGCGCGATGGACTTTGAGTTGCCAGATGAATGGATGGATGATCCCGAACAGTTCTTGCGCCGTGATTACGACACCAAAAAAGCGATGATCGAAGAGTTGCGGGTGCCGATCACAACCCAGATGGTGATACAGGAAATTAACCGCTACGCGGACAGCGAATTCCGCTATGCCGATAAATCCGACGAAGTCGCGATTGACCAGATGGTCCGGGATTTCGCCCGCCAAGAAGAGGCCAAGCGCCGCTATCTGGAGGGCAAATAGTGTTCGTCGACGGGCTTTTGATCCCTGCGTTGATCATCGCATTTGCGGGGTGGGTGGTGCCCAAGCTATTGTCGATGGTGCTGCCCGAAGGGGTGCGCCCTTTGCTGTTGAACGCGTTTTTGTCGACCCTGATCTTGTTTGTGATCAGCACGGTGTTCTTTGTGATCTTGTATTGGGTGCAAGGGGCCGCGACCTCGGAATTGATGGGCTACGGGGCTGCG
>CAXIAS010000108.1:0-7132 GCA_964022195.1 uncultured Roseobacteraceae bacterium
AACAATTGCAACCCTCTGGCCTCAAGGACCAAGAGGGTCAACTTCGATGAAGCAGTAGCGGACGGGGGGCGCGCGATTTCAGCTAGGTCATTTGGCAACGTTTGCGGCGCCTTCTAGCATCGTTTGGCAAACCGCGTTCAACGCAGCCTCCCAAGCTGACTGGTGATCCGGCGTCCAGTCCTGCGCCATCAGGGTTGCGATCGTTTCAACCAATACCTCTGCGACCAACGTGTAATGCTCTGGCTGGGCGCCATATGCCACATGGCGGCCGCCCAACGCCTTTAATGCATCGATAATATGGTCAAAACTATCGGCGCTGCGCACGACCATAACGATCGAGTCCCACAGTTTTTCATTTTGTTCGAACATGTCTTCGGGAAACAGGCTACGGACACCGGGGGCCGCTTTGAACAAATTCGAGTAAAATGCATTCGTCGCCGCGAAACTCGCCTCGCTCATACGTTCGGCAGAGCCACGGATCAGGTCAATTTGGTCATTTGTTAGCATCGGCAGATCACTCTAATTTGGGGGTCGCGCCGATCCTAGCCGCAGAGGCTTAACATTCTGTTTGTTCAATTTCGACCATCGCAAGCCCCCCGAAGCCGCGACGATCCGGCGCATGAGCAACACACGTTCAGATTGCAACCCTCGCAGCATCACACGAACTGCGCTGACAAGGCTTTTGCAAATCGAAATTGCGGCCTATAGTCCGTGCAAACATCCGCGGGGCAGCACAACATGGCGCGTAAAAAGGCATCAAGCCGGCCATTCAACATCCTGATCATCGGGCAATCGGGCAGGCTTCAGTATGAGGCGCTGCTATTTGTGGCCTCGCTGCGGGCCAACGCGCCCGACTTTGCCGGACGGATCATAGTGGGCGAACCGCAACCGGGCCCAAAATGGTCAAAAGATCCGCGGATGGATGATGAAATCCACGAGGCGCTGATCGCCCAAGGGGCCGAAGTTGTCGGCTTCGAAAACATCCATTTCGGCGAAACCTACCCCTATGGCAACAAAATCGAAGGCCTCGCCTGCCTGCCCGCAGACGAGCCGTTTGTGTTTTTTGACACCGATACGATCATTACCGGTGACCTCAATGCCGTGCCATTCGATTTTGACCGCCCCGCGGCATCGATGAAACGCGAAGGCACTTGGCCGGTCGAGGAACTCTATTGGCCAGGTTACACGGCCATCTGGAAATCGCTGTATGACAAATTCGGACTGGAATTTGACAGCTCGCTCGATACATCCCAGCCCGACGAATACTGGGAACACTACCTGTATTTCAACGCAGGCTGGTTCTACGGGGCCGATCCGCAATTGTTCGCGCAACGGTTTCTGACCTATGCCACGCAAATCCGCGACGATCCGACCGCAGAAATGGTGATCCAGCCGCTTGATCCGTGGCTCGACCAGATCGCCCTGCCCCTCGTGATCCACAGCTTGGGCGGCGGGCGACCGGACGCGACACTGGACGGGCTGGACGGAGATGTGACCTGTCACTACCGCCTGTTGCCGCTGTTTTACGCGCGCGAAAGCGATCTGGCGGTGCAAACCATGGAAACCGTCGCCGCCCCCAATAAGATCAAGAAACACCTCAAGAAATACGAGGCGTTTAAACGGATGATCTATCAAGGTCGCGGACAAAAAGTGCGTGAAATGTTCGATCGTAGCGACCTGCCCCCCAAAGAGAAACAGATCCGCAACAAGATTAAATCAGCTGGCTTCTGGATCCGCTAACCCTGTGATCGGACCCCGTCAAAGGGGCCATGGGCTAAAGCCCATGGTAGCGCAGCACCCACAGCATTTGATGTTTTCAGCGCCACTTGCCAGACATCCCTGTGTTGCAGGCCCCGCACGACGCAGGCCAATGATCGACACCAGTGTCACCATGGGCTTGAGCCCATGGCCCCCGCAAGCGAATCTGCGCAAGCGGATCCGTGCAAAACACCGGTTCCGCGTCGCCACCATTCCCCGAAACACATGTTCCCTTTTGGCCCCGTGCGATTGATCATCGCGCATAATCTGCCCATAAAGTCCCCAATACATCTATTTAAACAGGGGAATTTCCATGTCCGACCAGCCAACATACGGTTTTGATACGCTGCAAATCCACGCAGGCGCGCGGCCTGATCCGGCCACAGGTGCGCGGCAGGTGCCGATCTATCAGACCACCGCTTATGTGTTCCGAGACGCCGACCACGCCGCGGCGCTCTTTAACCTGCAAGAAGTGGGCTACATCTATTCCCGCCTCACCAACCCGACCGTGGCCGCACTCCAAGAACGGATCGCGACGCTAGAAGGCGGCGCGGGCGCTGTTTGCTGCTCGTCCGGTCACGCGGCGCAGATTATGGCGCTGTTCCCACTGATGGGGCCCGGCCTGAACATCGTTGCCTCAACGCGCCTCTATGGCGGCACGGTCACGCAGTTCAGCCAGACAATCAAACGGTTCGGCTGGAACTGCACATTTGTCGATATGGACGACACAGACGCTGTCGCAGCCGCGATTGACGACAACACGCGCGCCATTTTCTGCGAGGCCATCGCAAACCCCGGCGGGCATATCACTGACCTTGATGCGATTTCGGCCGTGGCTGACGCTGCAGGCATTCCGTTGATCGTCGATAACACCTCTGCCACACCCTACCTGTGCCGCCCGATTGAACACGGGGCGACGCTGGTTGTGCATTCGACCACCAAATACCTGACAGGCAACGGCACCGTAACAGGCGGTTGCGTAGTGGATTCCGGTAAATTCGACTGGGCTGCGAACGACAAATTCCCATCAATGTCACAGCCCGAGCCCGCCTACCACGGGTTGAAATTCTCGGAAACATTTGGACCTTTGGCGTTCACATTCCATTCCATCGCCATCGGCTTGCGCGATCTGGGCATGACCATGAACCCGCAAGCGGCCCACTATACGCTAATGGGGATCGAGACCCTGTCCCTGCGAATGGACCGGCACGTTGAAAACGCCAAAAAGGTGGCGGCTTGGCTCGAAAACGATCCGCGGGTGGACTATGTGACCTATGCGGGCCTCGACAGCTCGCCCTACAGCCATCTGGTGCCGAAAATCTGCCCCAAAGGCGCCGGCGCCCTGTTCACCGTCGCAATCAAAGGCGGCTATGACGCTTGTATCAAACTCGTTGATAACCTTGAGATTTTCAGCCACGTCGCCAACTTGGGCGACACCCGCAGCCTGATTATCCACTCGGCCTCAACCACGCACCGGCAGCTTACGGCAGAACAGCAAGAGGCCGCAGGCGCAGGACCCAACATCGTGCGCCTGTCAATTGGCACCGAGGACGCCGATGACATCATCGCCGACCTTGATCAGGCGCTGGCCAAGGCCGCCAGCTAAATGCGCGGGCGGCCCTGCAATGGTGGGGCCGCCTAGTCGATTGACCAAACCATATTGATCGTCGCCTTGATGCTCATCTCGCCCTCGGCGACAGGCACCGACCCTGCGCGCGCACTGTCAAACGAAGCTTCCATCATCATCGGACGCGGGGCTGCACCTTGGCCCCCCTCGGAAATCAACAAAACATTGCCCATCGCGACACCTGCGGCCTCGGCATATAGGCCCGCTTTGGCAGCCGCGTCAGCGACAGCCTTGCGGCGGGCCTCGGCCAGATGCGGTGCAGGGTCTGCTACGTCAAAGCTAAGGCCGCGCATCTCATTGGCGCCGTCGCGCACCACCGCGTCCAGAACGGCCCCCAAATTGGGCAAATCATGGACCTGCACATTCAAATCGCTCGACGCCTCATACCCTGCCGGACGGCGGGCGTTTTCGTAATTTTCATAATACTGGTGCAGGCGCAGCCCGCTTGATTGCATATGGCGCGGCGCGATGCCCGAGGTGGCCAAACGGTCCAGAATGGCCGCCAGATCGGCATTCATAGCATCCAAAGCCTCGGCAGCTGTCGCCGCTTGATGGGTCACGCCAATCGTGATCCGCGCCATATCCGGGGCCACCGAAACGGTGCCCTCACCGACCACCGCAATCTGCGGCGGCGCGGCCTCGGCGCTGACGCAAATCGGGGCCATTATCAAGGCCGCCAAACCAACTGCGGCGGCGACTGTTCTGGGGGCAAATGTCATATCGGTGCTCCTTTTTGTGATATGCTTTCGCATTAGACGTAAAGGTGAGCGCATTTCCTTGGGTTTGCACCCTCAAAACCTTGGATTTGGCGGAATATTGCTATAGGACCGTCAAGAACCCGCAAACTTGTTTTGCCAGCGTGGTCAGGATGATAGAGCAGATTGATGACATCTAATTTCGCCCTCTCGCTCTCGTTCGACGGAATCCGGCTCTTGCACCGCGTCGATACCGGTTGGAATTTGGTCGGTGAAACAGGCTTGGAAGTGGCCGATCTGGATGGCGCACTGGCGCAAATGCGGGCAGATGCGCTGCTCTTGGCGCCCGACGGGCTGCGTACAAAACTGATCATTCCGCCCGAACAGATCAAATTTTTGACGCTTGAAACAGCACAAACCGAACTTGGGGATGTTCTGGCCGCCCTTGACGGCGCAACACCCTATCGCGTGGACCAGCTGGTTGTTGACTTCGACCGCAGCGGTGGCCGGACCTATATTGCGGCAGTTGCGCGCGAAACGTTGGCCGAGGCCGAGGCTTTTGCCTCCGAACATGACTTTAGTCCGGCAGGTTTTGCCGCCCTGCCCGAGCCGCACACCTTCCGGGGCGAGGTGTTCTTTGGCCCTGTGACCAGTGCTGCAATGCCGCAAACCGAGCGGGACGCGGTGCCCACGCAACAAACCGGCGTCGCTGTGCTGCCCTCAACAGGCGAGGCAGACACATCAGGCGGGCCACCGCCCCTGTTTACGTCGCGCGCGCGCGCCCCCTCTGCATCCGCTGCGCCCGAACCTGCGCCCGATGATGCGGTAACACAGGCCGAACAAGCGCCCCCCGCACCCGCGATCGAGACACCAGAACCTACGGCGGCCGCCCCTCGCATCACACTGCCCGAGGCCACGGCAGAGGCCCCTGCCGTGACGACCCCCGCCGTAGCGACCCCTGTTGTGGCGCCCCCTGTTGTCGCCACCCCAGCCGTGGCGACCCCTGTTGTGGTCGCCTCCGACACCGCCACGCCGCCCGCCCAACCACAACCGCTAAGCGCCCCGCCGCGCGCCCAAGACCTCGCCGAAAGCGGCGGGTTTATATCGCGACGCGGCCGCAAGGCGGCCAAACCAGCGCCCGCTGCCGCAGAACCTGACCCAAAAGCCAGCAAAAAGGCCGCGGCCATCGCCACAAAACAGGCCGCGCAGTCACGCTCAAGGCCCCGTTTCCTTGGCTTGATACTTACGGTTATCCTACTGATATTCATGGCAATTGTGGCGGTTTGGGCCTCAACACTGACCGAAGAACAGCTATCAGGCTGGTTCGGTTTTGGTCCTGCGTCGTCTGATATTGTCACCATTCAGGATCCGCCCGTTCCGCAGGTGGTTGCCGCCGCGCCCCAGGCTGACGCCCCGGACGTGGCGGCCGAAATAGACCCATCGAACGACACAGCCGTTTCCGCCTTGCCCGAGGCCGTCACCGATACCGCCCCAACCGTCCGCCTGACCGAAACCGGACGCATCCTTAGCCCCGCACAAGCAAAACGTATTTATGCAGCCACCGGCGTGTGGCAACGCGCGCCACGCTTTGCGTTGCAGCCGCGTGACGCAGAGTTTCTGGCAACCCTGCCCGCCGCTTTTGCAGCCCCCGCAGATCCCGCGCCGATGGATTTGCCCGAACTGGCGCTGATGCTACCCGACCTGCCGATCCTGCCACCGGTCAACCCGCCAGCCGCAGGCACCGACTTTGCACGCGACGCGGACGGGTTCATCCTTGCCACGCCAAACGGGACGCTTATGCCATCCGGTGTGATCGTCTACGCAGGCCCACCGCCCAAAAAGCCGCCCCTGCGCGCAGCCAAACCCGAACCGGTCACCGACGCACCAGACGGCGTCATTGTCATCGCTGGTCGTCCCAGCAAAACCCCGCCGCGCAGGCCCGTGTTCGAACAGCCGCAACCAGAGAATGCCACGCCCACCCCCGAGGACGCCGCCCCTGCGGCTGTGCAACAGGCCTATACAATGAGGCCCCGAACGCGCCCGCAGGCCCTCGCGCCGTCTATCGTCGCAGCCGCTGATCCCGCTTTGGGCGATCGCAGACCCAAAACCCGACCCGCGGGACTGGCCCCGCCCGCCCCCGCACCCCAAGAGCCCCCGACGCCAGATATTACAGAAGTCATCGATGCCATCGCCGCCGCCGCCACCGAAAGCCCGTTTGTCGACGTGACCGCGCGCGCGGTGCGCCAATCAACGCGGCCTGACACGCGACCCCGCAATTTTGACCGCGTTGTGGCCCGCGCCCGCGAGGCGGACGCCGCACGTGCGACCGCCCGCGCAGCGGCGCAACCCCAAACGTCGGCGTCGTCCGCCCCCGCACGTGCCTCTGGTCCGGTGCCCACAACAGTGGCGCGCGCCGCCACAATGGACAACGCGATCCGTCTACGGGACATCAATCTGATCGGGGTTTACGGACGCCCAAGCGACCGCCGCGCCTTGATCCGGCTGGGCAATGGCCGCTACGTCAAGGTGCAAGTCGGCAGCCGTCTGGACGGCGGCCGCGTCAGCGCGATTGGCGAAAACGTTCTGAACTATATCAAACGCGGTCGCACAATCGTGCTGAAACTGCCTGACAGTTAACCTGTTTTCAGAACGCCGCGTTCAATTTGATCGGCTTCGATCGATTCAAACAATGCTTTGAAATTGCCCTCACCGAACCCGTCGTCACCCTTGCGCTGGATGAATTCGAAAAAGATCGGGCCGATAACTGTTTTGCTGAAAATCTGCAGCAAAATGCGGGTCTCACCGCCGTCAACGACACCTTCACCGTCGATCAAGATGCCGTGCGTCATCATCCGGTCCTTAGGCTCGTCATGACCAACAACGCGGTTATAGGACAGATCGTAATAGGATTCAGGCGGCTTGGGCATGAATTTGATGCCACGATCGGCAATCTCGTCGGTCGAGGCATATAGATCATGGGCACCCACGGCGATGTGCTGGATGCCTTCGCCGTTATACCGCTTGAGGTATTCGACAATCTGACCTGTCTCGC
>CAXIAS010000109.1:0-7045 GCA_964022195.1 uncultured Roseobacteraceae bacterium
CTGACCTCCTGCATGCCATGCAGGCGCTCTCCCAGCTGAGCTAAGGCCCCATCAGTGCGTGCGGTTTATGCCGCAAGCGGGGCGAGATCAAGTGCTAAATCCCGCCCAAAGCGCAGTTTTATTCGTCGTCGTTTGTGGCGACGTCGGCCAGCTCGTCAAGGCTGACAGTATCGTCATCATCGTCATCATCCAGAACATCATCGCCCAGATCTTCGTCTTCGACGTCGGCATCGTCATCAAGAACCAGATCGTCGGATTCGTCCGATTCGTTGGCCTTTTTGGACTGCGCGTCTTCGGCATCTGCGACCATTGTGCGGGTCTTGGATGTGTCAACGGCGACCTCATTGCCCGTGTAGGGGCTGATGATCGGTGTCTTGTTCAGGTCATAGAAACGCTTGCCGGTTTCCGGGCAAAGACGCTTTGTGCCCCATTCTTCGTTAGGCATAGGATACCCTTTCAAAATCTGCTTGCGCTTGTGGCGCATCAACGCCTCGTGCCATATGCAATGCATGGTGTCAAAGGCTTTGGCACTCGAATAATTGTGAATAGGCGATATGAGCGTTCACCGCATAAATGGCAACCCCCCAATAGACGTGACCGTGCGCCGATCTACGCGGGCAAAACGCCTGTCGTTGCGGGTGTCACGGCTGGACGGTCGGGTAACGTTGACGATGCCGCCGCGGACCCCTTTGGGCGAGGCTACCCATTTCATCGAAAGCCGTGAATTATGGCTGCGCAAACATCTGATCGGGATTGCACCCGAACATTTTGTAAAGGCCGGAGGGACGGTGCCTTATCGCGGTGATGATCTGCCTGTTGTTGCGGGGCAGGTGCGCCGGACGGTCCTGCGCGATGGTGTGTTGCATGTGGCGGATGCTGCGACCGCGGCGGTCCGCGTCAAAGCGTTTCTGAAATTGCGTGCGCGCGACGAACTGGCGGCGGCATCTGATCGTTATGCCGCGATGCTGGGGCGCGATTACAGCCGGATCAGCATCCGCGATACGCGATCGCGCTGGGGATCATGTTCCAGCGACGGGGTGCTCATGTATTCGTGGCGCCTGATCATGGCCCCGCCACAGGTGCTGGATTACGTCGCTGCGCATGAGGCCGCACATTTGGTTGAGATGAACCATTCCGACAAATTCTGGGCCGTCGTCGAACAGATATTCCCAGAACACAAAAGCTGCCGAAAATGGCTGCGCGATCAGGGGAACGACCTGCACCGCATCCGGTTTGACGATTGACCCGCGCGTGTTTTGTGATCACAAGCTAGGTCATGTTGTTGCACCCCCGCCCCCTCGACCCGAGCACCGCCGCCAATGAACGGGTCTACCGCACATTGCGCACACGCATCATGCACGGAGAGATGTTGCCAGGCATGGCGCTGACACTGCGCGGGATCGGCAAGGAATTTGACGTCTCGATGACCCCCGCCCGCGAAGCCGTGCGCAGATTGGTCGCCGAAGGTGCGCTGACCTTATCGTCGTCGGGTCGTGTGTCGACACCGGAACTAAGCAACGAGCGAATTGAGGAACTGGCCAGTTTGCGCGCCTTGTTAGAGCCGGAACTGGCCAGCCGAGCCCTGCCTCGTGCCCATATCGCGCTGATCGAGCGGTTGGAAAGCATCAACAACGGTGTCAGCCAAATGGTCGCCCGACATGATGCACCGGGGTATATCCGTATGAATTTGGAATTCCACCGCACCTTGTATTTGCGCGCGCAAGCGCCGGCGATGCTGGCAATTCTTGAAACCGTCTGGCTGCAAATGGGCCCGACGATGCGGGCACTTTATGGGCGGTTGAACCGCACCGAGCCGCCCTATCATCACAAACTGATACTGGCGGCATTAAAGGCGGGCGACGAACCAAGCCTGCGTCTGGCTGTCCGCACGGACACGACCCAAGGGTTGCGCATGTTAAAGGCCTAAGCGTCGGCGGGCGGTCCTGTCTTTTAGGTGGTTGGACCACAAACAGTTACAAATCGAGGTCGTGTTTCTGGGCGAACCGTAAAAACAGCGGGACTTCGAGCGCCGAGAAGGTGATGAAAGAAAATGCCACCCAGTTGGTATCGAAAAACAAGAGCGAAAACCGCGTGCCGGTTCCGAAAAATAACAGACCTGCGACGGTAAGGGCTGCGACTGTGATGGCCATGTCCCGCCACAAGATGGCGGGCATAGTGATGTTCGGTAGGGTCGGATACACCCAAAGATAGGCGAACCCCAAAAAGATGAGGTTCACCACAATTAGCACCGCCTCTGGTGTCATGCGTGGATCGGGCCGTCGCCACAGGCAAGGGCTGCTTCGCGCACCGCCTCGGAGCAGGTCGGGTGTGCGTGGCAAGTCAGGGCGATATCCTGTGCAGAGGCACCAAATTCCATGGCAACGCAGATTTCATGGATCATTTCACCTGCGTTCGGACCGATGATGCTGGCGCCCAAAATGCGGTCGGTTTCCGGATCGACGATCAGTTTAACAAAACCTTCGCCTTGTTGCATCGCCTTGGCCCGCGCGTTGCCCATGAACATGAACTTCCCGACTTTGGGTTTCTTCATGCCGCCCGCTTTTAGTTCGGCTTCGGTTTTGCCGACCGTTGCGACCTCGGGGGTTGTGTAGACCACGCCGGGGATGACGGAATAGTTCACATGGCCATTCTTGCCGGCCATATGTTCGGCCACTGCCATGCCCTCGTCTTCGGCTTTGTGGGCGAGCATCGGTCCCTCGATCACATCGCCGATGGCGTAGATGCCCTTGATGCTGGTTTCCCAATGCGCATCGGTTTTGATTTGGCCACGATCGGTCATCTCAAGCCCCAAAGTGTCAAGCCCAAGGCCCGCGACGTAGGGTTTGCGCCCTGTCGCCACTAGCACGACATCGGCATCGATCGTCGCGAGATCATCACCTTTTTTGGGTTTGTAAGTGACGGTCGCTTTGGATTTGGTTGCGTCGACCTTTTGCACGGCGGCACCCATTTCGAATTTGAGTCCTTGTTTCTCAAGGATGCGTTTGAACGTCCGCTGCACGTCAGCGTCCATGCCGGGGGTGATTGCGTCCATATATTCGACAACAGTCACATCGGAGCCCAGACGGGCATAGACCGAGCCTAGTTCAAGGCCAATGACGCCGGCCCCAATGACGACCAGTTTCTTGGGGATTTTGCCCAACTCTAACGCGCCCGTGGATGACACAACGATTTTTTCGTCAATCTCGACACCCGGCAGGGATGCAGGTTCGGACCCTGACGCGATCACGATATGTTTGGCCTCGTGGACCTCATCGCCGACTTTGACCTTGCCCGCCTCAGGGATGGATGCCCAGCCTTTGAGCCAGTCGATCTTGTTCTTTTTGAACAGAAATTCGATGCCGCCGGTGTTTTGGCCGATGACTTCGTCCTTATAGGTCAGCATCTGTTTCCAGTCGACCGAGGGGCTTTTGCCTTTTAGTCCCATGTTCGCGAAATTATGCTCGGCCTCGTGCAACATGTGGGACGCGTGCAACAGCGCCTTGGATGGGATGCACCCGACGTTCAGACAGGTGCCACCCAACGTGTCGCGGCCTTCAACGACGGCGGTTTTCAGACCCAGTTGGGCGCAGCGGATGGCCGATACATAGCCGCCGGGGCCTGCACCGATGATGATAACGTCGTAGCTGGACATAAGGTGTCTCCTAGTGGGCGGCTGCTAAATCAGCGCGGTGATTAGAATGAGCATAGTGGATAGAAATCCGACAAACCAGATCAGCGACCGCCATGGGCGCAGACCAAAGGCGTAGGCCGGAACGTAAATGACGCGCGCGGCGAGATAGGTATAGGCGCAGGCGGTGGTAAAAGCGTTGGTTTTGTCAGCAAGGCTGACGACGGTGACTGCAATGCCAAACAGGATCAGCCCCTCGAAATGATTGTTCATCGCACGCTGCAGCCGGCCCGCCATATCCGATAGCGGCCGTGACGGGGCGCGGTCGCGGGCGGACATGGAATAGCCGAGACCTACGTCCATATTAGCGCGGACCGAATAGGCGCAGAACTGGAGGCACTGGAGGAGGGCCGCGAGGGTGAGGGCTGTGAGTTCGGGGGTCATTGTTTTTATGTTACTTGGTTCGCTAATTTTCGGCCCAAATTTATCTGGGGACCCCATTGGGGTATGTTGGCCAAATCGCAAACATAGTTGGCGAAGTGGCCTTTCAGTTTTTCAGCATGTTGGATGGCAAAAAACATTACATGAAGTGCTTTGTCGCGATTTGGTGCTGATAAATAAGCTTGGGAAAGATGTTTGGCCAATTGGTCTTTGGTCATCCTTTGAATTCCTTTGGTCTTGCCCGCACGGGCAGCGCCCGGACCTCCTCTGTGGGGAGGGCGCTTAGCACCCACCCCGAGGTCCGAACGATGCCCAGTGTTGTGCGCATGATCAAAGATCCATCAACAGGCGGCGTGGATCTTCAAGTGCTTCTTTCACGCGCACAAGGAACGTCACAGCACCTTTGCCGTCCACGATCCGGTGGTCGTAGGACAGGGCCAGATACATCATCGGGCGGATCACAACCTGACCGTTGATCGCCATCGGGCGGTCTTGGATTTTGTGCATGCCAAGGATGCCGGACTGTGGTGGGTTCAGGATAGGCGAGGACATGAGCGAGCCGTAGACGCCGCCGTTCGAGATGGTGAACGTGCCGCCTTGCATCTCAGCCATCGACAGTTTGCCGTCGCGTGCTTTGGCGCCCATCGCTGCGATCGCCTTTTCAATACCCGCAAATGACATCTGATCGGCGTCGTTGATCACCGGCACAACCAGGCCCGTCGGCGTGCCCGCCGCGATGCCCATGTTGACGAAGTTCTTGTAGACCACATCGGTGCCGTCGATTTCGGCGTTTACCTCGGGGACTTCTCGCAGGGCGTGGATACAAGCCTTGGTAAAGAACGACATAAAGCCTAGTTTGACGCCGTGCTTTTTCAAGAACAGGTCTTTGTATTCAGAGCGCAATGCCATGACCTCGGTCATATCGACCTCGTTATAGGTGGTCAGCATGGCGGCGGTGTTTTGGCTGTCTTTCAGGCGTTTGGCGATGGTCTGGCGTAGACGGGTCATCTTGACGCGTTCTTCGCGCGGGTCATCAGATTGGGCAGATGGGGCGGGCGCAGGCGCCGTAGGCGCTGGGGCTGACCCACTGATCGCTTTTAGCACGTCGCCCTTCATCACGCGACCGTCCTTGCCGGTGCCAGATACATCCGCGATGTTGTTCTCGGCCATCAGTTTCTTGGCCGACGGGGCGTCTTCGACATCCTTGGTCGGTGCAGGCGCCGCGGCCTCGGCTTTTGGTGCTTCGGCTTCGGCTTTGGGGGCAGGGGCTGCGTCGCCCGCGCTCACTTGCGCCAGCAGGGCGTCGACGCCGACGGTTTCGCCTTCTGCAGCGACGATTTCAGACAGGGTGCCGGCGACGGGGCTGGGCACTTCGACCGTGACTTTGTCGGTTTCCAGTTCGCAGAGCATTTCATCAACAGCAACGCTGTCACCGGGTTTCTTGAACCATGTGGCAACCGTTGCTTCGGTCACGGATTCGCCTAGGGTTGGGACGCGGACTTCGGTGCTCATCATTTTGATCCTTCGACTGTAAGCGCATCATTCACGAGCGCGGCTTGTTGTGCTTTGTGTTGACTGGCCAGACCTGTTGCGGGAGAGGCAGCAGCGGCGCGTCCGGTATAGGTCGGGCGGGTGTTCTTGGCCTTGATGCGGGTCAGGACCCATTCGATGTTGGGTTCCATGAACGACCAAGCCCCTTGGTTCTTGGGCTCTTCCTGACACCAGACCATTTCTGCGTTTTTGAACCGTTCCAGTTCCTTGACCGACGACTGCGCGGGGAAGGGATAGAACTGTTCAAATCGCATCAGATAGACGTCGTCGATGCCACGGGCGTCGCGTTCTTCGAGCAGGTCAAAGTAGACTTTGCCTGAGCACATGACCACGCGCTTGATCTTGTCATCGGCGACCAGTTTGGTGTCGGAATTTCCGTGCTGGGCATCGTCCCACAGCACGCGGTGGAACGAGCTGCCGGTCTGGAATTCCTCGGCCTTGCTAACTGCCTTTTTGTGGCGCAGCAGGGATTTGGGCGTCATCATGATTAGCGGCTTGCGATAGCTGCGGTGCATCTGGCGACGCAGGATGTGGAAATAGTTGGCCGGCGTGGTGCAATTGGCCACGATCCAGTTATCGCCACCGCACATTGTCAGGAACCGTTCGAGACGCGCGCTGGAATGCTCGGGGCCTTGGCCCTCGTAACCATGTGGCAACAGGCAGACGAGGCCCGACATGCGCAGCCATTTGCTTTCGCCCGAGCTGATGAATTGGTCGAACATGATCTGCGCGCCGTTGGCGAAATCGCCGAACTGCGCCTCCCATAGGGTCAGCGCATTTGGTTCCGCCAGCGAGTAGCCGTATTCGAACCCAAGCACGGCATATTCCGACAACATGCTGTCGATCACTTCGTAGTGGGCTTGGCCCTCGCGGATGTGATTGAGCGGATAGTACCGGTCTTCGGTGTCTTGGTTAATCAGGCCGGAATGGCGGTGGCTGAATGTGCCACGTGTGCAGTCCTGACCGGACAGGCGCACTGGGTAGCCTTCGGTCTGGAGCGAGCCGAACGCAAGCGCCTCGCCGGTTGCCCAGTCAAAGCCTTCTTTGGTCTCGAACATCTTGGCCTTGGCATCAAGCAGGCGGTTGATGGTTTTGTGCAGCGGGAAATCCGCAGGCGCAGTTGTTAGCGCCTTGCCCACGTCGGTAAAGGTTTTCGCATCAATCGCGGTTGCGCCGCGTTGATAGTCCTCTTCCTTGCGGTCCAGATGTGACCATTTGCCGTCCAGCCAGTCGGCCTTGTTCGGTTTATAGGATTTTCCTGTTTCGAATTCCTCGTTCAGATGTGCCTGAAACGCGGTCTTCATATCCTCGATCTCGCCTTCGGGGATTAGCCCGTCTCGGATCAGGCGATCAGTATAAATGGTCAGCGATGTCTTTTGCTTTTTGATCTTTTTGTACATCACCGGGTTGGTGAACATCGGCTCG
>CAXIAS010000110.1:0-7027 GCA_964022195.1 uncultured Roseobacteraceae bacterium
ATGTTTCAGGGCGGTCGGCGCAGCCCCGAACTACAGCGGTGAAATCCCGATCGAAACTGATTTGAAACGGCTCGGACCGGATCCGTTTGGCCAGCGACCTAGATATGTGAAATCCGTCCAGCGGTAGAATGCCGCGCTTGCGAGGCTCGACCCAGAATACCTCGGGATCGTCGCGGCTTTCGGACATTGGAAACACCCCCGATGCATATGCCTGAAGCAGAACCTCGGGCGTTAGCATCGGGGATGTCTCGTCTTTCATTTGCGCATTAGCTCAGGTTTTCTTCCAACCAGTGCTCTAGCCAGTGAATGTTGTATTCGCCGGTCTGGACTGCTTTTTCTGCCAAGAGCGCGTGGAAGAGAGGAATTGTTGTGTCGACGCCATCAACGATCAATTCCCCTAGCGCGCGCGCCAATCGGGCCAATGCTTCGGGCCGGTCGCGTCCGTGCACAATCAGTTTGCCGATCAAGCTGTCGTAATAGGGCGGAATGCGGTAGCCGTCATATAGCGCGCTGTCCATCCGCACACCCAAACCACCCGGAGAATGGTATTGCGTGATCGTGCCGGGGCAGGGCGCAAAGTTTGGCAGGCGTTCCGCGTTGATACGGACTTCTATGGAATGGCCGTTGATTTGCAGGTCCTTTTGGGTGAATGACATCGGCAAACCTGCCGCTACGCGCAGTTGTTCGCGCACCAGATCAACGCCGAAAATGCTTTCGGTGACGGGGTGTTCAACTTGCAAACGCGTATTCATTTCGATGAAGTAGAATTCGTCATTCTCGAATAGGAACTCGATTGTGCCCGCGCCGATATAGTTGATTTTGGCTACAGCGTCGGCACAGACTTTGCCGATACGGTCGCGCAATTCCTGCGTGATGCAGGGGCCCGGGGCTTCTTCGAAAACCTTCTGGTGACGCCGTTGCAGCGAACAATCCCGTTCGCCCAAATGCACAGCATTGCCTTTGCCATCTCCGAACACCTGAATTTCGATGTGGCGCGGCGTGGTCAGGTATTTCTCGATATAGACTTCGTCGTTGCCGAACGCCGCTTTGCCTTCTGCGCGGGCGGAATGGAACGCTTGTTCCATGTCGGCGGCTGTTTGGGCCACTTTCATGCCGCGACCACCTCCACCTGCTGTGGCCTTGATGATGACGGGATAGCCGACTTCCTCGCCGATGCGCTGCGCGTCCTCTAGTGTTGGAACGCCACCATCAGAGCCGGGTACGCAAGGCACGCCGAGCGCCTTCATCGTGTCCTTGGCCGTGATTTTGTCGCCCATCGTGCGGATATGCTCGGCTGTTGGTCCGATGAACGTCAGGCCGTGGTCCTCGACCGCCTGAACGAAGGCCGCATTTTCGGATAAAAACCCATACCCTGGGTGGATCGCTTGCGCGCCGGTGATTTCACAGGCGGAAATGATCGCGGGAAACGACAAATATGAATCGGTGGACGACGGCGGCCCGATGCAAATCGCCTCATCTGCCATGCGCACATGCATCGCGTCACTGTCAGCAGTGGAATGCACTGCGACGGATTTGACACCCATCTCGCGACAGGCCCGCACGACCCGAAGCGCGATTTCACCACGGTTCGCAATTAGAATTTTATCAAACATGGTGCGCGCCCTTATTCAAGGATAACGAGCGGAGCGCCAAATTCTACGGCGCCGCCGTCTTCGACAAGGATACGTTTGACGACACCTGCCCGCGGGGCCGGGATGTGGTTCATTGTTTTCATCGCTTCGATGATGATCAATGTATCGCCTTCGCTGACCTCAGAGCCAACACGCACGAAGGTTGGGGCACCGGGTTCGGCGGCCAGATATACGGTGCCAACCATTGGCGACGACACCGCACCAGGGTGCGAGGCCGGATCATCCGACACTTCGGCGGCAGGGGCGGCTGCTACAGGTGCCGCTGCAATTGGTTGTGGTGCTGCTTGAACGATGGTTTGTGTCTGGCGGCTTACGTGAACATCTAGGCGATCATTCTCGCCGTATTCGCGTTTTACTTTCAGATCAGTCAGGTCATTTGCCTGCAACAATTCTGCAAGCGACTGAATAAAGCTTACGTCGCTATCGTGAGAGTTCTTCTTGCTCATATTTTCCTCGGCCCGTTGCCCGTTGCGTAAGTCGCCGCAAATTGCGGCATATCGAGACGCTTATAGGGTAGCGGGTGACCTTAGGAAAGCCGAGGGAGGCAAAAACTCACCTTTGGGGTGTGTTGTGCTGTAAATCGAGGCCTAAACGAAGAGGTTGCGTTGACTTTGAGGCGGCAACATTGTGATGCCAAACGGTTTGAGCACACGAACGGCCTCGTGATTCTGGGGAATCGACGGCGTCTGTCCTGCTATTAGGGACTGATTAACGGTGCCCAAGTATGACCTATCACTAGGCACAGCCTGCCGCGTTGCGCGCGGAATCAGGGATGCGGCAGGTGCCGCCTCGGGGGGGGATTGCCGATGCCTCGGCAAAAACTGCGGCGGCATCGGAACAGAACTTTGTAACAGAAGTTGCATCAAATTCTCCGCAAATTGAACTTTGCGAAGTACACTGGCACAACTTCGTTACCAATCACTTAAACTCGTCCGTTTAGATGGCGAGGTATTTCGACCGTAGGTCTTCGTCGTCCAGCACATCTTTGGCGGATCCGTCGTAAACCACTGTTCCTGTGTCCAGAATTACGGCCCTGTCAGCCAGTTTCAGCGCGGCAACCGCGTTTTGTTCAACGATCACAGTTGTGATGCCTTGGTCGCGGATGATTTCCAGCGTTTTGGCGATTTCCTGCACGATGACCGGCGCCAGACCTTCGTAAGGCTCGTCCAATAGTAGAACCTTGATGTCACGGGCCAAGGCGCGCGCAATTGCGAGCATCTGCTGTTCGCCCCCCGACAAGGTAACACCCTCTTGCTTGCGCCGCTCGCCCAGCCGCGGAAACAGTTCGTAGATACGTTCCAACGACCACCCCTTTGGCGGGGCAATCTGTGCAAGCTGCAGGTTTTCTTCGACAGTCAGGCCAGGAATGATCCGACGATCTTCGGGGACCAGTGCGATGCCTTCGGCGGCGGCCTGATGACTTCTCATTTCGTGCAACGGCTTATGATCAAGCCAGATTTCCCCGTGTTTCAATTCGGGGTCATCAAGGCGGGCGATTGTGCGCAATGTAGACGTTTTGCCTGCACCATTGCGCCCCAATAGTGCAAGGATCTCGCCTTCGTGGATATTAAAGCTGACGTTTTGCACGATATAGCTTTCGCCGTAGTAGGCCTCGATTTCCCAGATGCTCAGGTAGGCCGGATGGGTCGCGGCGTTGTTGGCGTTTTTGTTGAATGCTGCTGACATGTTTTTGTCCTTACACCTGTGCTTCGCCGAGATAGGCTTCGCGCACCTTGGGGTGATCTTTGATGTTGTCGGGTGTGTCTTCTACCAGCGGCATGCCTTGGGCCAACACTGTGATACGCTCGGCGAGGCTAAAGACCACGTTCATATCGTGTTCGATGATCGCCATGGTGATCCCGCGCTTGGTGCGGATGTCCTTGAGCAGCTGGATCGTGTTTTCGGTATCGGCACGCGCCATGCCCGCAGTTGGTTCGTCCAGCAACAACAGGCGGGGTTCTTGCACCAGACACATTGCCATTTCCAGACGCCGTTTGTCACCGCGCGACATGGACGAAGCGGTCATACGTGCTTTGTCTAGCATATTGACCTCGTCCAGCATCGCCTCGGCCTGTGCGATGATGCCCTTTTCCGAGGACACGCTTTCGATGGCGTGGACCCGAAATGCCCCGTCACGTTTGGCAAAACAAGGGATCAGGACGTTTTCCATCACCGTAAGGTCGCCAAAGATTTCAGGGGTTTGGAACACGCGGCTGATCCCCATCTGGGTGATCTCGTGGGGTTGTCGACCCAACACGGACTGCCCGTCGAACATCACGGATCCACTATCGGGGATTAGCTTGCCAACCAACACGTTTAGCAAGGTTGATTTGCCCGCGCCATTTGGTCCGATGATCGCGTGGACGGTGTTTTCCGCCACGCTAAGGTTTACATCACCCAACGCCTGCAGACCGCCGAAACGCTTGTTGATGCCTTTGACTTCAAGAATACCCATTGGTGTTCTCCTTTATTCAGCGTCTGAGGATTTGCCACGACGGAACCGTGCGGCGATTTTCTGGCCACCTTCGACCAACCCACCGGGCAGGAAGATGACGACCAACATGAACAATAGTCCCAGTGTCAGGTGCCAGCCTTCACCGGTAAAACGGGCAAAGAACCAGACGACGGGTGTTTCCATGAAATCGGGCAGCCATTCAAACCAACCGTGCAGGACGTTCTCGTTGATTTTCGAGAAAATCTTCTCGCAGTATTTGATAAAGCCAGCACCCAAAACCGGACCCAGCAATGTGCCGACGCCACCAAGGATGGCCATCAGGACCACTTCACCCGACGCTGTCCATTGCATCCGCTCGGCACCGGTCAACGGGTCCATAGCGGCCAGCAGACCACCGGCCAGTCCGGCATACATGCCCGAGATGACAAAGGCAGTCAGCATATAGGGCTTGGTGTTCAGGCCGGTATAACTCATGCGGGTCTGGTTGGATTTGATCGCCCGCAACATAATACCCATCGGTGAGCGGAAGATGCGGATCGACAGGTAGAACGACGCGAGCATGATCAGCGCTGCAAAGTAGTAACCCGCAGGGAACGAGAAGTCCCAAGCGCCCAAAGACAGCTCGAAGGTCGAGCGCATTTCAAGACCGAACAAATGTGGCACGTTCGGCTCGTTCGCACCCAACAGGATTTGCGGATCGTCGTTATAGACCTGCAAACCCGTTTCACCATTGGTGATCCCGCTTAGGACCGAATAGGCAAGGTTGTAGGACATTTGCGCGAATGCCAGCGTCAGGATCGAAAAATAGATGCCAGAGCGGCGCAAACTGACGTAGCCGATCACAACCGAGAAGATGCCAGCAACGATAACCGCGACGGGGATTGCCCATAGCACATTGTAATCGAGCAGTTTGAACATCCAGACGGCGGCATAGGATCCGACACCCAGAAATGCTGCGTGACCAAATGATAGATACCCAGTCAGGCCGAACAGAATGTTAAATCCGATGGCAAAAATGCCGTAGATCACAAACCGCTGCATCAGGTCGGCATAGCCCGCGTTAAACTGGGCCAAACCGCTTTCTGATGGAAACGGGTTCAGGATGAAAGGGGCCAGCATAGTCATCAAAATGACCACGATGAACAGGCGGGTGTCTTTATTGTCTAATCCAAGCATGGCCTTAGTCCTCCATCACGCCTTTGCGGCCCAGCAGGCCGCGCGGACGCGCGAGTAGAATGATAATTGCAACGAGATAGATAATGACTTGGTCAATACCCGGAACGATGGCTTTGATTTGGTTCATTGCAGCAAAAGATTGCAGCACGCCCAGCAGGAAACCCGCCAGAACAGCGCCGGGCAACGACCCCATGCCGCCAACAACAACCACAACAAACGACAGCACCAAAAAGTCCATGCCGATGGTATAGTAGGGTGACAGGATCGGGGCATACATCACCCCCGCCAGACCTGCGACAGCCGCAGCGATGCCGAACATCACTGTAAAGCGTTTGTCGATGTCGATCCCCAACATGCCAACGGTTTCGCGGTCCGCCATGCCAGCGCGCACAACCATCCCAAACGTGGTGAATTGCAAAAAGGCAAATACGGAAGCGATGATCAAGGCCGAGAAGCAAAAGTAGACGATGCGCCAGACCGGATACACCACCTGATTTTCAGCCAAACCGATCATTAGGCCGATATCTGTGGACCCGCTGTAGGCGGGCGGGGCAGGCGACTGGATTGGGTTGGCGCCAAAGAAATAGCGCACGACCTCGGCTAGAACGATCGCAAGACCAAAGGTCACAAGGATCTGGTCCGCGTGCGGGCGCTTGTAAAAGTGTTTGATCAGGCCGCGTTCCATGATCCACCCGACCAGCAACATGACGGGGACCACCAATAAGATGGCCATCGGCACAGCCCACTCGATCATGCCATTGCCAACTGTTTCTCCGAACCAATCAACAACATAAGGCGTCTCGACCTTTAGCGGATTGCCAAGAAAGTCCTTTTGGCTTTCGTCGATGGTGATTTTCGAAATCGTGAGAAGGTTGCGCATGGACACCGCGCAGAACGCGCCAATCATGAACAACGCCCCGTGGGCGAAATTGACGACGCCCAAGGTGCCGAAAATCAGGGTCAAACCCAAGGCAATCAGCGCGTAGGCCGCGCCTTTGCTAAGCCCGTCAAGGATCTGAACGATCCCTTGCGGCAAGGTCACACCGATTGCGGACAAAAAGAAAATAGCCAAGAGAAATCCGCCGATCCAAACGGCAGCGGTCATCATCAATTGGTTAAGGCGGGCGCTAGAGGCGGCCTGTGAGGCGTCTTGGGACATGATCCACCTGAAAGTTGGAGAAATATCGCCGTGTAAGGCATTGAATGTCGTATGAAAATCGGCCGCCCCGCGATGGGGCGACCAATCATTAGTCGCTTACGCGCCTGGGTTACATGTCCCGAGATCGCCGCCGGCGAACATGGGGTGATCCGGCTCGTACATCACCTGCTCAACAGGTGTGACTTCTACGATTTCCAGCGTGTCGAACTGGTTTGCAGGGTTTTCTTTGCCCTTCATAACCAAAACGTCTTTGAAGCACTGGTGGTCATCGGCACGGTAAAGTGTCTTGCCGTTGCCCATACCGTCGAATTCAAAGCCTTCCAGCGCTTCTGCAACGCCACATGGGTTGAATGTGCCCGCACGCTCACAAGCATCTGCATAAAGCAGTGTTTGAACATAGCATGTGTGCGCAGAACCGGATGGCGGGAAGCCATATTTTTCGCCAAACGATTTGACGAATGCGGCTGTGCCTTCATCGGACAGCTGCCAGTTCCAGTTCATGGAGCCAAACACGCCTTCGATGTTGGAACCCGCACCAGCGGCCATCAGCTCAGAGTAAAGCGGAACAATGATTTTGAAATCTTT
>CAXIAS010000111.1:0-6834 GCA_964022195.1 uncultured Roseobacteraceae bacterium
CGAGGATTTTCAATCCACTGCTCTACCCCTGAGCTACCCGGGCACCGGGATGGACATGTCCATCGGGTAGCGGCGTTTTAGGTCACGGTTGCGGGGGTGTCCAGAGCCTTTTTCACAAAGATCAGTGCGGCTTGTCGGTTTCTTGTTCGATGGCATCCAGCGCTTGCTCGATATCCTCCGGATCGGTTGACGCAATGGCGTAGCTGCCGGTCATCCATTTGGACAGATCCACATCGGCGCAGCGCTTGGAACAGAACGGACGATACTTGGGGTCCGTGTCGTTTTGGCAGATCGGGCAGCTCATGTTAGCGTCTCGATCACGGGCCCCAACGGCAGACGTTCGCGTTTGCGTTGCAGCTCGAACAGGCCCATCGGGGTCCAGCCGACCAGCGAGGTTTCGATCGGATCATTACGGAACGAGCCGCGAAGGGATTGTTCGATCTGTTTGCGGTGCGCCTTGGACGTCGACACGAAATCGATGGCTATCTGCCCGCCAAGGCCGCGAAGGCGCAACGCACGGGGCAAGGCGCGGCATGCGGCAAGGTTCGCCTTGAGCGCGGCACCGGGCGACGTGTCATTGCCGGTGTTCACATCCACCGCGACAAGGGCGCGGGTGGGTTCGACATACATTGTTCCCTCACCCAGCGGGGTCAGCGGGCTGGACAGGGCCTCGATTTGGTCCAAGACGCCGTGTGTCTCGAAAGAGCCTTCGTCGGTGACCACCTCGGCGGCACCAGACCATTCGCGCCATGCCAGCAGATGCGGGCCGTCGCCTTCGGTCAGGGCCTCGGGTTTGCTGCCTTGGGCTTCGGCCATGACGGTGCGGGCCATGTCTTGCATGGTGACGATATCGTCGGCGATATCCTCAGCCGTGCCAAAGGCGCAGGACGAGCGCAGGATCAGCCCGAATTGGTCATCATGGACCTCTACCGCGACCCCCATCAACGTATCGCGCATTTCGTCATCGGTGATCTGACGCGAGATATTCAAACCGGGTTTGCCGGGCGTCACAATGGCATAGCGGCTCTTGAACAACACGCGGTCGGTCACAGGCACGGCCTTGCCGTCATCGCCGTAACCGGTGACCTGCACCAGCATCGGCTGACCGGGGCGTAGCCCTTTGGCCTGACGCAAAAACGCGATCTGCCCGTCAGGAAGGCGCAGCATCATGCCGCCCTGCCCTTTGATCGGGCGATCACAGATGCCGCGAAACACCGCGCCGGGGCGTGGGGCGTCACTGACATCGATCAACAGATCATCTAGTTGGCCGTCAACCATATAGGCTGCGGCTTCGGACCCGTTGATGTGGTCCAGAACAATCGTGCGACCCTTCATGTGTCACCTTTGAATAAGGGGTATCCGGCGGCCTGTAGCAGCGCGGCTGTTTCCGGCAAGGGCAAGCCCATCACCGCGTGGAATGATCCGTTCAGCCATGTGGTAAACGCGCTGGCGGGGCCTTGGATTCCGTAGCCGCCCGCCTTGCCCTGCCAATCGCCAGTAGACAAATACCAGTCCAGTTCGATGTCCGACAGGCGTTTCATCGCAACAGAGGTCATCACATCCCGGACCCAGATGCGGTCGCCGCGTTTGACAGACAGAGCCGTGATCACCTTGTGGCGGCGACCAGACAACAGCGTCAGAAACGCGCGGGCCTCATTCATGTCGGCAGGTTTGCCAAGAATACGGCGGCCAACGGCCACGGAGGTATCCGCACAAAGGACCATCTCGTCCTGTGCAATCACAGAGGCTTCGGCCTTTTGGCGCGCAATACGGTTCACGTAATCGCGCGGCAGTTCGGACCTGACCGGGTCTTCGTCAATGTCGGGGGGGCGGACGGCATGTGGCACCACACCGATCTGCCCAAGCAGTTCCAGCCGCCGAGGCGATCCGGACCCGAGGATAAGCTTTGGCTTGGTCATTTCCTGCACCCAGTTCTGCGACCGGGTGCGGCCACATTTTGATAAATCAAAACGTTTTCCCGCACGGGGTCAAACTTTGTCTGACCCTACTTAAAGCGGTAATTGATCCGACCTTTGGTCAAATCATAAGGCGTCATCTCAACTTGGACTTTGTCGCCAGCCAAAACGCGGATGCGGTTCTTGCGCATCTTGCCTGCCGTATGTGCGATGATTGTATGGCCATTCTCAAGCTCAACCAGAAACGTCGCATTGGGCAGAAGTTCTTTTACGACACCTGGGAATTCGAGTAGTTCTTCCTTGGCCATGTGATCTCCTATACGTGTTTTGCTGCATTTGCAGCGATCAAGGGGTAAATGCGCGTTTAAGTCGGATTTTTCAAGGGTTAATCGGGGGCCGCCTCATCGGGGCGCTATTGGCCCAAGCCCATGCCCGGCCCCCAGCGGTCTGTTAGCCGCGAGATTATCTGATCGCGGGCCTCGCGGTAACGGGCCAAACGGGTGTCCCGGTCGTCGCCCAGACCCGTGGGATCAAGGATCGGCCAGTATTCTACATCCAAACTGTAGTATCGCGTCAATTCCAACGCGCGACGCTGACTGGCGGGCGACAGCGCAAGAACAAGATCAAAGGATGACAGGTCATCGCCCCAGTTTTCCATCTCGTCAAAGCTACGGGTGCGGTGGCGTGACAGCTCGACCCCCAGTTCCTGACACACAGCAATGGAAAAACCGTCGATTTCCAGATCGCTTTTGACCCCAGCAGATTGGATGTAACAGTCTGTGCCGTATAGCTTTTTCATGATGCCTTCGGCCATGGGCGAGCGCACTGAATTATGGTCGCAACAAAACAGGACCGACTGCGGCAGGGGCTGATATGTCTGCTGCGCCATTCCCTAGCCCCCGAAATGCAAGACACAAATCAAGGTGAACAAACGGCGGGCGGTGTCGGTGTCGACCTCTGCCTTGCCCTCCAGGCGTTCTTGCAAAACCCGCGCGCCTTCGTTGTGGATACCCCGACGGGCCATATCAATCGTCTCGATCTGGCTGGGCGGCAGGGTTTTGACAGCCTCGAAATAGCTTTCGCAGATTTGGAAATAGTCTTTTACAACTTGCCGGAACGGGCCCAGCGACAGGTGGAATTGACCTGCGGGGGTTTCGTCCTCGGTCTGCAGATCAAACACCAGCCGACGTTCGTGTATCGCCAACCCAAGACGATACGGCCCTGCCGGCACGTGCCGATCGTCGCGGACAGGCAAGGCAAAGCTGTTGTCTTCCATCAGGTCGAACATCGCAACTTTGCGCTCTTGTTCGATTTCCGGCGTGGGCGGCGGCAGGCCGGCGTCGTCCAGCTCGATATGGGTGATCTTGTTCATTACTGGCTATCCTGATTAATCCGGTCCAAACGTGCAAGCACAGACAATCCATGGGCCTCTAGGCTTTCGGATTTGGCCAGACGGGCCGCGGCAGGGCCAATCGCTGCCAATGCGTCAGGGGTCATACGTGACAGGGTTGTGCGCTTGATAAAGTCCATCACCGACAACCCGCTGGAAAAGCGGGCTGATCGCGCGGTGGGCAGCACATGGTTCGGTCCGCCGATATAGTCCCCGATGGCTTCGGGCGTGTAGGCGCCAATGAAAATGGCACCTGCATGGGTGAACTTTTCTGACAATGCCTCAGCGTCGGTTGTGCAAACCTCTAGGTGTTCCGGCGCGATCCGGTCGGACAGGGCCACGGCCTGATCCATGTCGGCAACCGTTATGATGGCGCCGAAGTCTTCCCAAGATTTTCCGGCGATCGCGCGGCGTTCAAGTGTTTTCAGACGCGCAGCAACCGCATTGGCCACGTCGCGCCCAAAGCCCGCGTCATCGGTGATCAGGATTGATTGCGCGCTTTCGTCATGTTCGGCCTGCGACAACAGGTCGAGCGCGATCCAGTCGGGGTCGTTGTGCCGGTCGGCAACCACAAGGATTTCGGACGGGCCTGCGATCATGTCGATACCGACTTTGCCGAAAACGCGGCGTTTGGCAGCCGCGACAAAGGCGTTGCCGGGCCCTGTGATCTTGTCGACTGCAGGAATGGTTCGGGTGCCATAGGCCAGCGCCGCAATCGCTTGTGCGCCACCAATACGGTAAATTTCGTCGACGCCCGCAATACGGGCGGCCAGAATGACAAGCGGATTGATGATCCCGTCCGGCGTCGGGACGGTGATCGCCAACCTGCCGACACCCGCGACCTTGGCGGGAATAGCATTCATCAAGACCGAGCTGGGATAAGACGCCAATCCACCCGGCACATACAGCCCTGCCGCGGACACAGGTGTCCAACGCCACCCCAGCATGGCCCCTGCCCCGTCTGTCCACGCCTCATCTGATGGCATCTGGCGGGTGTGGTAGGCACGGATGCGATCCGCGGCCAATTCCAGCGCGTCACGGTCTGCCTTTGCGACCTTGGCACATTCGGCATCAATCTCGGACGGGGTCAGGCGGATCGTGTCCGGCGTCAGGTCAAGCCGGTCGAACTTTGACGTAAGCTCGATCACGGCGGCATCTCCGCGGGCGCGGACATCTGCGATGATATCAGCAACCACGGCGTCTACATCGGGGCTGTCCTCGCGCTTGGCTGCGAGCAGTCCGGCAAAGCGCTCTTCGAAATCAGCGTCGGATGTAGAAAAGACTATGGGCATTGGCGACTCCTTTGCGCCAGACATACGCGCCAGCACCCGATGGTTCAACGGCCCGAATGCCGCAAGAAGCCACGGGCTAAAGACCGTGGTGACGACAGGACGCACAGTTCGCGGGACAAATTCGGATGCCACGCCCGCCAATGCCGAGGGTCTCGCATTGTGCAAAATCAATCGTAACTGGGTCACCACGGGCTTTAGCCCGTGGCCCGCGCTTAATCCTGATGGGTCGGTGCCTTGCGCGACGGCGCAATATAGGGTCGCGTGACGTCTCGCAGCAGCACTTCCAAGGCCTCAACCTCAACCGCGATCCCACCATCGCCAGACAGCGTCCGCAGCCCCCGCCCCGCGCCCTCGGCGCCGTCCTCGAACGCGACAGACAGCAGCGCATGCACAATATCTTTGTCACCCGGCTGCACCCCTTGGGACTGCACCCGCGTCACGTCTTCGATGGCCAAGACCGATTGGACCCGCTCGACCTCGCGATTGCCGATCCGGGAATTCCCGGCGTCTTCCCAACGAAAACGGTTTAGCAACACTCCGAAACGCCGGGCTTTGCGGTCCCAACTCATCTGTGACGCAGGGAATACCGCATCCTGACACAAGGACGACAGAACCGTCAGGTCGTCGACGTCCAACGCCTTTAGCCGCAAGGGGCGATCTCCACCGTCTTCGAATTTGGCGTCCGACATCAGTTGCTGATCCGTTCGATCTGTGCGCCGACTGCGCCCAGCTTTTCTTCGACATGCTCATAGCCGCGATCTAGGTGATAAACGCGATTGACGATGGTTTCCCCTTCGGATGCCAGACCCGCAAGAATAAGCGACACAGACGCCCGCAGATCGGTGGCCATCACAGGCGCGCCCTTCATCCGGTCGACACCGTGAACGGTGGCTGTATTGCCTGACACATCAATATTCGCCCCCATACGCACCAATTCGGGCGCATGCATAAAGCGGTTTTCAAAGATGGTTTCTTCCAGGACCGAAGTCCCCTCGGCCAGACATAGCATCGCCATCATCTGGGCCTGCAGATCGGTCGGAAAGCCGGGGAATGGTTCGGTCGTCACATCGACGGCCCGCGGGCGGTCACCGCGGCGTTTGACCAAAAGGCCGTTTTTGGTCTCGGTCACATCAACGCCAGCGGCATCCAGCTTTTCTACAAAACTGGAAACAAGGCTTAGCTTGCCACCAAGGCATTCGACCTCGCCGCCTGTAAACACAGGAGCTAGCATATAGGTGCCCAGCTCGATCCGGTCTGTCACAACCGGATGGGTCGCCCCGCCCAAACGATCGACACCCTGAATTTCAATGGTCGACGTCCCGTCGCCGGAAATCTGCGCGCCCATCGCCCGCAAACATGTTGCAAGGTCAACGATTTCAGGCTCGCGCGCGGCGTTGTTGATAACCGTTGTGCCCTTGGCCAATGTCGCAGCCATCATGATGTTTTCGGTCGCTCCGACAGAGGCAAACGGAAAATCGATCACAGCGCCCTTTAGCTTGCCACCTGCCGCCTTGGCGTGCAGATAGCCGTCTTTCAATTCGATTGATGCGCCCATCTTTTCCAGACCGTCGGTGTGGATATCCATCGGGCGCGCGCCAATCGCACAACCACCGGGCAAGGACACAACCGCATGGCCTTCACGGGCCAACAATGGACCCAGAACAAGGTTCGACGCCCGCATCTTGCGCACAATGTCGTAATCCGCCGTCGTATTAATCGCGCCATGGGTCGACATGACCTGCACCTTGCCGTCCTGCATCGACGTGATCTCGGCCCCGAGGCTTTCTAGTAATTCGGTCATCGTTTTGATGTCAGACAGGCGCGGCGCGTTGGTCAGGGTCAACGGCTCTTCTGATAACAAGGTCGCGGGCATCAGCGTCAACGCCGCGTTTTTCGCGCCGGCAATCTGGATTTGGCCACGCAATTCGCGACCACCTTTTACTACAATCGAATCCATTATTACTCTTTCTCTGTCTTGCCTGCTTGGGGCGCCCGCGCGCGGGTCTGTGCCTTGCGTTTCGCCATATTGGCCTTTAGCGCCGCCTTCAACCGATCCTCGCGGGTTTGCGCGGGTTTGGGCTTGGCGGTCTTGGAGGTTTTGTTGCTCATACCAGTTTGTTACCAGTGCGCGCAAAAAGCGTCCAGTCAGGGCTTGCACCATTTGTCATTTGGCGCTAATTCGCTCGCCATGGATGGCATAATAGCCAGCATGCCGGGGTAGCTCAGTGGTAGCAGC
>CAXIAS010000112.1:0-6671 GCA_964022195.1 uncultured Roseobacteraceae bacterium
TCATCGTGCCGCCAAACTGTGGGTGCGGATGCAAAACGATTGCGATTGGTGCGTCACGGTCTTTTTGCGGGTGATAGCGGCCTTCTAGGCGGCCTTCTGGGCCAGGGAAAATGACTTCGGGCATGGGGCTCCGTCTTTGTGCGTCTGGGGCCTGTGCTATTCTTGACAGAAATGCTCAGGCACTTTAGAAAGATTCTAAGTTCCAGCCCTCGGGCAGGAAATTGGCTTAAGGTGACCTAATCAGGCCGGGGCCGAAGGTCAATGAAATTGCGCCATATGATGGGTGTTTTGGGGGTTTGCGATGAAGCTGAGCACGAAGGGACGCTATGCGATGGTCGCTTTGGCCGATTTGGCGCTGCAGTCGGAAGGCGCATTGGTCAACTTGACCGAGATTTCAAAACGGCAAGATATCTCATTGGCGTATCTGGAACAGTTGTTTGTAAAACTGCGTCGCGCCGGATTGGTTGTGTCTGTGCGGGGACCGGGGGGCGGGTACAAATTGGCCATGGCGCCATCCGACATACGCGTTTCCGAAATTTTGGGCGCGGTGGATGAAACCGTCTCGGCTATGCAAAAAGGGGCAGGGGTGTCGGGGGCTGCATCGGGCAGTCGGGCGCAATCGTTGACCAACCGTTTATGGGAGGGGCTAAGTGCCCATGTCTATGTGTTCTTGCATCAGGCCCGTTTGTCGGATGTCGTTGGCAACGAATTGGCCCCATGTCCGGCGGTGCCTGCTTTGTTCGAGGTCATAGATGAATAACCTAAGTCGTGTAGGCATCGTCCCGACCGCCCGAGGTGTTTTGAGGACCCATCAGGCATGAACCGCGTCTATCTGGATCATAATGCGACAACCCCAGTGCGGGCCGAGGCGCGTTCTGCGATGATTGCGGCGATGGATATCGTGGGCAATCCGTCGTCTGTGCATGCCGAAGGACGCGCCGCCAAGGGGCTGGTCGAAGAGGCACGCGCCGCCGTTGCGCAGGCCACTGGTGCGGGGGACGCTGATGTTGTGTTCGTATCAGGCGCAACCGAGGCTGCGGCTTTGATTCTGGCAGGGCGGGAATTGTCGGGGTCCGGTTTGGAGCATGCGGCCGTCGCTGCGTGGTCTGACGCCAGTTTGCCGGTGGTTGATGGTGTCGTTCAGGTCACCGATCCGGCGGGATCTGTCGTGCAGCTTGCCAATTCAGAAACCGGATTGGTGCAAGAATTGCCGCAAGGGCTGGCTGTGTCCGACATCACCCAAGGGTTTGGCAAGCTCCCTTTTGCTTATAGCTGGTCGGGGGTACAGGCTGTCTTTTTATCGGCGCATAAATTTGGCGGGCCCAAGGGTGTTGGCGCGTTGATTGTGCCCCGCGGATCAGATGTCGCAGCACAGATTAAGGGCGGCGGACAGGAAATGGGTCGCAGGTCCGGCACCGAAAATGTGATCGGGATTGCGGGCTTGGCCGCGGCTGCGACGGCGGCACAGTTTGATTTGGCGCAGGGTCGTTGGGAACGGGTTGCACTGTTGCGAGATATTCTAGAAAAGGCCATTGAATCGGGCGCACCTGACACCAGATTTGTGGCTCGGGGCGCACGACGCCTGCCCAACACCAGCTGCTTTATTGCGGAAGGCTGGAAAGGCGAGACGCAGGTCATGGCGATGGATTTGTCCGGCTTTGCGGTCTCGGCGGGGTCGGCGTGTTCCAGTGGTAAAGTCAAGGCCAGCCCAGTGCTGTCAGCCTTGGGCGTGCCAGACGATCAGGCCCGTTGCGCGATACGCGTATCAATGGGTCTGGAAACGACAGAAGATGATGTCCTGCGGTTTGCGCAGGTTTGGATTGAAAAGCGACAACGCGCCATGGCGCGGGCGCAATGAAAAGGGGAATGGCCCATGGCTGAAACTGTTGAAATGGACGTCAAAGAGGGCGTTGATCAGGACACTGTTGATGCGGTTGCCGCCCTGTCAGGCACGTATAAATACGGCTGGGAAACCGAGATCGAGATGGACTACGCCCCAAAAGGCGTAAACACCGATATCGTCAAATTGATCAGCAGCAAAAACAATGAGCCTGAGTGGATGACCGAGTGGCGTCTGCAGGCTTTTGCGCGTTGGGAAAACCTGACCGAGCCGACTTGGGCGATGGTCAACTACCCCGACATCGATTTCCAAGACATCTATTACTATGCGCGTCCCAAAAGCATGGAAGAAAAGCCGAAGTCGCTGGATGACGTCGATCCCAAGCTTCTTGAGACCTACAAAAAGCTTGGTATCCCGTTGAAAGAACAGGCGATCCTTGCTGGCGTTGAAGGCGCCGAGGACATTCCCGCAGAAGGCCGCAAGGTTGCCGTGGATGCGGTATTCGACAGTGTATCGGTCGGCACGACATTCCAAAAAGAACTGGAAAAAGCGGGCGTGATTTTCTGCTCCATCTCTGAGGCGATTGAAAAACACCCCGATCTGGTCAAAAAATACCTCGGCACGGTGGTTCCGCCGTCCGACAACTTTTATGCCACGTTGAATTCGGCTGTGTTTTCGGACGGGTCGTTTGTCTACATCCCGCCCAACACCCGCTGCCCGATGGAATTGTCGACCTATTTCCGCATTAATGCCGAAAACACTGGACAGTTTGAGCGCACATTGATCATCGCTGACAAGGGGTCTTATGTATCCTACCTAGAGGGCTGCACGGCGCCGAAACGTGACACAGCCCAGCTGCACGCCGCCGTGGTCGAGATCATCGTCGAAGAAGACGCAGAAGTGAAATACTCGACTGTGCAAAACTGGTATCCGGGTGACGAGAACGGCAAGGGCGGCATCTATAACTTTGTCACCAAACGCGCTGATTGTCGGGGCGCGCGGTCCAAAGTGATGTGGACGCAAGTGGAAACCGGCTCTGCTGTTACGTGGAAATACCCGTCCTGCATCCTACGCGGCGACGATAGCCAGGGCGAGTTCTATTCGATCGCGATTGCCAACAACCACCAGCAGGCCGACACAGGCACCAAGATGGTTCACCTAGGCAAACGCACCAAATCGCGGATCGTGTCCAAGGGCATCAGCGCAGGCGTGGCCCAGAATACCTATCGCGGGTTGGTGTCGATGCACCAAAAGGCCAAAGACAGCCGCAATTATACCCAATGTGACAGCTTGCTGATTGGTGACAAATGTGGGGCGCATACCGTGCCCTATATCGAGGTCAAAAATAACAGCAGTCGGGTCGAGCATGAGGCGACAACCTCTAAGGTGGATGATGAGCAAATGTTCTATTGCCGCCAACGCGGGATGGACGAAGAAGAGGCCGTAGCGCTGATCGTTAATGGCTTTGCCAAAGAAGTGCTGCAGGCGCTGCCGATGGAATTTGCGTTGGAAGCCCAAGCGCTTGTCGCGATTTCCCTAGAGGGATCTGTCGGCTAAATGAGCCTGCAGTTGCATCATATCCGCCGCGACATGGCCCTACATTTGCCCCATTCTAGCCAAGGTTCAGAACGAAACCTGTTCCAAGGCAAAGGAATGGGAGCCGAAAACAATGGCAACTGTGGGTCAGAGCAATTCGTTCAATGCACGTTTGGGCCGTATCAACGACCCGCGCAACGTGTCGTATTTCGATCCAGAAACCGGTATGAACATCCCCAAGCGGCTGTCCAAACAACTCATTCTGAAGAAGTCCAAGAAAAAGTCGTTGGCCTCGGCAGTATTAGCGTCTCTGGTTTTGGGGGCCGTTGCGATGCTGGCAATCAGCGTAGGATTTCATCGTGTCGGTCTGGTCGACCAATGGTATCCGATGCTGACAATGATGAGCGGGGCGCTGGCCGCGCTATTGATCGGGCAGTTGTTCAAACTGAATCGACTGCCGCATCTGATCGCTCAGTTCGTGGGTTTGATCGTCACAATGTCGGGGTTTCACAATCTGGTCTTGCTGTTTCCGGATCAATTTGCGGTGCTCTATTCGCCCGCGCTCGTCGCGAAGGTGCAAGCCGCGACAGAGCTGGGCAGCATCGTGTTTCTAGGCCAAAACTACACCTTCTAAATCACCCGAAATCACCGGCGAATTCAACCTCGGACAGCATAGCGCTGTGCGGGGTTTTTGCCGTTCACAGCTATTCCCATCCGTTTTGAGGAGCAAATACATGTTGGAAATCAAAGGCCTAAAGGTCAAACTGGAAGAAGAAGACAAGCAGATCCTCAAGGGGGTCGACCTAACGGTCGAACCAGGCAAGGTCCATGCGATCATGGGGCCGAACGGATCGGGCAAGTCGACCCTTTCTTATGTTTTGTCAGGCAAAGACGGATATGAGGTCACCGACGGTTCGGCCACGCTGGAAGGCGAGGACCTGCTCGATATGGAACCAGAAGAACGCGCAGCGGCGGGCATGTTCCTTGCATTCCAATATCCGGTCGAGATTCCCGGCGTTGGCAACATGACGTTCCTGCGCACAGCGGTGAACGCGCAGCGCAAGGCGCGCGGCGAGGACGAACTGTCGGCTGGTGAATTCCTAAAAGTCGTGCGCGAAAAGGCCAAGGCGTTGAAAATCGACGCGGATATGCTCAAACGTCCTGTAAACGTGGGTTTTTCTGGCGGCGAGAAAAAGCGCAACGAAATCCTGCAAATGGCGATGCTAGAGCCCAAGATGTGCATCTTGGACGAGACTGATTCTGGTTTGGACGTTGATGCGATGAAGCTTGTCTCGGAAGGCGTAAACGCGCTGCGCTCCGAGGGACGCGGTTTTCTTGTGATCACCCACTACCAGCGCCTGTTGGACCATATCAAACCCGACGTGGTGCACATCATGGCCGACGGCCGTATCGTGAAGACCGGCGGGCCAGAGCTGGCGCTTGAAGTTGAAAACAACGGCTATGCCGACATTCTGGCCGAGGTGGTATAATGGGCGTCGCCACACAAAAAGCGGAGGCAACTCAGTTGCGGCTTGCGGGGTTGGACTTGCCCGAAAGCTTCGCACCTGCGCGCCAATCCGCGCTAGAGCGGGTCGCGCGGGCAGGGTTGCCGTCCAAGCGCGACGAGTATTGGAAATACACGGACCCAACGACGCTAACCAGCGCCGAACCTGTTCAGGCTTCGTTATTTGACAATGACGAGGCGCCATTATTCGACGCGGTCGATCGGGTTAAAATCGTTTTCGTCGACGGTGTTTTCGATCCGGAAGCGTCTGACGATTTGTCCTGTGAAGGTGTTGAAATCGGCCGCCTGTCCGACGTGGCTGATGCGGATATCCATTGGGCGACAGAATTGTATGGCACGCTGGAAACAAACGGCCAAAACCCTGTTGAGCGTCCATTGGCATCGCTGAACACGGCGTTTGCAGCAGACGGTGTTGTGATCCGGGCGACGGCAAAAGCGGCCAAACCCATCAATCTGATTTATCTACATCAGGACACCGGATCTGATGTTATGCTGCACAATCTGGTGATGGTGGAAGAAGGCGCCGAAGTCACTTTGCTTGAAACCGGTCCTGCCGCGGCACGTTTCAATTCGGTGCTAGAGGTCGATGTCGCGGATACAGGCGCATTCCATCATGTGCGAACGCAGGGGCGTGACCATAAACGACGTGCCGTAACCCATTGTTTCGCAAGGGTTGGTGCCGAGTCTACGTTTAAGTCATTTACCCTGACGGCCAATGGGGTCATGACACGGAACGAATGTATTATCGAAATCACGGGTGACGATGCCATTGCGCATGTGGCCGGTGCTTGCGTTGGGGACGGCGCGGATTTCCACCACGACGATACCGTCTTTATCACCCATGACGCGTTAAACGGCGAAAGCCGGCAAGTGTTCAAAAAGGTTCTACGCAACGGTGCAACCGGTGTATTTCAGGGCAAAATCCTTGTTAAAGCCGGTGCACAAAAGACCGATGGCTACCAGATCAGCCAGTCTTTGTTGTTGGACGAAGACAGTCAATTTCTGGCCAAGCCAGAGTTAGAGATTTATGCCGATGATGTGGCCTGTTCACACGGCTCGACCTCTGGTGCGATCGACGACGACGCCTTGTTCTATTTGCAGTCACGCGGTGTTCCTGTGAAGGCGGCGACAGATATGCTGACCTTGGCGTTTCTGGCCGAAGCCTTAGACGAGATCGAGGATGAAACCTTGGTCGCGGACATGTTGGACCGGCTTGAAAGCTGGCTCGCGCGTCGCGGCTGATGGCAGTCACCACCGACATCGTCCGCGCTTGGCGCAATCCGCGTGCAGTTATGCGTGGGTTGCTGGATGCCGGACGCCGTGAAGACCGCGCGCTTATCTTTGTGATGGGCGCCTGTTTTGTGATCTTTGTTGCGCAGTGGCCGCGTCTGTCGCGGCGGGCCGCGGGGTTCGACCTGGCACCCGGTGCAGAGGTGCCAGAGCTGTCGCAACTGGTCGCCTATGAATTCATGGCATGGATCATGGTTTGGCCCCTAATGCTGTATTTTTTAGGCAGTTTATTGCATGTTTTGGCAAAGGCTGCGGGCGGCAAGGGGAGTTTCTATTCCGCGCGGCTGTCGCTGTTTTGGGCGATGCTCGCGACAACGCCGCTTGCGTTGCTTTACGGGCTAAGCACAGGGTTCTTGGGGCAAGTGGCCAGCACGCAAATGGTCGGTGTCATCTGGATCGCTGGTTTCATAGCCATCTTTGGCGCGAGCTTTTATGAGGCCGAGCAGAGGCCTGAAGGATAGACCATGTTTGACGTCGACA
>CAXIAS010000113.1:0-6558 GCA_964022195.1 uncultured Roseobacteraceae bacterium
GCTTGATGTGATCGAGATCATGGCAGTAAATTCTGTTCTGGTCGCCACGACCACGACCGTTGGAATCCTGATTGCCGGCGGCATCGTTGGTGGTGGATTATCCGGTTACTTTGGATGGAAATACCCGCGTTGATTGATCTATTTGTCTACGGGACCCTGCAATCGGGCCCTTTGCTAAATGCGGTCAGTGGTCGGGCCGACCTTGTGTCTCAATCTGCGAATTTACAGGGCTATTCTGTGGGGACGGTTGCTGGCGACGTTGTTCCGTTTGTGCGTATCGACCCCGACGGGATGTGCCAAGGCGCCTTGATCCGGTCGCTGGACGGGGATGCATTGCGCCGGCTTGACGCATATGAGAGCGCCTTTGGCTATACGCGTGTTGATGTGTCCGTGACCGTAGACGGCGCGCGTGTCGCGGCCAAAATGTATTTGCCGCCCCAAGACGTGCCCGACGCGCAAAAACCATGGTCGTTGCACGACTGGTTGGAAAATTGGGAGACCACGGCTGTGTTCGCCGCCACCGAATTGTTTCGTCTTGATCCGCCCCTCAGCCCTGCGCAGATCAGGTCGCAGTGGGGGCAGATCCAAGGACGGGCTTGGGCCAAGACGTTGGCGCAGTCGGACACCGGTCCCGCTACATTGCGGCGTTCGGATGCCGCGGACCACGTGGATATGACCTATTGCGCCCCTCCAAAGGGCGCGTTTTATAGGTTTGAGCAGGCAAAGATCGTGTCTCGGCAATTTGATGGCACCTTGTCGAGCGGCCTTTTGCGAGAGGGATTTGTCGGCTTTGATGCAGCCCTTGTGTTACCCTACGATCCGGTCCGCGACCGCGTCATGCTTGTTGAACAAATCAGGGTGGGTCCACTCTTGCGCGGGGATCCGGGGCCTTGGCTGCTAGAGCCGATCGCGGGCATGGTTGACCCGCGCGAGGCACCCGCCGATGCAGCACGCCGCGAAGCCCAAGAAGAGGCGGGGCTGACCCAACTGGACCTGCACCCTGTGGCCCGTGTCTATGCATCCCCCGGCGGTTCGACGGATTTCTTTCACATGTATGTAGGTGTGTGCGATCTGCCCGATGACCACCCGCGCCATGGCGGTCTGGAGACCGAAGGCGAAGACATCCGGTTACATATTCTGCCGCGTGGCGAGGTCATGGAATTGGTCCGTAGCGGCGAAGTCAACGTGGGTCCTTTGCTTAGCTTGGTGCTATGGCTTGAACTAAACCATCAAACCCTACAGTGAGATGGTTGAGTTCACCGAACCGTGGCCCTAGGTAGGTTTGGTAACGGTTCAAAGGACACGACCATGGATTACAAATCTGATTTGGCCGACGCTGTTGGCAATACCCCATTGATCAAATTGCGTGCCGCCTCCGAGGCGACAGGTTGCACAATTCTGGGCAAAGCTGAATTCCTGAACCCTGGCCAATCGGTCAAGGACCGCGCGGCCCTATTCATTATCCGCGACGCGATGGCCAAGGGTCTGCTGAAACCGGGCGGCACGATCGTCGAGGGCACGGCAGGCAACACAGGCATCGGTCTGGCGCTTGTCGGCGCTTCGATGGGTTTCAAAACCGTGATTGTGATCCCCGAAACCCAAAGCCAAGAGAAAAAGGATATGTTGCGCCTCGCAGGGGCGACGCTGATTGAGGTGCCTGCCGCCCCTTATCGCAACCCGAACAACTACGTGCGCTATTCGGGCCGTCTGGCAGAGCAATTGGCCAAGACCGAGCCCAACGGCGCGATCTGGGCCAACCAGTTCGACAATACCGCCAACCGGCAGTCGCATATTGAAACCACTGGCCCCGAAATCTGGTCCCAGACCGGTGGCAAGATCGACGGATTTATCTGTGCCGCGGGATCGGGTGGCACAATCGCAGGGGTCGGTATGGTTCTACAGCCAAAGGGCGTGCAGATCGGTCTTGCCGATCCTGACGGCGCGGCGTTGCACAATTTCTATACCAATGGCGAAATGAAATCCGAGGGTGGTTCGATCACAGAAGGGATCGGGCAAGGGCGGATCACCGCTAATTTGGAAGGGTTCACCCCGGACCAAAGCCATAACATCCCCGATGCCGAGGCCTTGCCATATGTGTTCGACCTATTGGCAAACGAAGGCCTGTGCATGGGCGGCTCAACGGCGATAAACATTGCAGGGGCTGTGCGCATGGCACGCGAAATGGGGCCCGGTGCCACGATTGTAACGGTCTTGTGCGATTATGGCACGCGCTATCAGTCAAAACTGTATAATCCCGACTTCTTGCGGTCCAAGGACCTACCGGTGCCAACATGGTTGGACGGGCAGGGACGCACAGATATCCCGAGCGTGTTCGAGGACGCATGACGATCCGGTGGCGCAATTGGTTTGCGATTGTGCTTTTGCTGTCTGGTCCGGCGTCGTTGTCGGCCCAAGACGCGACATCGGCACAGCCACCCGAACCAGCACCGGCGCTGACCCAAACGGTGGCGACACAAACGGAACCTGCGGGTTGGGAACTGGTTGCCAGCCGCGCGGAACGGATCACTGAAACCGGCGACGCCTCGCGGTTTGCCTTGCGTCAAATCCGGTCCGAACTTGTGGACTGGCGATCAGCCCACCGTGCAGACCTGTCTGTGAATGCGGGCCGGTTGGCGACCATTGCGCAACAATTGGATGCATTGGGTCCACCGCCCGAAGATGGCGATAGCGACCCCCAGATTGCCGCGCGCCGCGAGTTGCTGATCGAGGATCAAACCCGCCTGATGCGGCCAAGGACCCTCGCGGCCGAGGCCTACGCGCGGGCGGACGGGCTGATCGCCGAAGTCGACAGGCTAAGCCGGAGGCGTGACACGGCGGCGCTGGGGCGGCGGGTTGCGACCCCGCTGATCCCCAACAACTGGGTCGAGGCCTTGGCGCCTTTGGGGGCAGGGGCCGCGTCGATGATCGGCGAGACACGGGCGTCGCTTGGGGTCTTGCTGTCTGACGGCCGCCTGTGGGGGCGGATTGCCATGCTGGCGGTCGCCTCGGCTATTGTCTATGCGGTTATTGGCCCGATCAGAACTTGGCTGGCACATGGCGCGCAGGCACCGGTAAATGGCGGGTCTGTTCTCCGGCGGCTGTGGCAGTTGTTGCTGTCGCTCTCGACGATTATTGTGCCCGTTGTGGGGCTGACAATTGCTTCTATTGCGTTGATCCTAAGTGGGCTTTTCGGCGTTACGGGGGAACATCTGGTTTCGAACATTCCGGTGGCAGGGGCGGTCGTTTGGGTCGCAATATGGCTTGCTGACGGGTTTTTTCCACCCGCCACAAATAACCACGGCATTCTGGGCTATGATTTGCGGACCCGTTTGACGGGCCGCAAATTGACCTTGGGATTGGGATGGGTGCTGTCTGTCTGGACCTTGGTTTCGGTGCTGATCGACGGGGCCTCTGGTTCGGCTTATGTGATGCTACGGTTTCCGTTCGTCGTGGTTGCGGGGGTGTTGCTGTGGCATCTGGGGCGCCAGTTGGCTGCCCCAGCACAGCCCGATAGCACGACGAGGTTCACCCAAGGCTACCTACGTCGCGTTTTGGGGAAACTGACCCAATCTGTGGCCGTTTTGGGCCCAGTGGCCGCGCTGATTGGCTATGGTGCGGCGGCTTGGGCCGTGATCGAACCTGCGATCATGTCACTGGCCGTTCTGGGTGGCGTCGTCGCGGTTCAAAACGTCATCTATGCAGGCGACGTCGCACCACAAGACAGCAGCGATGATGGTCCTGACCCCAAGCGGACCCTGTTTCCAGTGCTTGCGAGTTTCTCAATAGTGCTGGCCAGCGTTCCGGTTCTGGCTTTGATCTGGGGGGTGCGGTTCTCCGAACTGTCAGAGCTTTGGACCAGTTTCATCACTGGATTTGCCGTCGGCGAAACCCGCATATCACCGGCCAGTTTCGCGACATTTCTAATGGTGTTTTTGATTGGCTATGCCATCACCCGCTTTGTCAAAGGATCCCTGAAAAACACAGTCATGCCGCGCACGAAACTGGATCTGGGTGGTCAAAACGCCGTTGTTGCGGGGTTCGGCTATGTCGGCATCTTGTTGTCTGCGTTGGTCGCGTTCTCTGTCGCGGGAATTGACCTGTCGTCGCTTGCGATTGTTGCGGGTGCGTTGTCTGTCGGCATCGGTTTTGGTCTACAGACGATTGTGTCCAACTTCGTCTCGGGCATCATCTTGCTGATTGAACGCCCCATAGGCGAGGGCGATATGATCGAAGTCAACGGACAGATGGGGTTTGTGCGTGATATCTCGGTGCGCTCGACACGGATCGAGACTTTTGACCGGACCGATGTGATTGTGCCAAACGCCGATTTGGTAAGCGGACAGGTGATCAACTGGACGCGTGGCAATCTGGTCGGGCGGGCGATTGTCAATGTGGGTGTGGCCTATGGGACCGACACCAAAAAGGTGCAAGACATCCTGCAAGAGGTCGCCAACGCCCATCCCATGGTGCTGTTAAACCCTGCGCCATCGGTGCTGTTGACAGGGCTTGGTGCGGATAGCATCGATTTCGAAGTGCGCGCGATTTTGCGCGACGTGAACTTTGTTTTGTCGGTGAAATCCGACCTGCTGCACGAGGTGATCCGCAGGTTTGGCGACGAAGGGATAGAGATTCCCTTTGCGCAGCGCGATATCTGGCTTAGAAATCCTCAAGTGCTGCAAACGACGGAGGCAACATGACCAAACTGCTGTTCCGCGATGATGCCTATTTGCGCGAGGCGTCAGGCGTGGTCACCCAGATTACGGACGAAGGCGGGATCGTTCTGGATTGTTCGGTGTTCTACCCGACCTCCGGCGGCCAACCGGGCGACTGCGGCACGTTGGAATGGGACGGCGGCCGGATTGAAATTGCCACCGCCGTCAAAGGCCAAGGCGACGACGTCGTGCTGATCCCATCCGAGCCCGCTGCTATGCCTGCGTCTGGCACGACAGTCCTGCAACGGATCGCATGGGACCGGCGGCATCGTCTGATGCGGGTGCATACTGCGCTGCATCTGTTGTCGGTGGTTATTGCGCTGCCCGTCACCGGCGGCTCGATTGCAGTCGACAAAGGGCGGCTTGATTTCGATATGCCCGATGCCCCCGATGACAAGGCCGCATTAGAGGACACGCTGAACAAGTTGATCGCCTGCGATTTTAGCGTGCACGACGAATGGATAACCGAGGCACAGCTGGATGATAAACCCGAACTGGTCAAAACCATGTCCGTGCAACCGCCGCGCGGGGCCGGACGGATCAGGCTCGTGCGGATAGGCGAGGGCGAAAATACGGCCGATTTGCAGCCCTGTGGTGGGACACATGTCGCCAACACCTCTCAGATCGGGCGGGTTCGGATCGGCAAGATCGAGAAAAAGGGCAAACAGAACCGCAGGGTTTATTTGCACTTGGTGGACAGCTAGCCGCCCTGGCCGCCAAACAGGTCGCGTTGCGGGGGCTTGTCCAGCATTGTTTCGCTCTCGGGCAGGCCCTCACGCGATAGCAGGATCGCAATTGGCCGCAATGCCGGAACATGGCTGCAAATCACCATCAGCATCACCATGATTGGCACCGACAAAAACATGCCCGGTATGCCCCAAACGGCACCCCAGAACGCAAGGCTGATGATGATGCCAAACGATGACAACCGAAGCGCGCGGCCCATCAACAGCGGATCGATGATGTTGCCGTTCAAAAACTGGATCGCCCCCGCGCATAAGAAAATGGCGCCGGTCGTTGTCGCGTCACCTGCTTGGACATGGGTCACAAGTGCGATCAATGCGGTCGCCACGATTGAACCCACGTTGGGAATGAAGTTCAAAACAAAGGTCAAAACCCCGATCGCAGTGGCCAGTTCCAATCCGAACAACTTGGCCAGCACATAGATCATCGCACCGGTGATTGCCGAGATTACGGTCTTGACCAACAGGTAATAGTTCACGCGGTGAATGATCGAGGTGATAATTTTACCCACTCGCTCGGCTTGCGTGTGCTCGCCCACGAAATTGGTCAGCTTGGTGTCAAACCAGATACGTTCACCAAACAAGAATGCAACAAACAAGATCACCAGAACGGTGCCTTGCATCAAATTGCCTGCCTGTCCTGCGGCGGTGCGCAGATAGCTGCTGAACTCAACCGTGCTGAGCGAATTCAGGATCGCGGTTTCAGTATTCGGGCCCATGAAACGGAACAGCGACGCAATTGCGGATGGGGCGCGTTCGGCATAGCTTAGGGTTGTCGATAAAACGGTGTTGATCTGGGACAGCAGTATCGATGTCAGCACCAGCAACGCCGCCGCGATCAAGATAACAGCGGCCAAACTGGCGACCATCGCGGGGATTCGCACAGGGCCGATCCGCAATCGCCCGATAAATCCGATCACATCTGACATCAGACTGAAAATAATAATCGCGATGGCCAGTGAAATCAGCATAAACCGCGCCTGAACAAGCAAAAACAGCACCACAGCAAAGGCGATGATGATCAACGCACCGGTTTGCACTCGCAAAAAGTCTTTGGTGCTGTCAGAGCCTGAAAAAGGACGGTTTGGCTTGTTCATATCGGG
>CAXIAS010000114.1:0-6451 GCA_964022195.1 uncultured Roseobacteraceae bacterium
ACCGGCCTGTCACGCCGGGGGTCGCGGGTTCGAGTCCCGTCAACCGCGCCATTTATTCCCCAATATTTCAGTCAAGCGGCGCAGCCCTTTCGGGTTGCACGGCTTTATTTGACTTTGGGGCGCTGCCCCCTTGGCCCCGAGGGCGCAATTCCCTCGGGATGTTTTAAAACCAAAGAGGGTTATTTGGTCATCTCGTTCAGGATGCGGGCCCATGACCGTGTGCCTTTGTGGAACGAGCTGAGGTCGTATTTTTCGTTGGGCGAATGAATTGCGTCGTCGTCCTTGCCAAAGCCGATCAGCATCGCGTCCATATCAAGGATGGATTTGAAGTGCCCTGCAATCGGGATCGAGCCGCCGCATCCGACATAGGCTGCGGCATTGGGCCATTCGTCTGACAGCGCGCTCTTGGCTTGGGCAAAGGCTGGGTGGGATGTGGACATTTGCCCCGCTTGGCTGGCGCCATGGGCTTTGAAGGTCACTTTGCAGTCCTCAGGCAGCATGCTGCTGACCATTTTGCGGAAATTTTCGCGGATTTTCAGCGGGTCTTGGGTGCCGACAAGGCGAAAGCTGATTTTCGCATGGGCTTGGGACGGCAGGACCGTCTTAAAACCATCGCCCGTATAGCCTGACCAAATGCCGTTCACTTCGCAGGTTGGGCGTGACCAGATCATTTCCAGCGGGCGGCGGCCCAATTCACCTGCGGGTTTGGATAGGCCGACCTCACCCAAGAAATGCGCGTCGTCGAATTTCAGGTCGTCCCAGCTGGCGGCGAGTTCATTGGACAGTTCGGGCACGCCTTCGTAGAACTCGGGCACGGTGATCCGCCCTTGGTCGTCGTGCAAGCTTGCGATGATCTTGGCCAAGACCCGAGCGGGGTTCATCGCGATGCCGCCATACATGCCCGAATGCAGGTCCAGAGACGGACCCTCAATGGTGATTTCCTCGCCCAACAAGCCGCGCAATTGTGTGATGATCGCTGGGGTGCTGTCGCCGTATAGGCCTGTGTCGCAGATCAGGGCTACGTCTGCGGTCAACTCAGCCGCATTGTCGCGCATGAATGGAGTCAGCGACGGGGAACCTGATTCCTCTTCGCCTTCGAAAAAGATTGTAATGTTGGCGGGCAGGGAGCCGTGTACCTCTTTCCATGCGCGACAGGCTTCAACAAAGGTCATCAACTGGCCTTTATCGTCAGATGAACCGCGCCCGCGGATCACAGGTCCCTTAGCGGTGTCTTCGATTTGGGGATCAAACGGGTCATTGTCCCACAGATCCAGTGGATCAACCGGTTGCACGTCGTAATGGCCGTAAAATAGGACATGTGGGCCGTCGCCACCGGAATGGGCCACCACCATCGGGTGGCCGGGCGTTTCACGTTTGCTGGCGTCAAAACCGATGGATTTCAGGTCCTCAACCAACCAGTCTGCGGCGCGGTCGCAGTCCGACTTGTAGGCCGGGTCGGTCGAGATAGACGGAATTCGCAACAATTCGCACAGGCGGCCTGTCGCGGCGTCGAGGTTTTCGTCTATTCGGGCTAAAACTGGTTCGAGGGTCATGTCTTGTCCTTTGGTGAGTATCTTTGAAGGGACTCTACCCACGCCTTGGACCAAGGCCAAGTGGCCGGGGTGACAGTTTGTAGCGTATTGTTCTTGGGGCTACCTGCCTATATGTGCGGATAGACAATCTAAGATACCCACAGAGGGAGCCCTGCGTTGGATATTGATGCCCAGTTGACCCAAGCCCTAGACCGGCTGCATGACGAAGGCCGTTACCGGACGTTTATCGATATTGAACGGGTGCGCGGGCAGTTTCCCCATGCACAGCGGACCAAGCCGGACGGCAACATGCAAAAGGTCACTGTTTGGTGTGGGAACGATTATCTGGGGATGGGGCAACACCCTGCTGTTCTAGCTGCCATGCACGAGGCCATTGATGCCGCGGGTGCGGGGTCTGGCGGCACGCGCAATATCTCGGGGACGACGATATACCACAAGCGGCTAGAGGCCGAACTGGCCGATTTGCACAACAAGCCGGAAGCCTTGTTGTTTACCAGCGCATATATTGCCAATGATGCGACCCTTAGCACGTTGCCCAAGCTGTTTCCCGGAATGATCATCTATTCCGATGAATTGAACCACGCGTCAATGATCGAAGGAGTGCGTCGCAATGGCGGGGCCAAGCGGATTTTCCGCCATAACGATTTGGCACATTTGCGTGAATTGTTAGAAGCGGACGATGCGGCGGCACCAAAGTTGATCGCCTTTGAAAGCATCTATTCCATGGACGGTGATTTCGGCCCGATTGCCGAGCTGTGCGACTTGGCAGATGAATTCGGCGCGATGACCTATATGGACGAGGTCCACGCCGTTGGCATGTATGGGCCGCGCGGTGGCGGGGTTGCAGAGCGCGACGGGCTGATGGATCGTGTCGATATTATTAACGGAACTTTGGCCAAGGCCTATGGGGTCATGGGCGGCTATATCGCGGCAAGCGCCAAAATGTGCGATGCGATCCGGTCCTATGCGCCCGGGTTCATTTTCACGACGTCCCTTCCCCCTGCTGTGGCGGCGGGTGCTGCGGCATCGGTTGCTCATCTCAAGGTCGATCAGGCATTGCGCGATGCTCACCAGGAGCAGGCAAAAATTCTCAAGCTGCGCCTAAAGGGGCTGGGTCTGCCTGTTGTGGATCACGGAAGCCATATCGTTCCCGTGATTGTCGGCGATCCTGTGCACACGCAGAAAATGTCCGATATGTTGCTGGAAGATTTCGGAATTTACGTCCAGCCGATCAATTTTCCGACCGTTCCACGGGGAACCGAGAGGTTGCGGTTTACCCCGTCACCCGTACATGGGCCTGATGAAATGGACACATTGGTTAAAGCACTCGACGGGCTTTGGTCACATTGTGCGCTGAATCGTGCCGACATGGCGGGATAACCGCAACACTCGTGCATAAATTTGGTCAGTGTGTTAAGAGTTTACAAATGACATCGGGAATCACGAATCGATTTACCGGTGTTAAGGGACGCAGGCAGAGACTAATTCAATGATCGTTAAAGGCTTTAGACGGAAGCGGACAACCAAGGACGTGCAGTCCTCGGGGTTTGACGCGTTCGAATTGCGCCTTGGCGACCTGATGCGCGGCGAGCGTGCAACCATGGGCAAAAGCCTGTTGGATGTGCAGCGCGAACTGAAAATCAAAGCCGCGTATATCGCGGCCATTGAAAATTCTGATCCATCTGCTTTTGACACTCCGGGCTTTATCGCCGGGTATGTCCGGTCCTATGCGCGTTATCTGAATATGGACCCCGAATGGGCATTCGATACATTTTGCCGCGAAAGCGGTTTTGCCACAGCACACGGTATGTCAGCCGAAGCATCTTCGGCGAAGCCGTCCCGCCACGAAGCGGCGATTGGTGTCGCGGGAAAAGACATCTTTTCCGCGTCGGCCACGCCATTTGTTCCGGCAGGGGATGCGGTGTTTTCAGGTGTTGAACCCGGTGCTATCGGATCAGTTGCGGTCTTATTCGCGCTGATTGGTGGTTTGGGCTACGGTGGCTGGGCTGTCCTGCAAGAGGTGCAAAAAGTCCAGTTGGCTCCGATTGAACAGACGCCAACTGTCGTGTCGGATCTGGACCCGCTGGCCGGGACTTCGGCAATTTTGCCAGATCAGGATAGTTTGGCCGGCCTTAGCGCCCCGTCCGCCGAAGCACTGGATCGTTTGTACCGCCCTCAGGCGCTTGAGGTGCCGGTTCTGGTCGCACGTGATGCTCCTATCTCGACACTTGATCCGCGCAACTTTGGGGCTTTGGCACCTTTGTCGGGTGCGGATGATGCGACTTTGGCGGCCATCGGCGGCGATGTCAGCCTTGGCTCTGACATTCAGGTCAACGAGGGCCCCGTGCCCGAGGTTCAGCTCGTTGCGGCACGCCCTGCGTGGATTCGGGTTCGCGCCTCGGACGGTAGTGTCATTTTTGAAGGCATTATGGACAGCGGCGACAGTTTTGCCCTGCCTGCGACCGAAGACCCCGCGACCCTGCGTGTCGGGGAAAGCGGTGCGATCTATTTTGCAGTTAACGGCACCCATTACGGCCCGGCCGGCCCGAACGGGACTGTGACGTCCAATCTGGATTTGTCGGCGGGTAACCTGACCCAGACATATACGCTTGCCAATATGGATGCGGATGCGGATCTGGCCAAAGCCGTGCGTGTTGTGGCCGAGGCGGTTCTAACCGAATAATCCCCATTCACGTAGTTGATGCTAGGGGGGCAACTGCATAGGTTGCGCCATGAAACCCTTTGTGTCCGAAAGACAAGCCCATGTCCCTGAATCACATCCGTCCTTGGCGTAATATTGAACGACGCAAATCGCGCCAGATTATGGTGGGTGATGTGCCGGTGGGGGGGGATGCCCCGATCACGGTGCAGACGATGACCAACACGTTGACCACAGATGTGGCCGCAACAATTGCGCAAGTGAATGCAGCGTCAGATGCCGGTGCCGACATCGTGCGCATTTCCGTGCCCGATGAGGCGTCCAGTGCAGCGTTGAAGCAGATAATTCCCAATGTGTCGGTGCCAATCGTCGCCGATATCCATTTCCACTACAAACGCGGGATCGAGGCGGCCGAAGCAGGCGCCGCTTGCCTGCGGATCAATCCGGGAAATATCGGCGATGAAAAACGTGTCCGCGAAGTGATCAAAGCTGCGCGTGACCACAATTGTTCCATCCGCATTGGCGTCAACGCCGGTAGCCTGGAAAAACACCTGTTGGACAAATACGGCGAACCCTGTCCCGATGCGATGGTTGAAAGCGGGCTTGATCACATCAAGATCCTGCAAGACAACGATTTCCACGAATTCAAAATCAGCTGCAAGGCATCGGACGTGTTTATGGCCACCGCTGCCTATCAACAGCTCTCCGAGGCCACGGACGCCCCAATTCACCTCGGGATCACCGAGGCAGGGGGGCTGACATCTGGCACGATTAAATCCGCAATTGGTATGGGCAGCCTGCTATGGGCCGGAATTGGTGACACAATCCGTGTCAGCCTCTCTGCTGACCCGGTAGAAGAGGTCAAGGTCGGCTATGAGATACTCAAATCGCTGGGCTTGCGCCACAGAGGGGTGAACATTATTTCTTGCCCGTCCTGCGCACGCCAAGGGTTTGATGTGATCAAAACGGTCGAAACACTGGAAAAACGGCTGGAACACATAAAGACACCAATGTCGCTGTCGATCATTGGATGCGTGGTCAACGGACCAGGCGAAGCACTGATGACTGACGTGGGCTTCACGGGCGGCGGAGCTGGGCACGGCATGGTCTATCTGGCAGGTAGCCAAAGCCACAAAATCAACAATGATGAGATGGTCGAACACATCGTCGAACAGGTTCAAGCCAAAGCCGCCGAAATTGAAGCGAACTCCGACGAATAATCCTAACGGTTGTTACTTGAACAACTGGGTCACGCTGGGCTTTAGCCCAGCGCCCCTTGATTTGCATCAGCCATCGTTTTGCCGGATAGCAGAAACGATCTGCGTCATTTGGTCGAACGGGACATACCCGCGCAGCATTTGATCCTGTACTACAAACGTGGGCGTGCCGCTGATTTGCATGGCTTGGCCCAACAGGCGGTTGTCGTTGATAATCCCCGAGACAACGTCGCTGTTCATCTCGGCCAGAACCTTGGCGGTATCAAACCCGAAACTATCGGACAGGCGCCCCAATGCAGCGTCGGAATATGCACCGCGGTATTCCATCAGCGTGTCGTGGACCGACTTATAGGCCTCGTCCCCTTCTACCTGCTTGACCGCAATTGCAAAACGCGACGCCGTTTCAGATTCTTCGCCCAAAATTGGGAATTCCTTGACGATCAGGCGAATGTTGCCATCAGTATTGACTAGGCGCTCGACCTCGGGGAATGCTTTTTTGCAATACCCACAGCGGTAATCGAGGAACTCGACGATGGTGATATCGCCCTCAAGGTTGCCGCCCTGATAGGAATGCCCGTCATTGGTCAGCTGCTCTGCGTAGGTTCGCGCAAGGTTGACGTCGCCTTCGGCCTTGGCTTGCTGCTCACGTCGTTCCAACACGCCCACGGCCTCCATGATGACCTCGGGGTTGTCCAGCAGGTAGGCGCGGATTTCAGCGCGGAACGCAGCGCGTTCGTCGTCTGTCATAGCTGACAGGTCAAATGCGCCAACAGGGGCGGCAAGCAATCCAAGGGCGAGGGCCAGATATTTAGTCAAATCAACATTCCTTCTTTGCGCCTGTCAGACCATATCCGCGCATCGCTGCCAAGGTGGCATTGACGCGGCCCCCCAAGCGCGGGCAAATAGAAGCCGAACCATAAGAGGCAGAGCATGCGACATTCAAGCCGCGGCGAGGTTGATCCCTTTATTGTGATGGACGTCATGGAGGCGGCCCGTCAGGCCGAAGCCAACGGGCGCCACAT
>CAXIAS010000115.1:0-6403 GCA_964022195.1 uncultured Roseobacteraceae bacterium
ATTCGCATTCGGACCGGTGAAACCGGTGACGATGCACTGTAATCAAACCAAAACCTAAGGAATATCATCATGAGCGTGCAATCAGTTCTCAAAATGATCAAAGACGAAGACATCCAGTATGTCGATGTCCGCTTCACCGACCCAAAGGGCAAGCTTCAGCACGTCACAATCGTGAACGACCTGATCGACGAAGATTTTCTCGAAGAGGGCTTCATGTTTGACGGATCTTCCATTGAAGGTTGGAAGTCGATCGACAAATCGGACATGAAAGGTATCGCTGACACCGAGAGCGCGTATGTTGATCCGTTCTATGCGGAAAAGACGCTGTGCCTGCACTGCAACGTAGTCGAGCCGGACACAGGCGAAGCCTATTCCCGCGATCCGCGCGGCACCGCAATGAAAGCCGAAGCCTACCTGAAGTCCACAGGTATTGGCGACACTGCTTACTTTGGTCCAGAGGCCGAGTTCTTTGTCTTTGATGATGTGCGTTATTCTGTCGGCATCAACAAAGTGTCGTATCAGGTTGATGCAATTGACGCCTCTTGGAACACGGACACCGAATACGAGATGGGCAACTCCGGCCATCGTCCGGGCCTTAAGGGCGGCTATTCCCCTGTGAACCCCATCGACGACGCCCAAGACATGCGTGGCGAAATGCTATCCACCATGAAACGCATGGGCATGAAGGTCGACAAACACCACCACGAGGTCGCGTCCTGCCAGCACGAATTGGGGCTGATCTTTGGCACATTGGTCACACAGGCCGACGAGCTGCAAAAATACAAATACGTCATTCACAACGTCGCCCAAGCCTACGGCAAATCCGCGACGTTTATGCCCAAGCCAATCGCTGGCGATAACGGCACAGGCATGCACGTGAACATGTCTATCTGGAAAGATGGCAAGCCATTGTTCGCAGGTGACAAATACGCCGACCTTTCCCAAGAAGCGCTGTATTTCATCGGTGGTATCCTGAAACACGCCCCTGCCCTGAACGCAATCACGAACCCGTCGACGAACAGCTACAAGCGTTTGATCCCCGGTTTCGAGGCCCCTGTTCTGCGCGCCTATTCCGCTTCCAACCGCTCGGGTGCTGTGCGTATCCCTTGGGCCGAATCCCCCAAGGCGAAACGTGTCGAGGCCCGTTTCCCTGATCCGGCGGCCAACCCATACCTGTGCTTTGCGGCACTGTTGATGGCTGGTCTGGACGGCATCAAAAACAAGATCGACCCAGGTGCCGCATCTGACAAGGATCTGTATGACCTTCCACCAGAAGAGCTGGCCGAAATCCCGACGGTCTGCGGCAGCCTGCGCGAAGCGCTGGAAGCATTGGAAGCCGATCACGAGTTCTTGCTGCATGGCGACGTATTCACCAAAGACCAGCTGGACGGCTACATGGCGCTACGTTGGGAAGAGGTTTACGAATACGAGCACACGCCGCACCCTGTAGAATACAAGCTGTATTATAGCTGCTAAACTGCAGATTTATCTAAAGGACGGGCGCCCATTGCGGCGCCCGTCTTCGTTTCAGACGTCCTTCACGATATATGTATGGATCGCAAATAGAACCGCGCCACTACGCGGCATCCGGACCAACGCCTGATGCTCACTGCGGATATATGCGCCCGTCTCTGCGTCCAGCGAATGGTCGCGCGGGGCATCTTCGCTGCGCGGATGAAACAGGTCGGGCTCGACATACCGCAACGCGTTGTGCCGCCACAAAGGTTTGCCAATTTGAATACCATCGAACAGCCGCTGGACCCGCTTGGCGACATCGCCATTATAGCTGTCCACTGGTCCATGAATGGCGACAAGCGGCCGCCCTATCTTTTCTGACAGCGTCCAACTGGCAGGGAAACACATCACCCCCGCTGTTAGTACATGTTCGTCCCCCAGCTTTTCATGCAGGCATAGGTCCTCTTGGATCAATCGGGCCGCAACAAGGAGCGGATCACCTGCTAAATCGACAGTCACCCGATCCGGCCTCGTGACCGCCGAATTACCGACGTTGTAGCCATCGCGCTTTGATACAATGCCCATAACCTGTTCGAGCACATCATCCTTTGCAGACACACTCGCACCTGCGTCCGCATGCACCCGTTGCGGTATATCGCGAATCAATCGATCCCTCTCGGCCATTTGTGCAGCAAAAGCGTCATCCCGAATGACCCAACCATCGCGGGCCAGAGGTGAAATTCCAGGCAGTTTGGCCCCAAAAGTCACCTCATACGGAATCGTCCGTTGCAAGATCTCAGCCATTTGGTCGTTTCTGCCTTAGGGTTATTGTCGTTTTCAAGCCTGACAGGCCTACCCAGAAGACGCAATTTTGAAATGACACTTCTGAGGGCTGACAATGAACACGCACCACCGCGACACCCGAAAAATCGACCCGACGCTTGGTGCACGCCTTGCTGACGGTAGCCCGAACTTGAATGACCGGATGGAAATCGGCCCGACGCAATTGGCATATCGGGAATGGGAACAAGCAGGGCTGATTCTGCCCAACCTCGAAAAGATGCGCGCCTTTCGCCATAAACGTCTGATCCAAGCGGTAAACCAGCGCGGCTATGGCGGCATCCTGATGTTTGACCCGCTCAACATCCGTTACGCCACTGACAGCACCAATATGCAGCTTTGGAACACCCACAATGCTTTTCGCGCCTGTCTGGTCTGTGCAGACGGCTACATGGTGGTTTGGGACTATAAGAACGCCATGTTCTTAAGCAAATTCAATCATCTTGTGAATGAACAGCGCACTGGTGCCGATCTCTTTTACTTTGATCGCGGCGACAAAATCGACGTTGCAGCGGATGAGTTTTCCATTCAAGTGCGAGAGTTGATTGCCGAACATGGCGGTCGCAATATGCGGATCGGCGTTGATAAATGTATGATCCACGGGCTGCGTGCGCTCGAGGCGCAGGGTTTCGATGTGCTGCCCGGAGAGGAGCTGACCGAAAGGGCCCGTTCGATCAAGGGTCCCGATGAAATCCTTGCTATGCGCTGCGCCTCGCAGGCCTGCGAGACTGCGTGCCACGAGATGGAAATCTTTGTCCGCGAGGCCGTCCCGCAAGGCAACACCAGTGAAGACGACATTTGGGCCGTCTTACATGCGCAAAACATCCGCCGCGGCGGCGAATGGATCGAAACCCGCCTGCTATCTTCGGGTCCGCGCACCAACCCGTGGTTTCAGGAATGTGGCCCCCGTATCGTCCAAAACAATGAAATCGTCGCCTTTGATACCGATCTGGTCGGGGCCTACGGCATCTGCATCGACATCAGCCGGACATGGTGGATCGGTGACGAAAAACCACGCCCCGACATGATAGATGCCATGAAGATCGGCGTCGAACATATTGAAACAAATATGCAATTACTGCAACCTGGCGTGAATATTCAGGATCTCAGCCGCATGTGCCACAAGCTTCCTGAACAATACCAAAACCTAAAATACGGCTGCATGATGCATGGCGTCGGATTGTGTGACGAATGGCCGCTCGTCGCCTATCCTGACAATTTGGTCGAAGGCGCTTTTGATCATGAGCTTGAGGCAGGTATGGTCTTGTGCGTCGAAGCGTTGATCAGCCCCGAAGGCGGTGACTTTTCGATCAAGTTAGAGGATCAGGTAATCATTACCGAGGACGGGTTCGAGAACCTGACAAAATACCCCCATGACGCGGCATTGATGGGTTTTAGTCCACGTAACGGCCTTCGCTAACCGACCCGTCGGACGCAATAAATCGGACCCGAGCGCCCTGAACTTCAAGAATATAGCAGGTCCAAACATCTGACGGAGGCCAAACACTGCAATACTGCCCGCCGCGAGCAGCCCAGCTACCTTCGCTCATCCGCTCGGTTATGTATTGGGTCGCCCCATCCGTCCCAAACCGCTGCAACGTATATGCATCATAAGACACAGTGCGACCCGCCAAGGCAGTGATGATTGTCGTGTCCTCGATGGCCCTTGTCCATCCATCTGCAGCTAACATCGATGGAAATAACAGCAAAACCGACCAAATAGCTTTCATTATGGCCCCTCCTGACCTTGAGACATCTCAGGTTGCAGCTTATGACGCGGGGGCAACAGCTGCCCAATCACAAAAAGGTTTATCACATGATCCCGCGTTACTCCCGCCCCGACATGGTTGCCATTTGGTCGCCACAGACCAAGTTCAAAATCTGGTATGAGATCGAGGCCCACGCTTGCGACGCCATGGCCGACATCGGTGTGATCCCGCGTGAAAACGCGGACGCAGTCTGGAAAGCAAAAGACGTGGAATTCGACGTCGCACGGATCGATGAAATCGAGGCCGAGACGAAACATGACGTCATTGCATTCCTGACCCACCTTGCGGAACACGTTGGCTCGGACGAAGCACGGTTTGTCCACCAAGGCATGACATCCTCGGACGTGTTGGACACTTGTTTCAATGTGCAACTGGTCCGCGCCGCAGACATTTTGATCGCAGACACCAAGGGACTTCTGGCCGCGCTGAAAAAACGCGCGATGGAACACAAGGACACGATCCGTATCGGTCGTAGCCACGGCATCCACGCCGAGCCGACCACAATGGGCCTGACGTTCGCGCGTTTCTACGCCGAAATGGACCGCAATCTGACCCGTCTCAAAACTGCCCGCGAAGAAATCGCAACCGGCGCTATTTCGGGCGCAGTCGGCACATTTGCCAACATTGACCCGGCCGTCGAAGACCATGTCTGCGCCAAATTGGGCCTCAGCCCCGAGCCGATCAGCACCCAAGTCATTCCACGCGACCGCCACGCCGCCTTTTTTGGTGCCTTGGGTGTTGTCGCCAGCTCTATCGAAAATGTCGCGACCGAAATCCGCCACATGCAACGGACAGAAGTCTTAGAAGCCGCCGAGTTCTTCTCAATGGGGCAAAAAGGGTCGTCCGCGATGCCGCATAAGAAGAATCCGGTTCTGACCGAAAATCTGACCGGTCTAGCTCGTTTGGTGCGCATGACAGTGGTGCCTGCGATGGAGAACGTAGCGCTATGGCACGAACGTGACATCAGCCACAGTTCCGTAGAACGTAATATTGGGCCGGATGCGACAATCACACTAGACTTTGCACTCGCCCGTTTGACCTCGGTCATCGACAAACTAATCGTCTACCCGGACAACATGTTGGCAAACATGAACAAATTCCCCGGTTTGGTTATGAGTCAACGGGTTCTATTGGCATTGACCCAGGCGGGTGTGAGCCGCGAAGATGCCTATCGATTGGTACAGCGTAACGCGCTCAAAGTTTGGGAAACCGGTTGCGATTTCAAAACCGAGCTGCTTGCCGATAAAGAGGTGACAGCCGCTCTTAGCCCAGCCGAAATCGAAGAGAAATTCGATCTTGGCTACCATACCAAACACGTGGATACGATCTTCGCTCGCGTATTTGGCTAAATAAATAACATTGGCCGGTCTGCCAACACAGACCGGCTAATGCGTGCTTATGCGACCTGCGGCGCATGAAACGGTTGCGGTTGTGTGCGGTGCGTGGCGCGCGGAATATGCGGCATCGTGCGCACGGTCGGCATCGACAGGACAGCATAGCGCCGCCCGTCCCCTTCATTTAAATAGGGTTCGCCAATCCTTTCCGCTCCAAAGCCAAGCTGACGCAAGGCGCGCATAAGCGCCAGCGGCGATAGCGACATCAACCGGTCAGCGCCGTGGCTCGCGGCCACGTCTGCCAACCCCTGTACAATCAAACCCAGGCATTCGCTACGCTCTGCATGTGTCGTCACATCATCCGACATGACCAAACGGGTGCATTCCCAGATCATTTCATCTTCGATGTTTTGGCCCAGTACCGATGGCGGGATGTCGATCAGTTTGCCCTTGACCGCGTCGCGTAACATGTAGGAATGCGTGCCCCATCGGGCGGTCGTCGCCATCGCGCGCGCGCCCCCGATGATCTCGCCATTTCTCAGAACAAGCGAATAGAACGCTTTGGGGTTATCATATTGGTCCATTTCAAAATTGTCGTCATGTGGAATATCCCAACCTAGGGAATCGACGAAAAAGGACTTGCGTAATTTGAGAAAATCAAAAAAGGCGGCGTCAAACTGGTGCAGTTGTGTAAAATTAAAGGTGATGTTTTCCATGAGGGCACTCCATTTCAAGGTGTGCCAATAATATCAGTGCCCCTATAGGTTGTTACAGCAAACTAGGACAAATCAAACACGGAAAATGGTTAATTTTTCGTTCCAAATCCGGTTGTTAGATCAAACCAAACTGGAATGCCAACGACGCAGCTTGCGAACCGGTCTTGGCTTCCAGCTTCAATTTTGCATTCTTTAGGCGTTGTTTTACAGCACCTTCGCTAACGCCAAGCGCAAATGCAATTTCCTGTAGCCGCATCCCCCGGCGGACCATATCTAACGCCTCAAGTGC
>CAXIAS010000116.1:0-6364 GCA_964022195.1 uncultured Roseobacteraceae bacterium
GGCTGGGCCGAAGAAACCGACATCCAAGTTGTCGACCTTGCCAAACAGTTCGAGGACGCAGGCATCAGCGCCATCATCTACACTGACATCCTGCGCGACGGCGCGATGAAGGGGCCAAACATCGACGCCACCGCCGCCCTCGCGCGCGCCGTCGACATCCCCGTCATCGCATCGGGGGGGGTGTCCTCCATGGCAGACCTGACCGCGCTCAAAAACACAGGCGTCATCTCCGGCGCAATCTCGGGCCGTGCGCTCTACGACGGGGCGATTGATTTGGGTGCTGCGCTTAAGCTTTTGAACGAACGGTAAAACATATCGTCCCAGCCTCGGCCTCGCCGTCGGTGCCAACCCGATTGATGTGACAAACCGCCATCTATGCGCTGTCTTGATTTGGCCGTAACCTTGGCCTTGACAGTTAGGAAAATGTTTATGGCCAAGGTCTTCACGACCCCGCTTCCCGCGGCATCACGTTTATGGGCCCAAGTAGGCAACGCGGATTTTATCGACGGATATGCGGTGGAAAGCCATCTATCCCCGATAGATGCCGTGCGGATCGGTCTCACTTTGCCTGTTTGGGCCAGTGCATTGCTAAAGCTGCGCAATCTGATCTTAAAGCCCTTTGGCCTGAAAACAGAGGCATCCGATACCGGCGAGACGGCCATCTTTCCCATGCATCACCAAGATGATCGGGAATGCATCATCGGGACCGATGACACGCATCTAAATTTTCGTATCTGTGTGTTCAAACAAAACGAAGTGATCCATATGGCGACATGGGTTCACCGCAACAACTGGTTCGGCCGCCTCTATCTGGCGGTGGTCATGCCCTTCCATGTCCTCATCGTGCGCAATGCCATGCGCCGCATCGCAGCCGCCAGCTCGATTGCATCCACGCCCGCCGCACAGTAAAGACGACGTGAACCCATTCTGACGCGGATGTCCCATGCTAAAAACCCGTATCATCCCCTGCCTCGACGTCGCCGAAGGCCGCACCGTGAAAGGCGTCAATTTCGTCGACCTGATCGACGCAGGCGACCCCGTTGAACAGGCGATCGCCTACAACCGCGCAGGCGCGGACGAGTTGGTGTTTTTGGACATCAAAGCCACCCATGAAAACCGTGGCACCATGTTCGATCTGGCAACGCGCACGGCAGAACAATGCTTTATGCCGCTGACCATTGGCGGCGGGGTCCGAACCCACCACGATGTGCGCGATTTGCTGCTGGCTGGCGCGGATAAGGTCAGCTTTAACTCCGCCGCCGTTACCGACCCCAACGTGATTACGGATGCCGCCATGCGGTTCGGCAGCCAGTGTATCGTCTGCGCCATCGACGCCAAGACCGTGGCCCCCGGAAAATGGGAAATCTTCACCCACGGCGGGCGCCGCGCAACGGGCATCGACGCCGTGGAATTTGCCAAAACCGTCGTCGCCAAAGGGGCCGGTGAAATCCTGCTGACATCTATGGACCGCGACGGCACCAAAGCGGGGTTCAACCTGCCGCTCACCCGCGCCATCAGCGACGCTGTTGACGTGCCCGTTATCGCCTCGGGCGGTGTTGGCACGCTCGACCACCTCGTCGAAGGCGTGACAGAGGGCGGCGCATCCGCCGTGCTGGCTGCGTCGATCTTTCACTTTGGCACCTATACGATTGCCGAGGCCAAGGCGCATATGCAAGCTGCCGGAATACCGATGAGGATGACATGACCCTTTCCGACCTCTACGCCACCATTCTGGCCCGTAAATCCGCTGATCCAGACAGCAGTTGGACAGCCAAACTCTTGTCCAAAGGGCCCGAAAAATGCGCCGAGAAATTCGGCGAAGAAGCGATTGAGGCGATTATCGAGGCCGTCAAAGGTGACAAGGCGGGGCTGACATCCGAGGCGGCGGATGTGCTGTATCACCTGCTTGTCATGCTTGCGGCACGTGACGTGCCATTTGACGACGTTCTGGCCGAACTCGACCGGCGCCAAGGCACGTCCGGCATCGCGGAAAAGGCCAGCCGCTAAAGCTTGGACGAAATCACACCAGTATTGAAACCACCCATGCGCAATTCACCGAACAGGCGCTGGTATTCGATTTTGGGGCAGCGGTTCATCACCACTTTGACGCCGCGCGCCTCGGCTTTGGCTGCGGCCTGAGCGTGTTCAACACCGATTTGCATCCAGATCGCGTGCAAATCCGGCCAGCGGGCCAAGGCCTCATCGACAATCGGGGGCACCGCATCGGAACGGCGGAAAATATCGACCATATCGACGTCGACCGGAATACTGCCCAGATCGGCGTAAACCTCGCGGCCAAACAGCTCTTGGCCCGCCAATCCGGGGTTCACTCCGATCACTTCGAACCCCTTTAGGGTCAGATAGCGCGCAACAAAATAGCTGGGCCGGACCGGATTGGCGGAAACGCCCACGACCGCGATGGTTTTGACCGATTTCAACAAATCGGCGAGATATGTGTCAGAATAACCCATGCCCGACACTAGCCCAGAACCACCCATAAAAAAAGCGTCCAAAGGCGGACCTTTGGACGCAGTTTCGGAACGAGGGACAGTTTAACCGACGTGGTGTTCCAATGTTCACGTCTCACATGTCGAGGTATGCACAAAATTCGACAATTCCAGTATGATCAGCAAAACGTGAACAGTCCCTTAACGGGACAAAACAGCCGGCCAGTTTGCATCCGCTTTTTCGATATTTTCCGGAATGTCCTGTGACCAGATCCCGCGCACAGCGACGGAATAGTTCAGATACAGCTTGCCGTCATGCACCGTCCACGCCTCAGGGACAGAGCTGGCGACAGCGCCCTTGGACATCGCATAGGCGCAATAGCCGCCGTATTGCGGGGCATATGCCATCGGATCGGATTCGAAGGTGGCCATGTTCTGGGCCGAAGCAAACCGCCACTGCGCGCCTTTCCACATCAGACTGTGGGCAGGGTCGCCGATTACGGGCGCTTCTTGGGTGAAAAACGCAACCGGATCAGCCCCGCGAATGGCCAGCCCTGCATCGGAAAACACCTCGGGCGAGGCCGCAAAGGCGGGGCGCGCAAGCAATGGAGCTGCGGCCAACAGGCCAAGGACACGACGACGATGGATCATTTGTTATCTCCTGAATGTGGGACGCTTCAGGACTATAATTGAACAAACAACGGGGCGGGCACTACCCCCCTCGCCAATCTGTGACATCGGCCACCAAAATGTTTCAGCGCAGGCCTACCCGCGGGCTGCGTATAACGCGACAGCGGCCGCGTTTGACACATTCAGCGACCCGAACCCACCGGCAAAGTCGATTTTTACAAGGTGGTCGCAGGTCGCAAGGGTCTTTTCGCGCAAACCCGGCCCCTCGGCCCCCATGACCAAGGCAATGGCGCGGTCGCGCTTGCCCTCCACGGCTTGCTCGATTGTCATCTCGGCGGTGCCATCCAGACCCAACACCAGATACCCCATATCCTTGAGCGCGACCATCGCGTCGGACAGGTTGCGGACCCGCAAATAGGGCTGGCGTTCCAACGCGCCACTGGCGGTTTTGGCAAGTGCGCCGGTTTCTGGCGCGGAATGGCGCTGGACGGCAACCACAGCACGGGCACCGAACACCTCGGCCGAGCGCAGGATCGCGCCGACATTATGGGGATCGGTCACGCGATCCAGCAGCACCAAACGCGGTGGCATCGCCCCTTCGCCCAAGGCCACGTCCTGCAACGGCCCCCAATCCAGTGGTTTGACCTCTAGCGCGGCACCCTGATGGACAGATTGCGGGTCCAGTGGCGCCGCAAATTTGCGCGGGTCCGACAGCTCGGGCTCGATTCCTGCATGGGCAATGGCATCGGCCAGCTTGTCCGCTGCGTTGCGGGTGACAACCAAACGCAGCCGGTCACGAGCGGGGTTCATCAACGCATCGCGCACCGCATGAAGCCCGAACAGCCACACTGTTTCATTGGCCGCAGCCCGTTTGGCCTGTTCCTTGGCAACAACCCACTTTGGCTTTTTCATCTGGCAATCCTTCCGCCGCTATTTGTCCCCTCGCATAGACCAATGTGCGCGCCCTGTGAAGCACATGCATTTTGCATCATTTTGCTGTTGACGCCTCCACCCCCCGCGTTTAATCAGCGCGTCAGTGGGCGACAGGCCGCAAGGTGTGGCAGGAGACTGTAACTCTCTCGCGGAGACGCACGCCTGGTTCGATTCCAGGGTCGCCCACCATTACACTCAAAGTGCTGCTTTTATGGCTATGAGGTGTTAACATGCACCCCATCAGGCCCATATTCGACGCAAACGGATATCGTTTCGAGACAATGAACGATGAAGACAGGGTTCCGCACCTGAAAATCGACCTTTGTGGATACTTCTATCAACGTCGTGCGCCGCAGTAGATGCAGGCGCACCTTGGTATCCGCAGGTGGCCGTTGCCCTATGTGTTTTGTGCGTAACGATCACGTCGGGCGGCCTGTGTTTGCGTCGGATGTTACTGTGGTGAAAGCCTAGAAACCAGTCGCTTGCCCTTGGGCGGGGTGCCCCCCCCCTTCTCACCCGGACCTTTAGCCGCGCTGCGCATCCGCGTCACAGCTGACTTTTGCCATGCTGTCATCGATGATCTTTTTGACCATCTGTTCATCCGAGACGGGTTGCACCCCTGCTTCGGATGGCGGGGCTGAATGCAACATGGGTCAATGAAACGTCAAGGTCGTTGACGGATTGGTGGAAGTTTCTTGGTGCATTGGGTTTTTCTGACCCACGCAGGTATCTGATCCTTGGGGATCGGCCTGCAAATCCCGAAGCCCTGAAAATGGTCGCACCCCAGCGCATTTAGAACCAGACGTTCCTCAGGGGTCTCGACACCCTCGGCCAGGGCATCAACCCGCAAGGAATGGGCAAGTCCGATCATCGCGCCGGTGATCTTGGACAACTCGGGATAGAGATGGATGTCCTTGACAAAACTTCGATCGATTTTGATCCGGTCCACTTTGAAATTTCGCAAATTGGATATGGATGCGTGGCCGGTCCCGAAGTCATCAAGCTCAACAGTGAACCCCGCATCGTTTAGCAGCCGGACGTTTTCGATCATCTGGACAGAGTCGCTGTCAATCATAACGCTTTCCAGAATTTCCACGCCGATGTGGTGTGGTTGCAGCCCCGCGGCCTCGGCGGCCTCGGTCAACGTATCGATCAGGCCCACTTCTATCAGGCGGGATGCCGTCAGGTTTATTGAAACCTGCGGGACCTTCAATCCCTCCGCCAACCACGCCTGCATGGCCTCAAAACTGCGGCTCATCACCACTTGATCCAATCGTTCCAGCAGCCCTGCCTCCATTGCCGCATCAAGAAAATGAAACGGGGTTAGCGTGCCTCGCGTCGGATGATGCCAGCGGGCCAATGCCTCAAACCCAACGATCTTACCTGTGCGCCCTTCGACTTGCGGCTGGAAATACGGTTCGAACTGCCCAGTTTCCAACCCCTCAAGAATCTGAGAATGAAGCTCCTCTTTCTCTTCAATCTGTGACCGCAGGTCGCCATTGTAAAATTTGTGGTTTCCGCGACCCGAATTCTTGGCCGCATAGAGCGCCAAGTCAGCGTTGATGATATGTCGCTCGATGCTGATTTCGTCAGCTTTGGTCCCAAAAGAGATACCAACGCTCGCCCCGATTTTGCATTCGCGGCCGTCGAACACAAACGGCTTTGAGATGTCGGCAACCAGCCGATCGGCGCGGCGCGACAATTCTTCTTCTGGATAGGTGCCAAAATAGATAAGGACAAATTCATCCCCCCCCGTTCTGGCCGCAAAACAGGTGTCATCTACCTGTTTTCTAATGGCGCTCGTTGCATGTTTGAGCGCGGCGTCGCCCGCAGGATGGCCCAGCGTATCGTTGATTTGCTTAAACAGGTCCAAATCAATATGCATTGCAGCAATCTGGTTATCGGGCCAGCCGATGGTTTCCATTGATTTGACAAAATCGCCAAGGGCGCGTCGGTTGGGCAGCCCTGTCAGCTCATCGGTTTGCGCCAAAATGGTCGCATCAACCGCCCCCATGTCCGCAACCATACGAGCCGTCGTAAACACAGTATGGATAGCATCCGTCAGATCATGCGAGACAAAGCGCACCAATTCGATCAAGTCACCATGCTCGGGCGATTTGTTTCGCAATAATGTGGCACAAATATTGCGCGCCATTTCCTCGAAACAGCTGAAAATATTTTCTGTCTTGCGCGAAAATGCCGTGCTCATTGTGTCAGATAGCTTGGGGTCGAACCCTGCAAGCAGATGAGAATCCGAATGTCGCAATGTGCTCCACGCAGTGGAGATTTCCCGCAAGATCTGGCGCGTTTGCAGGGATTGAGATCGCGACGACGGGCGTAAAATGCCCGCGGAC
>CAXIAS010000117.1:0-6245 GCA_964022195.1 uncultured Roseobacteraceae bacterium
TCTGGCTCTGGCTCTGGCTCTGGCTCTGGCTCTGGCTCTGGCTCTGGCTCTGGAAGAACCTCTAACGCCATCGGTTCGGGGGCAAGCAATTCATCATTGCCCGCTACTGTTTCCTCGCCGCCATCACTGACAATCGCATCCAACCCTTCGTCGATCTTGGACGATGATTTAAACAGCTTCGACTTGAGCTTTTTGAAAAACGACATTGCAGGCCTATTATCTGGTTTCTACTCACCTAATCGCGATTGCCCCGCGTGGAAAGGGTCAGAGCGTCCAAACCCCGCCAAACGCGACCAAAAACAGCATTTGAGCGGTGCAATAGGTGGACCAAATTGCTGCAGACAGTGGCCAACTTGAGCGCCATGGCGCTGCCAACACAAACAAAGACAGCCCCAACAACGCATCAGATAGGGTAAACATCAGCGCCGCGATTGTCCCAATCCACGCATCACTTGGCAAGCCAAGCGCAAGAATCCCCATCGCCGCGATAACGGCTACATAGCCTGCCACTGGCACTGCCAGTTTCCCCGCGCGCGGCACCAGAACCGCAGCAAAAGTCAGCGCAAACACAACAACCCCGATGGTCGGTGCAGTGATGGCCAAGACCGCCCCGGCCTGAAGCACCAAAACAACGTAAGCCACGTGCCCCAATGCGAAAGCAACCAAGCCAATCAAAAAGGCGCGTTGCCCGTCACGCGACAAAGCCAGATCGCCGACAGCCCCAAACACGAGGCCCAAAGTCAGCATCAACGGGGCGCCAGCGATGGCCGCTAAGGCCCCAAGCGGGCTAATCGATAATGTCTTGAATATCGACTTCGCCATGCTCTGATCCTTGTGGCAGAACCGCAGCAAGAACACAGTTGCCGTCACGACGCCGATTGTTAGCAAGACTTTTTCCATCTGTGCACGCTAGAGACGTGCTGCAAAGATGTGAACACCAACCTTTGCATTTCTCGCCTGACCTTACGTCGGCGCCGTGCTAAGGGGCTGTATGACACGAATTTTGACACCAATGGCCCTATTTGGGATGGCCACACTGGCGCCGGTCGCCCTGATCGCTACGGCCGCGATTTGGGGCGGATTTTGGGTGCTGGCCGCGTTGGCTTACCTGACAGTGCTGACCGCCGGTCTGGACGAAGCCGTGACGCGTGTCACCCCGCCGACACCCGACATCGAATTCCCTGTGGCAAATACGCTTTCGGTCGTTTTGGCGCTGTCACATTTTGTCCTGCTTGCGTTGGTCATCAATAGCCTGGCCAATTCCGGATTTGGCCTGTGGTCCAAGGCCGGACTGTTCGTCAGCGCTGGCTTCTTTTTTGGGCAGGTTAGCAATTCCAACGCGCATGAATTGATCCATCGCGGACAGCGCAGCCTGCACAAGTTGGGGAAATGGGTCTATATCTCTTTGCTATTCGGACATCACACGTCTGCCCATGTGCTAGTCCATCATCGGCTTGTGGCCACGCGGGCCGACCCCAATACGTCGCGTTTGGGCGAAAGCTATTACAGGTTTTTGGTACGGGCGTGGCGCGGTTCGTTTCGGCAGGGCCTCGCCCAAGAAACGGAACGTCACCGCAGGATAAAGACACCAGCCTTGCAACACCCTTACGTGTCATATGTTGGTGGCGCGCTGGCGTTTATCTGGATCGCGGTTTTGATCGGTGGCTGGCAAGGCGCCCTGTTCTATATCGCGTTGGCCAGCTTTTCGACCTCGCAATTACTTTTGTCGGACTACGTGCAGCATTACGGGCTTCTTCGATCTGACACTGATGGCATCCTCGAACCCGTAGGCCCGCGCCATAGCTGGAATAGCCCCCATTGGTTTTCATCAGCCGTTATGCTGAACGCACCACGCCATTCCGACCATCACGCGCATCCCGCGACGCCCTATCCATCACTGGATTTGCCAATAGGCGCACCAATGTTGCCCAGATCCCTGCCCGCCATGGCCACACTGGCGCTGTTCCCGCGTCGTTGGCGCAAGGTCATGGACCCGCTTGCGGCCGAGTGGGCATCCCAGCCCCCGATCAAGGCCGCCCAGTCATGAAGATCGCCACTGTTATTGCGCTGCTGATGTTCTCAACACTCCCCGCCTTTGCCGACGACGCCATGACAGCCGCCGAGTTCGAAGCCTACACCGCCGGCAAGACACTCACCTTTGGTGTGCGCGGCGACCCTGCTTATGGTGCGGAACAATACAAATCGAACCGCCGCGTCGTCTGGTCATTTCTGGATGGTGATTGCAACAATGGGGTCTGGTATGAAAGCAAGGGAAGCATTTGTTTCCGCTACGATTTTGATCCCGAACCCAAGTGTTGGAAGTTCTACGATGACCCCGCAGGGCTGCGGGCCGTTTATATGAATTCGCCGACCGCATCGGTTCTATACGAGGCCCTCGAAAGCCAAGAAGACCTGGTCTGTCCGGGCCCGCGGATCGGCGCTTAGGGCGGCTCTCTACGGGCCCGTGGCCAACGCAATTTTCCCATCGGCGAATTCAACTTCGACGGATGACGCAGCTTGCAGTCCAGTGGTCGTGGACACCACATTTCCGTCGCCGCGCACAACCGCGTAGCCGCGTTTCAGGGTTTCTCGGTATCCAAGTGTTTCACGCAACCGGTCCAACGCCTCAAGGCGGGACAGCCGCGCATCCTGTGCGTCCCGTGCACGCACTGCCAAACGGCGCACAGCGACATCCAGCTTCTCGGATTTGTGTATCAACTCTTGGCCCAGCGCCGCTGGACGCAACCCTCTGGCTGCACTATCGTAGGCCGCCGTCGCCCGTTCGATCCGCCGCGACAGGGCCGGCTGCAACCGGTTTGACAATGCATCCAACCTGCGCCGGTCCTCGGACATACGGCGTTGCAGAACCGTCGGGCGCAAGGCCCCTGCGGCACGTGACAGGGCCAGTTCGCGCCCCGCAACCAAGCTGCGCAACGCGGCGGGCAATTTGTCACTGGCAACATCCAGCCGCTGCCGCGGGCCATCCAACAGGCTGTCGCGACGCGGCAAACCACGTGCCAAATCAGTCACACGCTGGCGGCGCCCTGTTAGCCCAGTCGTCAGTGACTGACGCAATCGCGCGCCTTGCTGGTCAACCCATGCCATTAACTCCAGACGCACAGGCACCGCCATTTCGGCGGCCGCGGTCGGGGTGGGCGCTCGCATATCCGATACAAAATCGATCAGTGTTGTGTCGGTCTCGTGGCCAACTGCTGATATCAGTGGAATTTGGGAATCTGCGGCCGCGCGGGCGACGGATTCTTCGTTGAAGCCCCATAGATCCTCGAGCGAGCCACCACCGCGCGCCACGATAATCAAATCCGGTCGCGGCAGCGCCCCACCGGGTGTCATTTGGTTAAACCCGCGAATAGCATTGGCCACCTCGGGGGCGCAGGCTTTGCCCTGCACAGCGACCGGCCAGACAAGCACCTTGCGGGGGAAACGGTCACGTAGACGGTGTAGAATATCGCGGATCACAGCGCCGCTAGGCGATGTAACGACGCCGATAATTTCGGGTAGGAATGGCAGGTCCTTTTTGCGCTCAGGTTCAAACAACCCTTCGGCGGCCAATGCCTTTTTGCGCTTTTCGAGCATCGCCATCAACGCGCCTTCGCCCGCGACCTCAATGCTGTCGACATTAATGTTATACTTTGATTGCGGGCCGAACGTTGACAATTTACCCGTGACGATGACCTCAAGCCCTTCTTCAGGCGTAATTCCCAACCCGGGCACTTGCCCCTTCCACGTGGTGCAGGCGATGACGTTGCGGTCATCCTTGATGTCGTAATAAATGTGGCCTGACCGCGCGATCATGACGCGCCCGACCTCCCCCCTGACGCGAACGCGGCCAAATGTGCCCTCTAGGGTTTTCTTGACCGAACCCGTCAGCTCGGACACTGTGAATTCAGGTGCGTTCGTGCTTGCTTTGTTGTCGTCGAAAAGGTCCATGCTCTGCCCTTGTGATCAGCTTGTCACGACCTTAGAACGCAAGACATCAAAGGCCAAGCAGGAGACACGCAATGAACATCCTAATTCTGGGCAGCGGCGGACGTGAGCACAGTATCGCTTGGGCAGTCCAACAGAACCCGAAATGCGACAGGCTGATTGTTGCGCCCGGAAACGCGGGGATTGCGCAAATGTGTGACTGCGCGGACATTGATATCCTCGATGGGGATGCAGTGGCGACATTTGCCGAAGAGAACGCAATCGATTTCGTGATCATCGGACCAGAAGCACCGCTCGCGGCAGGTGTAGCGGACCGGTTACGCGACGCCGGACTGTTGGTTTTCGGTCCATCACAGGCCGCAGCCCAGCTTGAGGCGTCCAAATATTTTACAAAATCGATCTGCGACGCGGCGAACGCGCCGACCGCAGGATATGGCCATTTCACCGATGCGCAAGCGGCTCGCGCCTACATCCGCGCCCAAGGCGCGCCGATTGTGGTCAAGGCCGACGGCCTGGCCGCAGGCAAAGGCGTGATCGTCGCCATGACCGAAGCAGAGGCACTGGCCGCCATAGACGACATGTTCGACGGCAGCTACGGCGACGCAGGCGCCGAGGTCGTGATCGAAGAATTCATGGACGGCGAAGAGGCGTCATTCTTTGTCTTATGCGATGGCGAAACGGTTCTGCCCATCGGCACGGCCCAAGACCACAAGCGCGTGGGCGACGGCGACACGGGCCCCAACACCGGCGGCATGGGCGCCTATTCCCCCGCCCCGGTGATGACAGATGACGTCACGCGTAAGGCGCTGCACGAAATCGTGAAGCCGACTATTGAAGAAATGGCCAAACGCGGCACCCCGTTTCAGGGGGTCTTGTTTGTGGGTCTGATGATCAAGGACGGGCAACCGCGACTGGTGGAATACAATGTCCGCTTTGGTGATCCCGAAACACAATGTCTGATGATGCGGTTGGGCGGTCAGGCATTTGACCTGATGCACGCCTGCGCCCAAGGACGTTTGGACGAGATGCAGGTCAATTGGGCCGATGATCACGCCATAACAATTGTCTATGCCGCAAACGGCTATCCTGGGAGTTATGAAAAGGGCAGCGTTATAAATGGGTTAGATGACCTTGCTGAGGACAGTATGAATATGGTCTTTCACGCGGGCACGTCCCTCAAAGACAGCCAAATCATCGCAACCGGTGGCCGTGTCCTTGCCGTGACTGCCCGCGCGGACACTCTAACCGGCGCCCGTGACAGCGCCTATGCGGTGGTAAACCGGATCAATTGGCCGCAAGGGTTCTTTCGCCGCGATATCGGTTGGCGCGCGCTCTGAACGTGCCTTGGCGCCGATTACCTACTGGGGAATAGACACGAAAAAGGCCACCTAAGCAGGTGGCCTTTTTGTTAATGCAAACAGGTTCTAGGCAGCGCGACCGACCAAAACGCTGTCAATTTCGGCAGCAGCCGCATTTTCGTCGTTTCCAGCCACAACAGCAATTTCGCGCGTCAATCGCTCGAGTGCGGCTTCATACAGCTGGCGCTCGGAATAGCTTTGCTCGCGCTGGTCGTCTTGACGGTGTAGGTCACGAACGACCTCGGCAATGGCAATCAGGTCACCAGAGTTAATCTTTTGCTCATACTCCTGCGCGCGGCGGGACCACATGGCTTTCTTGACTTTGGCTTTGCCGCGCAACGTCTTCATGGCGTTGGCCACAACATCCGGCGTCGCCAAGGCACGCATGCCAACATCGATCGCCTTGTGGGTAGGCACACGCAGCGTCATCTTGTCTTTCTCAAACGCGATAACGAACATCTCCAGCTCCATGCCGGCGACTTCTTGGGTTTCGACCTTGACGATCTTGCCAACGCCATGCGCGGGATAGACCACATGTTCGTTTGTGCTGAAATCCAGTTTCTTCTTGCTCATCGGCTTCCTTTCGATGTGCCGTTCAGACCAACAAAAAATCCGGCGGGACAAGTCCCGTCGGATAGGGTCGGTCATAAAATACGGTCAATTTTTTCGCGTCATTAGCGCCAGTATACCACAAAGACGTCCGCTATAGAAGGCGGGCTTTTCGATTCAATTTCCCTTAAAAACAAGAGAAATGTTCAATCAGAGCGAATCAGCCGCCCTCGCCCGCTGTTTCGGAAAACATATCCATTTTGCCTTCTTTGCCGTCCATCTCATCCGCGTTCGGCAACGGGTCTTTTTTGGTGATGATCACCGGCCACATTTCGGAATATTTGCGGTTGAATTCAACCCACTTCTCCATGTCTGGCTCTGTATCGGGGCGGA
>CAXIAS010000118.1:0-6168 GCA_964022195.1 uncultured Roseobacteraceae bacterium
TCAGGGGATAGCGTGGACTAGGCTACGATCAACGCGTCGATGATTGCGCCAAAATCGGCGGCCTTCAGGCTAGCACCACCAACCAACGCACCGTCCACATCGGGAATGGCAAAGATTTCGGCTGCGTTGGATCCTTTGACTGATCCGCCATAGAGGATGCGCATTCCGTCTCCGGTTTCGAACCCTTGTGCGACGTGCGCACGGACATGGGCGTGGGCTTCGCCGATTTGCGCGTTCGTGGGCACTTTTCCAGTGCCGATGGCCCAGACCGGTTCATAGGCTATGACGGTGTTGTCGGCGGTTGATCCGGCAGGCAGTGACTGGGTCAACTGATCGCTCAGCACCGCCAGCGTTTCGCCCGCGTCGCGTTGGGCGAGAGTTTCACCAATACAGATCACGGTAATGAGACCGCGATCCTGTGCCGCGGCTGCCTTGGACTGGATCAACGCGTCATCTTCCGCATTGTCCGTGCGCCGCTCCGAATGGCCGACGATAACGTAGCTTGCGCCGGCATCAGCCAGCATATCCGCGCTGATTTCGCCGGTATGGGCACCGGAGGTGTTGAAATGCACGTCCTGCCCGCCAATTTCCAGCGGATGGTTGGCCGCACGTTCAGTCATCGACGACAGCAATGTCGCGGGCGGACAGATCAACAGATCAACGGACGGGTCTGGGTAGGCCGCCATAAGCGCCTCAACCTCGGTCAGGGCGGCATGTGTCCCGTTCATTTTCCAGTTTCCAGCGGCAAGTTTGCGGCGCATGTTCAATTCCTTGATCTAAGTTAACGACTGGATAGCAAGAAGCGTTCTGGGTTGCAAAACCCCTGTCGCTGCCGCAAGTAACATCCCAACTATCCGAAGGGCAGGACCATGATCCCACGAATCGACGCTCAGAAACTGATCGCAGGTGACGCAGATGCAGCCGCCATGGTGGCCGAGGCCGCCGGTGGGGTCGGATTTATGGTTGTGTATAACACTCCGCTGACGGCTGATCGAATGACTTCCTTGATCGAGGCATATCGCGGCTTCTTTCATCTGCCTGCATGGAAGAAGGCGGAATTTGATATGGCCCAGACCGGTTCAAACCGCGGATGGGGTGCGCCGGGGTCCGAACAAGTCGATCCCGACGCCAACCCTGACTATAAACAAGTGTTCGATTGCGGGCTGACCTTGGTCGACGATGACCCGATTGTAGACCAAAACCTGTCGTTCTACGCGCCGAACCTGTGGCCAAGCGAACCTGAAGGCTTTGCCGAGGCGATGCGCGCATATTATGATGACAGCACCGCATTTGCGCTGGACCTTTTGTGTGCCATCGCCACATCAACGGGCGAGGATGGCAGCTATTTTCGCGACAAATTCAACCGGCCGATGGCCTTGCTGCGCGGCAATTTCTATCCCGAGCGGCCCGAATGGGCGACCGATCGCGACTTTGGCATAGCCACACATACCGATTATGGGTGTCTGACGTTGCTGGCGACGGATGGTTCGTCGGGTTTGGAAGTCCGCAAGCGCGGCGGGGGGTGGATTCCTCTTTCGGCGCCACCGGGCGAGTTTGTGATCAATTTTGGCGAGATGCTGGAAATGTGGACCGGCGGTAAAATCAAGGCGACGCCGCACCGTGTTATCGGCACCAGTAACGAGCGAATTTCAATCCCGTTGTTTTTCAACCCGAACCATGACGCAGACGTGTCACCGAATGGGGCTGCCACGCCGGTCATTGCGTGGGAGCATTTGAAAAAACGCTACGACGAAACCTACGTTCATCTGCAAAAGGGCTAGGGCGAAAGACTGGCGAGGGCCATGCGGGCGCGGGCGCTCGCGGCCTCGGGATCGTCCAGATCTGCCTCGGGCAGGGACCAATAGGGCATATTGTGAAACTGCTCGCTGCCGTCTGCCTTTAAATCGGCAGCCAAGCCCCTGCCACATTTCAAATAGATGCGCCCATCACTGCTGACGATGCAAAATATGTCACCAGCGTGATAAATACTAAGCCCGCCAAACATCTTGCGTTGGCTCAAATGGCCCAATGGCTCGAATAGTTCTAGGGCAAATGCGATATCGGCGTCAGAAACGCTCATCCTTGGGTCAGGCTTTCGTCGAATTTGATCGACTCGCCGCAGCCGCAAGCATCGGTGACATTCGGATTGCGAAACTTGAACCCGGATTCCAATAACGACGTCTGATAGTCGATTTCGGTTCCAAACAAGAACATCTGCGCCATCGGGGCAATCATTACCCGTGCGCCATCGACTTCAACAACCTCGTCCATCGGGTTGATTTCGTTGACGTATTCCATGGTGTATTCCATGCCCGCGCAGCCGCCCTTCTTGACGCCAACGCGCAGGCCCTCGGATCCATCCTTGGTCATCAGTTTAGCGATTTGCGCAATGGCCGCTGGGGTGATTGTGACCGCTTGCTTTCCTGGAATGCCGAACATGTCAGGTCTCCTTTGACCACAAGATAAGAGCGTCGGGTTGGTCCGACAAGGGCTACATAAAGCCCAATTCCAGACGCGCCTCGTCCGACATCATTTCCATGCCCCACTGCGGCTCGAATGTCATTTCGACATCGACATGTTTCACGCCAGGCAGGGGTTCGATCGCGTCCGCGACCCAGCCGGGCATCTCGCCCGCAACAGGGCAACCAGGCGCCGTCAGGGACATGATCACATGGACTGCGGAATCGTCTGCAATTTCAATCGTGTAGATCAGGCCGAGGTCATAGATATTTACCGGAATTTCCGGGTCATAGACCGATTTGATCGCCATCACGATGTCCTCATACAACGGGTGGTCCGTGGTTGAGGGTTTAATCATCGGGGTTCCTTCGACGGGGGCGTTTGCATCGGTCATTGGTCTATCCTGCTATTCCTGAGCGTTCATATAGGGATTGGGAGCGGGCCCGTAAAGGCGTGTCAGATCGGTTTGCGGGCGGGCAAGCCCCAACCTGCGACAAAACTTAGGAATAGGGCGGCGGTGACCATAATCCCGGCGGCCATCCAGAAAACCGCATTCAGGGCCCCTGCATCTGTCATCCACCCTGCAAGAAAAATGACTGGCGGCATGCCGATTTTGAAGATGGCTCCGGTGATGCCCGCGACCCGCCCCATGTGCGCGGCGCTTACGGCTTCTTGGCGGTAAGACCATATGCTGATCGCCGAAAAGAGCGAAACCGCGCCATCTGCGATGTAGACAATCGCGAGGGTGATCAGGTTGGGCGCTAGCATGGCCGCGATATGGACAGCCGCCAGAACCAGCATCGGCGCGTAGAACGAAAGGCGCACCCCAAGGTATCTACGCAAACGCGCCGCAAAGAGCGATCCGATGACACCGCCCATACCACTCAGGGCAAAGATCACGCCGATCTGGAATTCGTTTGCCCCCAGAACGGAGGTCAGTTTGATCAAGACGGCCACGACAAACGCGCCTTCTGCGGCATTGGTCAAGACCACGGCCACGGTCATCATTACAAGGTCGCGATTTGTGCGAAAGGCGTGCCAGCCTTCGCGCAGCGCGGCGCTGAACGGGATCGGGGTCGGTGTGGTTTCTTCGGGTTGCACAGCCATGCTGGCAAGGCTGGCTAAGAGCAAAATGACGGCAATGGCGCCGACAAGGTTGGTATGACCCAGTAGATACAACAGCAGCCCACCGACCGCAGGCGCCACTGTTGTGATTGTTGAATTCACAGCCGAAGTGAGCGCGGTCGCATCCGCCAGTTTTTCATGCGGAACAACCAGCCGGATCAGCGTCAGCTGCATGTTCCCCAGCGCGTAGCCCACTGCATTGAACGCGATCATAAAAACCATCAATCCCGTGATGCTGATCATTCCCGCCGCCAGTCCGGCAAATAGCGCCAGTGCTGCGATGGCTAGCGTGGATGAATATACACGAAATCCAGTCGACTTGCGTAGGCGGTCGTTAATCACCCCGACAAATACGGCCAAAACGATGTTTGGAATGAAACCAGCCCCTTTGATCAGCGCGAGGCCGGTGCCTGTCCCGCTGATATCCAAGGCGAGCAGAGGTAAAGAGAACGACAAGATGTTGCTGGACGCGATATACGCGCCGAATACGCCCATCGCGATCAAAAAGTGCTTGTTATATCCAGTCATGCACTGCGTTGCCTCTTTTCCTTGGGCGCAACTTGCGGCAATAGGGGGCTTATGACAAACCGTTTTTCATTCGACCTGAACGCCACAGATGGCCGCGCCCGCACGGGCGTCATTCACACGCCGCGCGGCGATATTCGCACGCCTGCGTTTATGCCCGTGGGCACTGCCGCCACTGTTAAGGCGATGATGCCCGAAAGCGTCGCGGCGACCGGCGCCGATATCTTGTTGGGCAATACCTATCATTTGATGCTGCGCCCCACGGCGGAACGGATTGAACGCTTGGGCGGACTGCACAAGTTTATGAATTGGGACAAGCCGATCCTGACCGACAGTGGCGGGTTTCAGGTGATGTCCTTGTCCGAGCTGCGCAAGATGACCGAAAAGGGTGTGACGTTTCGCAGTCATATTGATGGGTCCAAGCATGAGTTGACGCCTGAACGGTCGATGGAAATACAGCGCATGCTGGGGTCCGACATTGTGATGTGTTTCGACGAATGCCCTGCGCTGCCTGCGGATCGCAAGCGTTTGACCGAAAGCATGGAAATGTCGATGCGATGGGCGCAGCGGTCTCGTGATGCCTTTGGTGATCGGCCGGGTTATGCCTTATTCGGCATTCAGCAGGGCGGGTTAGAGGAAGACCTGCGCGCACAGTCCGCCGAGGCGTTGATCGCGACCGAGTTTGATGGATACGCCGTGGGTGGTTTGGCTGTGGGCGAAGGGCAGGAGGCGATGTTTAGCACCCTTGATTTCGCCCCCGATCAGTTACCGGTTGATAAACCCCGTTATCTGATGGGCGTGGGCAAGCCGGATGATATCGTGGGTGCTGTGAAGCGGGGGATCGACATGATGGATTGTGTTCTGCCCAGCAGGTCGGGGCGCACCGGCCAAGTGTTCACCCGTCACGGTGTTGTGAACATCAAAAATGCTAGGCACTCGGACGACCCGCGGCCGCTGGACGAGAATTGCACATGCCCTGCATGTTCCAACTATAGCCGCGCCTATCTGCACCATGTGTTCCGATCCCAAGAAATGATCAGCGGGATGCTGCTAACGTGGCATAACCTACAGTATTTTCAGGATATCATGGACGGAATGCGCTCAGCTATTGCCTCTGGCACGTTTGAGGCGTGGGAAAAAGCGTTCCACGATGGCCGCGCCCAAGGCGACATCGAGCCGCGTTAACCAATCTCCTTGCACCCGCTTTGCGACACGGGCAAACTACACTCAAAATAATTGGGCCGTTGAAACGGGGGCGCTAACCCCCATTTAACAGTTCCAAGGGATTGTCACATTGCCGCCAAGCGGGATGCGTCTGGTCTGCTAATAAAAGGAAAGAGCATGCAAGAACCATTGAGTTCGTCTTACCCCGTCTTGCCGTTGCGCGACATTGTTGTGTTCCCGCATATGATCGTACCGCTGTTTGTGGGCCGTGAAAAATCCGTCCGCGCACTAGAAGAAGTGATGCAGGAGGACAAACAAATCCTGCTGTCCAGTCAGCGAGACCCCGGACAGGACGACCCAGATGTCGACGGTATTTACAAGGCCGGCGTGTTGGCGAATGTTCTACAACTGCTGAAGTTGCCCGATGGCACAGTTAAGGTGTTGGTCGAAGGCCGCAGCCGCGTGCAGATCACCGAGTTTGTCGAGAACGACAGCTATTTCGAGGCGTCGGCTGAATACCTGTCCGAAACACCCGGCAACGAGGAAGAGCTGGAGCCGCTGTCGCGTTCGGTCGCTGACGAATTTGAGCGCTACGCCAAGATCAAGAAAAACATCCCCGAAGAAGCGATGGCCGCGGTAGGCGAAGCGCAAGAGCCTGCCAAACTGGCCGATCTGGTCGCCGGCCACTTGGGCATTGAGGTTGATCAAAAACAGCTGCTTTTGGAAACCTTGTCGGTGTCCGAGCGTTTGGAAAAAGTGTTCGGCATGATGCAGGGTGAAATGTCTGTCCTGCAGGTCGAGAAAAAGATCAAGACCCGTGTCAAATCCCAAATGGAACGGACCCAGCGCGAATATTATTTGAATGAGCAAATGAAAGCCATTCAAAAGGAATTG
>CAXIAS010000119.1:0-5903 GCA_964022195.1 uncultured Roseobacteraceae bacterium
GTAACGCCCAAAAATCGATCCCGCATACCGGAAAATTCAACATATCGGCCAAGCACAACGAAGCTATGATTGCGAAGAACACATGGGGCTAGCAATATGCCAAAATCAAAGGCTATAGTTGATCCAAGACATTTCAGAAGGCGACAGCGCTGACCAACTGTTCCGGGCCCGACTGGGACAACGCTTTGTAAGGACCGTATTGTATGCAACGCACGACAAACTTGGATTTGGTTGAAAAGTTCACCGAAACGATGGCGCGGTTTACGAATAGTAGCCTTGCCAGCGCTATCGCGAGTGTAGCAGGGGATGCCTTTGTCCGCGGGCAGTCAATCGGTGATGGGGGCACGGATCCCGGCACCGATCCAACGACATCCGCCAACCCACGCGGCATTTTCACGACACCAAACTTATCGGGCCCATTGTTGTCGCTCGAATCCGGCTACGCCGTTGCTGACCAATTGCCCGAAACAGCCGACCATGAAATTCGCGTCTATTTCGCGCCGGGCAGCAACACCGCTATCGCCGATGGCGACAGTATTACAACAAGTTCATGGAGCGCCTCGGAAATTGATGCAGCGTTGAGTGCCTTCGAGCAATTCGAAGCAGTCGCAAATCTTGAATTCATTCAGGTCAGCAATATTGAAAACGCCGACTTTGTCATGATCGAAACAAGATTGCCGGGCACGCTTCTTGGTTATTTTTCCGTTGGGGACAGTAGTATCACCGTCGGTTCTGATTCCGTGACGGTGAATGGCTATGGTGTTTTCAGCAACGCGCCTGGCACCGGTTGGACATCGGATGGTTTGCAACCTGGTGGCTATGGCTATCTGACATTGGTGCATGAAATCGGCCACGGGCTGGGACTGGCCCACCCACATGACATTTTGTTTGATGACACCGTGATGGACGGCGTGAGCAATTCCGGCGACACGGGTGACTTTGGCCTGAATCAAGGCGTCTATACAGCCATGACCTATAACGACGGGTGGCCTGATGGGACCGGCGTCGCACAGTTAGGTGGAGATTACGGATTTGTCGGCGGGCTGATGGCGCTGGACATCGCTGTCATACAAGACACTTACGGCGCCAATACGACTACGGGTGCCGGTGACACGACCTATGTGATCCCTGACGCAAACACCCGTGGCACGTTTTATTCCAGCATCTGGGACACCAGCGGCACCGACACAATAATCTATAATGGGTCACGTGACACAATCATCGATTTACGCGAAGCGACCCTGCAATATGAAGAAGGCGGCGGTGGCTTTGTGTCTTATGCCAACGGAATCGATGGTGGCTTTACCATTGCCAACGGTGTGGTCATTGAGAACGCGACAGGCGGCAGCGGCAATGACACATTACGCGGCAATGACGCGGACAACATACTGACCGGCAACGCGGGCGACGACAATCTTTACGGGGGCGGCGGAGCCGATACATTCGCGTTCAATGCGAACATCGGCGATTTCGGTGCGAACACAATCCACGATTTCGAAGACGACATCGACGTTCTGGAATTTACCGGGCTAAGCCCGTTTTCGCAACAACAAGGCAACGATGTTTTCTTCGATTTCTCGGGTGGCAGTGTGCTAGTGCTGAACGCAACAGTAAGCGACTTTTCTGATGATCTTATCGTGATCTAACGCGCGGCGATAAACAGCCCATCAAAATCCTGACTGGAGCCATTGTATGTCACGCGCCCAAGGACGTCGCCACCGATGGCACCATAGGTGGTGCCAAAGAAGTCGCCTTCTAGCTGAGTCCCGAAAACCAATGGGCGTCCTTGATCGTCGACCAATGTGCCGTTGGCGGTCATTGTAAATGTCGCGTCCGCGTCGGGATCACCATTGCGGTCGAACACGCCGCCAGAAAACACCAAGGTGCCAGTCAAAATTGCGTTGTCTTCGTCACGAAAATTGGATGCGTCGCCAGTGACAACAACGTTGCTGTTGTTGAACGTGACAGTTAACGCCATTTCGCCAATCATACTGTCAGTCAGCTGATCGTCCGCATTGGCAAGCACCCCACCAAGATAGCCATCATAAGTCAACGCACCCGATGTTTGCAAAGCAGATGGATTTGTATAGCTGATAGGTGAATGCGTCGCGATCAGGAGATTGCGGGCCGATTGCATTTCGCTGGAGGTTGCCGCAATAGGTACCGGTTCTGGTTCCGGCACGGGATCTGGCTCTGGCTCTGGGGTTGATGGAGGTGTGACCACTGGGGTTGTCGCAACACTGCCGCCGCAAGCCGACAGACTTGCGCCAAGGAGAACCAAAATGAGGAATCGCGTAATCATTGGCTCACCCTAAAGGTCAGAAACGTTCTGAATTGGGAAGCAATAGGGCAATTTTGTGCCCTTTGCTTCCACATCTACACGATGGCCCGAAATGTTTAAGCTTCGCTGAACGCCTTAGTCACGCTCGTCGCGGGCATAGACATCTTCATAGCGGATGATGTCATCCTCGCCGAAATAGTTGCCGGTCTGGATTTCGATCAGCACCATCGGCACCTTGCCTGGGTTTTCCATGCGGTGCACAGCGCCCAGCGGGATGTAGACCGATTGGTTTTCGGTTACCAATTTTATGTCGTCATCAATGGTCACGCGGGCTGTGCCTTCGACCACGATCCAATGCTCTGACCGGTGGTGATGTGACTGCAACGACAGCGCGGCACCGGGATGCACAACAATCCGTTTGACGTGGAACCTGTCGCCGACAACAAGGCTTTCAAACCAGCCCCAAGGACGGTGATCTTTGGGAAATGTTTCGGCTTGCGGCGCTTGTTTTTCCTTCAGCGCAGCGACCGCGTGTTTGACCTCTTGGGTCCGGCCCTTATGCGGAATCAACACAGCATCGGGCATGGCCACGGCGACGATGTCATCTAGACCGATGCCCACGATTGCCTGACCCTCGACCTCTGACCGCAGCATGGTGTTGGTGCAGTCGATGGAAATGGCTTGCGCGTTTTTCCACGCGTTAGGGTCTAATCGGGTGAACCCAAGGTCGAATGTGATCGCGTCCAATGATGCTTGCACAGCCGTAACCAGATCAGGCGCGTGTTTTTTGAAGGCTGCCAAGATCGTAGGCACAGAGAATAAGAAGATACCCGCGTTCCACAGGTAACGACCCTCGGCCAACATCTTGGCCGCGGTTTCTGCGTCGGGTTTTTCAACGAAGGATTTCAGCGGCACTGGCGCGGTCAGGGCTGATGCCGAATGTGACAAGTTGGCCCGCCTGTGCCGCTGGGATCGCGGCAGCAACGGTGGCATTAAACACATCGGTGTCGGGGATCACGTGGTCAGATGGTGCGACAAGCATCATGCCGTCAGGATCAGACGCGGCCAAATGCAATGCGGCGGCCAGAACGGCGGGGGCCGTATCCCGGCCCGTGGGTTCGATCAAAACCGCACTTGGGTCGATACCCGCAGATGACAATTGTTCAGTCACAATGAAGCGAAACGCATTGGCCTTTGGATCGCGGCACCGTCGGCACTGAGCGCCGCAAACGTCGATGGGCTAAACTATTTGGTGCTTGGTAGTGCAGGGTCGAACAGTCTGTCGGTGATGCACATTGGCACCGACGGCGCGTTGACGATCACAGACCACTTGCTTGATGACCGGAAAAGCAGGTTTGGGGGTGTGGCAGACATTGCCGTGGTCACGGTTGAGGGCCACACCTATGTGATCGCAGGCGGAAGCGATGATGGCATCAGCGTGTTTCAGCTGCTGCCCGGAGGCCAACTGTTGGCTCGGGCCCATATCGCGGATGAAACGCAAATGGGATTGGCAAACGTTTTTAGAATAACGGCCACGGCGGACGGCACTGGGATCACCATATTTGTCGGTTCGAGCGCGGAAATCGGGATCACCCAGTTGCGCTTTGAAATTGGGCTTACTGGTTCCACCTTAACCGCCACGCCTGACACCCGTTATCTGCTAGGCACCGGAGGCGTAGATATGTTGATCGGCGATGCCAGCCATAACATCCTTAATGGCGCAGCTGGCGATGATATCATCTTTGATGGCACTGGCCGCGACCGTCTGACAGGTGGAGCAGGCGCGGATACATTTATCCTGACATATGACCAAGAATTCGACAGCATTGAAGATTTCGACCCGATGGTAGACCGTCTTGATCTATCCGCATGGCCAGGTTTGCGGAGCATGTCCCAGCTGACCTTGGTGCCATTCGATGGCGGTATCAAAGTCGCCTATGGCGGCGACATTGTTGTTTTGCGCAGTGCAGACGGAACCACCATTACCCCTGACATGCTGAACGCCGAATTGCTGTTCAGTGGTACCCGCCTGCCCCAGACCCTAGTAACGGGATTTTCCGGCCCCGCAGTGACGCCGGACTTGCCCGAACAGCCGGATGTACCGACCACCCCACCAGATGTTACGACCCCCATCGAAGGTGTCACCCTGAACGGCTCTGCCGTGGCGGATGTGTTGACCGGTGACGAGGCCAGTGATGTCATTTTTGGGCGGGGGGGCAATGATACACTACGCGGGCTCGGCGGGGGAGATTTGATAAACGGCGAACATGGCAATGATAGCATATATGGCGGCGGTGGTGCAGATACGCTGATGGGCGGCGAAGGCCGCGTGGCGCAGCTTGGCGCACAAGTGGCCAACGCCGAGATATTGATCGGAGAAGCAGGAAATGATGTTTTATACGGTCAGTCAGGCGACGACATTTTGAACGGCGGTATCGGAGATGACATCATGATCGGCGGAAGCGGCCGCGACACATTTGTTTTCACCGAGGGCTATGACACGGTAGCCGATTTTTCGATATATGCCGATACTCTCGTGATTGAAAACAACCTTTGGGCAGGCAATTTGAGTGCGGGTCAGGTTGTGTCCAACTTTGCAACTGTGCAGGGCAATAGCGTGGTATTTGATTTTGGAAAGGGCAACCTTTTGACTCTTGCAAATGTGGACGACACAAGCTTTTTGCATGACTTGATTGTCTTCATTTAACGTGTTGCCCACCCCTTTTATTTAGAGGTTCAGCAGGCTAGCAGCAGTCCCACCCATCACGGCGCCACGCGTGTCATCGTCGCCAATGGATTTTGCCAAGCGGTCCACATCATAGTCACCCATATCGAACGCGTAATCCGTTCCGAATGCCACACGGTCCGCGCCGATGTTCTCGATCAGATACCCAAGGTATTTGTCGTCGAACAGCACAGTGTCGAACCAAATTTTGCGCAAGTAGCTGGACGGCAGATTGGCAAAGCTTGCGATTTCAGGCCGCACCGACCACGCGTGATCGGACCGTCCGATGTAGTGGGGCAGGTAGCCGCCGCCGTGGGCCGCAAGAACCTTTAGGTTTGGATAACGGTCGAACACGCCGGCAAAGATCATATGCGACAGCGCGATCGTTGTTTCCGCAGGTTGGCCGATGGTGTTGGACAGATAGTCACGGTTCAAACGTTTGCCCAAGGAGGTCCCAAGCGGGTGGATGAACACAACTGCGCCGGTTTCCTCTGCCGTTTGCCAAACCAGATCAAGACTGCCATCAGACAGTTCCAGCGGCCCAACAGCGGTCGAGATTTCGAATCCTTTCAGACCCGCAGCCATCAAATCGACGATTTCGTCGGCCACGGCTTGGAACAGCGGCATCGCAGCATCCCAATCGGCAAGGATCGCATCAATCGTCGGATAGGCGGCCAGTGACGGGACCAGCGCGCAGGCCAACACCTGATCGCCGACGCAAATCGCCGCCGCAGGGCGACCGTTAGAATCACTGATAGATACCAGACCGAATTTGTTGCTCATCTCGTCCCCCTAGGCGCGCTTGTTGTTACTATCTGCCTGTCACTGTCGTATTAATGAAATGAGTTGAATTGATCTTGGGTATTGATTTAATCAATTCATTGGGCGCATCGAACA
>CAXIAS010000120.1:0-5829 GCA_964022195.1 uncultured Roseobacteraceae bacterium
ATGCGGCCTACACTCAGGTCAAAGCCGCAGGGGCAGAAATCACCAAGGAGATTTTTGAATTCCCCGGTGGTCGCCGGTTCGAGTTCAAAGAACCTAGCGGCACGGATATGGCCGTTTGGTCCTCCTAGACTGAAACGGAATAGAGAATGACGTATCTAAAACGACTTACGGTCTTTGCCCTTTTGGTGTCAGCGGTTTTGTGGCTGATGAATACGAGCCGGTTCACGCCCGCGACGGATGCGGACCCTTTGTTGCTGTCCCATCGCGGTGTGCATCAAACCCATAGCACAGCCCCGCGGGACGGCAGCGCCTGCACGGCAAAGCATATCGATCCACCATCCCATTCGTTCATTGAGAACACGATCCCGTCAATGCAGGCCGCTATTCTGGCGGGTGCGAATGTGATTGAACTGGATGTGCATATGACACCCGAGGGGGTTTTGGCAGTGTTTCACGACTGGACGCTGGACTGTCGAACCGATGGGACAGGGGTGACCGAAAAAGCGTCCTTTGATGTGTTGCAAACCTTGGACGTGGGGTATGGGTATTCTGCGGACGGGGTGACGTACCCGCTGCGTGGGCAGGGTGTAGGCCTCATGCCGTCGCTGACCCAGGTTCTGGACGCAAACCTTGGTGCGCGCTATCTGGTGAATTTCAAGAGCCGAAACGCAGATGAGGGAACGGCCTTGGCCGAATTGCTGACCAATCCCGATTTTCGCGCCCAAATCTGGGGTGTCTATGGCGGGTCCGAGCCGACACATGCCGCGATCCGTGCTGTGCCCGGTTTGGCTGGTTTTGACAAAGGCGACATCAAGCGATGTCTGGGCCATTACATGGCGCTGGGCTGGGCGGGCTATGTGCCCGACGCTTGCCGTAATACGATTGTTGGCGTGCCGCAAAACGTGGCCCCCTATGTCTGGGGATGGCCGCATCGGTTTACCCAACGAATGGCGAATGTTGGCACGCAAGTGATCCTGTGGGGCCCTTATGACGGAACCGGATTCTCCAGCGGGGTAGACACGGCCGCAGCAGCGGACAAAATCCCGCAAGGGTTCGACGGGTATGTCTGGACGAACAAAATCGAAACCATTGGCCCGTATTTGCGCGGAACGAATTGACCTAGACCCTTGCACGGCGTGGCCCTTTGACCGATAAAGCGCCAAGATCAGGAGAGAGTAGCGATGCGCGCACGAATCTATCAACCGGCCAGAACCGCCATGTCGTCAGGCACGGCCAAGACAAAACAGTGGGTTTTGGACTACGTGTCCAGCGAGGCGCGTAGCGTTGACCCATTGATGGGCTGGACGTCTTCTTCTGACACGCAATCCCAAGTGCGACTGGCCTTTGCCACGAAACAAGAAGCACTGGATTACGCCGCTGACAAAGGGTTGGACGTGACTGTTCAGGAACCCCAAAAGCGCCAAGCCAACATTCGCCAAGGCGGCTATGGAGAAAATTTCGCCACCAACCGTCGCGGGGCCTGGACACACTAGAATTTGTGATCATGCGCGCAATGCGGGCATAGATCATAATTGCGGTCCCGTAGCTCAACTGGATAGAGCACCTGACTTCTAATCAGGGGGTTGGGGGTTCGAGTCCTCCCGGGATCGCCACTTTGTCACATTGATGCCTGCCGATGGGGCAAGAGATTGCACAAGTTCTAGTTTTGTGCTGCTAGCCCCTAGTCAGCCAGAAAGTTCAAACCGTTAAGAAACTCTGTAGATAGGCCGGATTAGGTCCTGAAATAATTGGGAACTAAGCTAGTGGTCCCTATGTTCTTTTAGGTCGCCGCCCTTAAGCCATTAGCCCGACCGAACGCAAGAGGATGATCCAAAAGGATCGAACCGATCTGAGCCTGTCGAACACGCTGGTCGCCAGCTTCTGTGTTGGCGCCTGAAACGAGGCCATCGCAAAAAATGGCAAACCCGAGATCATGAATACGGACCAAGGATCGCAGTCCACTGGGTCAGTCCGGATCACGACAAGCAATCAACCGACGACGCATTCTTCGACCTAGAGCGAAGCAAAAAGGCGGCACGAAACCAAACGGATTACATCTTAGCCGAGCCGCAGACCTGTCCGAATAAGTGGGACCATTGCAGACAATGCTGCCCTACGCTGTTCTGCCTGTTGTTCGAACTCCACCATTTTCTCGGTGATGGGCCCCCAAAAGTGTCACAAGAGCGCCTAACATCAAGACTCAAGATTTGAAGCGGGTTTTAAGTCAGAACATCTGGCTCACCGTTTTCAACAAGCCGTGAACAGAGCTGTCTAGTCGAAATCACTCTTCACGTTCGCGCCTCTTCAAACGCTTTCCAAGCAGCTTCAAAAGCTTTGAAATCGAAACCGGGCTCGCGAGCAGGATCCAGAATCAATAGTTCGGTCTCTTGCATCTTGTGGATAGCTCGTTCCAAATCTGGGATAACGTCTGGCGGTATCACAACCGCGCCGTGCCGATCTGAGTGCACCAGATCGCCGGGGTGGACCGTTAGCCCAAAAATCTGGACCGGAGTATTAAGTTCCGTCACATGAACAAAGCCATGGCTAGGACCAACCGATCCTGCCACCACCGGATAATCGGGCGCCATGTCGCCCAAGTCGCGCATGGCACCATTCGTCAGCGTACCGGCAACGCCAAATCCCTTATGGATCGTTGTGTTTACTTCACCCCAGAATGCACCGATGGCATTTGGAAAATCTTCGTCCTCAATCACACAGATTGCGGGCTGTGGGGCCTCGGACATTTGTTTGTAATAGGCCATGCGGCGCGCGCGCACGGTTTCGGACGGTTCTGATGGCGGGGCGACAGCGGCGATTTTGGCGGTGCTGGCATATCCGACGACCACTCTGGTCGGCTCGTTGATCAGCATCGTACCGCGTGTGAAATCGTTAAAGCCGCGCTTGCCTTGTGCCACTTCGATCGCATTGCAGACCGTGGGGGTGTCGACCGAGTTCAGCAGCTTATGTAGTGAGGCTTTCATGTGAATTACTCCTCTAGCCAACGTTCCAGCGCGGCACGGGTTTCATTGGGGCGTTCCAGTGTGGGGAGGTGCCCGGCGTCTTGAATGATAGATAACATTGCTTGAGGCATCAGTTCGGCCATCAGTTCGTGGCGATGCAACGGGCAAAGCCGGTCTTGCGCTCCGGTCAAGATCAGCGTGGGTTTATCCCAGCTTTCAAGAGTTTTCTTCTGATCTGGACGGTCACGCAATGCCGCAGATTGGCGAGCGAAAACCTCGGGGCCTAGATCTAGCGCCATCTCCATGCATAAGTCCAAAATTTCTGCTGGGCGCGGGCCGTCGGCGAGGTAGTTTGGTATCATTTCATCTCGCATGACGGTGTCAAGCTGCCCAGCCAAAGCCTTGTCAATTTGGGGTTGGCGCAGCGCCTTAACAGTGTCGGTTTCCGCCTCGCAATTGGTGTCCATCAGGCATAGGCGCGTGACGCGACCAGGTGCCTGCCGTATGATCTCCATTGCGACGATACCGCCCATCGACAACCCACCCAATGCAAAGAACTCGGGGGCATTCTGGAGAACATCAGCTGCCAGTGCCTGAACGTTGGCATGTTGTGAAATAGCAGCGCAGTGGTGGGGCGGCATGTGTTGGAACAGCCGCTCGTCGCACATCATTCCGGGCAAGAGAACAAGGGTCATTTGACTTGCGCAGCCCCTGCGGACAGCGCGGCAAGCTTTGCATAGGCAATTTCTGGGTCGACGGCTCCGAATCCGGCGAAGGTTCCGAAACCACAGTCTGAACCAGCAATCACACGGTCATGACCAACGATGTCAACGAAACGTTCTAGGCGTTGCTGAACTAGGTCGGGATGTTCAACGAAATTGGTTGTGGTGTCGACGACGCCGGGAACCAGAATTTTGTCCTCGGGAATGTCCGCCTTGCGGTCGCGGAAGACCGCCCATTCGTGGCCGTGACGGGGGTTACTGGTTTCAAAGAGCAACTTGTTTGCCTCCACCGACATTAGCGTGTCGAACATCTTGGACATAGGGATGTCGCAAACATGCGGCCCTTCGTAGTTCCCCCAACAAATATGGACCCTCACGCGGGATGGATCGATGCCTTCCAATGCATGGTTGAGGGCCTCGACGTGGGAACCGGCGATCTTGAGGAATTCGTCGTCAGAGAGGTCGTTGAACAGCATGTGACGGGACAGCGCGAGATCGGGACAGTCCAGTTGAAGATCAAGGCCGCTGTCTACAATTGTGCGGTATTCCTCGCGCATTGCGTCGGCGAGGGCCGAGAGGTATTCTTCGCGTGTCGCGTAGAAATCATTTTGCAAAAACAGCGAGATAACACCGGGGCTGGCAGCGTTCATGAAGCCGCGATCAATGCCCTGTTCGGCCATTCCAGCTTTCAGGTTGGCGATGTCCTTTTCCAATTCGCCCTGGCCTTTGGATTTCACTTCACCAACGCACATGGGCCGGGCGTATTGAGGGGTGCCGCCATCGTCTGCCAAGCGTTTGAGAAAAGTGGGGAATTTTTTCAGGTCAGCAGGCGCATTGCGGGGGCTATCGCCGTCAAACCCTGTGTAGCGGTCTTTGACGTATGTGGCATAGCTGATCTTGGAAGTCTCACCATCGCTGACGATATCGACGCCCGCAGCCGCTTGTTTGGCAACGGTTTCTGACACGGCTTTGGTCATCGCTGAATCAAATGCGGCTTGGTCGTAGTCCTCGCGATTTTCGCGGGCGAAGATGAAATCCACGACCTCTTGGGTGCGTGGAAGGGAGCCGACGTGGGATGTTAGGATTTTGGACATTTCGGACCTTTAGAAGCGTTTGGTCGGGTATAGTTTCGGTATGGGTCGGGTCGGGTTAATTCCGGCGTTATTCCCCTAACATATTGAAGTTATAAGATTTGCGCCGGATTAGAAGACTAGCCCTGCCAGGTGAGGCCCGCGGGATCGCCGGTGGCAACGATGCGGTAAAGGCTGGCCTCGCCAGTCATGGAAGGTACGACGGAGTGGGCGAGGTTTTCTGGAACCGACATGGTGTCGCCGGGAGCCAAAGTTGCAGTTCCGCCATCCCAAGTTACGCGCCAATGGCCGCGCATAGGCATTAGGACAGTGGGGGATTTGGCCGATGCTTTGGCTTCGGACGCTGCGGCGCGCGTGATAAAATCGACCTCGAAACCGGGCTTGTCGCGCAAGATACCGTTTTCGCCGATAACTTTAGCTGGCTTCTTGTCGGCCAATGCCATGAGATCCCAGTAGCGCGCGATGTGGTTGGGAAGCACTTCAGCTGTGGTCGGTTCGGGGCGTTTGGCGAGTTCCTCGTCAGACATAAGCGGCATGGGCGCTACGTCTTCGGGAAGTTTTTGCTGACGCTTGGTGTCGTAGAGCTTCCCGTCCTCGCCAAGGATCAAGCCGTGATCGGCGGCGTTCTCGATGACTTGCGGGGCCCACATAACGCCGCCGCCCGCATCGTCGCCGCCAAGAATGGCCATGATCATCCCGTAGTCCGTGCCGATGTTTTCAAACCCGCGAAAGATACCTGTGGGGATGTTAAAAATGTCGCCCTCTTCCAGAGTTACCTCACCAGCGTCGCCCCAACGGCCCCAAAAGAAGCGCCATTTGCCCGACAGCACGAAGAACGCTTCGGCAGTGTGATGGTCGTGCAGGGAATTTGTCACACGCGGCGGCTGGCCAGCAGCACCGATGTTGAAACCGTGCGGGATTGAGATGTGGACGTGTTGGTCTGGGGACTCAGAGACGCCGCCGCCAATAATTGTGAAGTTTTCCTTCTGGTCACTGCCGGGTGTGTGGGCGTCTATGAAGGCTGTTTTGCAGGGTTGCAGATCTCCGTAGCGAACG
>CAXIAS010000121.1:0-5578 GCA_964022195.1 uncultured Roseobacteraceae bacterium
AGCGATCGACTCATAATCGATAGGTCGGGAGTTCAAGTCTCCCCCACGCCACCAAACACCCCCTTTTTCCGCCAGTCCCAAAATAGCGCACATAGCTGGCCCGACCGACGGGCATTTGCTGCGCAAGCCACCCTTGGTGCGGGAGTTCAAGTCTCCCCCACGCCACCAAACACCCCCCTTTTCAGCTGGTCAAAGACGCAATAGCGTCGGGCCATGAACCTGATTGAACAAATCCGCACCGAAATCGGCGAAGCATATGTGTTGTTGGGAAACGACATGGCCCCTTGGGCGACGGACTGGACCGGTAAATACACCTCTGACCCAATCGCAGTTGTCCGGCCCCATGATACCGCACAAGTAGCGCAGGTCGTTCGGCTGGCCGTTGCGGCTGGCACCGCGATTGTTCCGGTTGGCGGGAATACGGGGCTCAACGGCGGCGCAGTCGCAAAAGGCGCCCTATTGCTATCGCTTGACCGCCTGAACCGGATTGAGCAACTGGACCCTGACGGGCGCACAGCGACGGTCGGTGCGGGGGTTATCCTATCCAACCTGCATGCCGCAGCCGAAGCCCACGGGATGATCTTTCCTTTAACATTCGGCGCCAAAGGTTCGGCAATGATTGGCGGTGTGTTGTCGACCAACGCTGGCGGGTCGAACGTTGTCCGATATGGCAACACCCGTGACCTTGTGCTCGGGCTTGAGGCGGTCATGGCGGACGGACGTGTCATGAACTTGATGGGCGCACTGCACAAAGACAACTCGGGCCTGAACCTGAAACACCTGTTGATCGGGGCCGAAGGCACATTGGGCATCATCACCCGTGCTGTGGTCAAATTGTTCCCCAAACCGCGTGCCTATGCGACGGCGCTGGTGGCTTTGCCCGATTTGGACACGGCCTTGCGATTGTTGAACCACTGCCAAGAGGCAAGTTCGGGCGCAGTTGAAGCATTTGAATTCATGCCCGATGGACATATGGACGGATATTTCAGGCTGCACCCTGACGCACGCGACCCGCTGTCGGGCCGCTATCCCGTCAATATCTTGATCGAGCTGGGCGCGACGTCGCCCCGTGACGCCGATCCCGCCTGCGACGGGTCGCGCCCGATCGACACGTTACTATTGGACATACTGGCCGAGATGTTGGATCGCGCTGAGGTGCTGGATGCTGCTGTCGCCCAATCGGACGCACAACGGTCCGAGTTTTGGGCGATCCGCGAGGCAGCCGCAGAAATAGCGTTTTCCCGCACGCCATTTGTGGACACCGATCTAGCAGTCGCCTTGGGGGACGTAGGCAAATTTCTGGCGCAAATTACACCCCGGATCAAAGCCATCGACGCGGATGCCTGCGATCTGGCCATCGCGCATTTAGGGGACGGAAATATCCATTATACGGTCTACCCCAGTCGCGATGAACCCGTTCTGTTGGCGCAAATCAGGCAAGAAATCGCGGCGCTAACGGTTGAAATGTTGGGCAGCTTTAGCGCCGAACACGGGGTTGGCCTATCAAAACTGTCAACCATGGCCGCCTACAAAGACCCTGTGGCCCTCGATACAATGCGAGCGATCAAATCGGCGTTGGATCCGCAGGGCATCTTGAACCCCGGCAAGGTCATCCCCGACTAGCCGTGCAAAAACCCCGGACCGGCTTGGTCCAGCATCTTGCGGGCCATGTCGCGACCTAATGCGGGACCATCGGCAATCGCACAGGTCTGGTCGTCGGCGATGACCTCTGACCCGTCAGGGCGCAGGATTTCACCGCGTAATCGCAATGTATCCCCTGTGATTTCGGCCAATCCGCCAATCGGGGTCTCGCATGATCCGTCGAGCGCGGCCAAAAACGCGCGTTCCGCCGCCAGCCGCTGACCTGTCAGGTCGTCGTGGATTGCGTCCAACAATTGCGCGGATTGCCTGTCCTCTGCGCGGCGTTCGATGCCAATGGCGCCTTGGGCTACCGCGGGCAGCATGTCGTCTTCGCTGATCGCGAACCTGCGTACATCGTCCGCACCCAGACGGTTCAATCCCGCCATCGCGAGGAATGTCGCCTCGGCCACCCGTTTTTGCAGCTTGCCCAAACGGGTCTGCACGTTGCCGCGAAATTCGACAATATTCAGATCAGGACGTTTGGCCAGCAATTGTGCGCGGCGGCGCAACGATGAGGTGCCAACTGTCGCCCCCTGAGCCAGATCCGCGATGCCCGCATGGGTCAGCGATACAAACGCATCCCGAACGTCTTCGCGTGGCAAGTAGGTGTCCAGCAGCAGGCCCGCGGGCTGTTCGACGGGCATGTCTTTCATTGAATGCACCGCGATGTCGATGTCGCCTGCCAGCATCGCTTCTTCTATTTCTTTGGTGAATAAACCCTTGCCGCCGATTTCTTTGAGCGGGCGGTCAATCACGCGGTCGCCGGTGGTCTTGATAACCACAATGGTGAACGCTTCATGCGGCAAATCAAAAGCACGCGCCAGACGGTCACGGGTTTCATTCGCTTGGGCCAGCGCCAAAGGCGAGCCACGCGTGCCGATTTTCAACGCGCGTGCGGGGGAAGGTAGGGTCAATGTCATGGCGTGACTTCTAGCCACACCAAACTACCCTGACAACTAGATTGACATCCCGACCCAGTCTTGGGACCACAGGCGTGACCAAAGGACACAGCCATGACACGTGATAAGACCATTCTGCGCGCCCTTCGCGGCGAAACCCTGCCAACGCCACCGATCTGGATGATGCGCCAAGCCGGACGCTACCTGCCAGAATACAAAGCGACCCGCGCCCAAGCAGGGGATTTTCTGTCGCTGTGCTACAATCCTGAATTGGCCGCCGAGGTGACTTTGCAGCCGATCCGCCGTTTTGGTTTTGACGCGGCCATCCTGTTTGCCGACATCTTGTTGCTGCCACAGGCAATGGGGGCCGATCTGTGGTTTGTCACCGGCGAGGGGCCGCGCCTGTCGACGATCACCACAGCAGACGAGTTGTCAGCGCTGAAACATCTCGATGCCATCGACGAGACCCTGAATCCGATTTATGAGACCGTCAAAATCCTATCGTCGGAATTGCCATCCGAAACCACGTTGATTGGATTCGCAGGTGCGCCCTGGACTGTCGCCACCTACATGATCGCAGGTCAAGGCACCCCCGATCAAGGCCCTGCTCATAAGCTAAAAAACGAAAACAAACCTGTGTTTGATGGCCTGATAGAACAGATTACCCAAGGCACAATCCACTATCTGTCCAAACAAATCGACGCCGGTGCCGAAGTCATCAAACTCTTTGATAGCTGGGCCGGATCGCTACAAGGCGAGGATTTCCTAAACTATAGCATCAAGCCCATTCAGGCGATCATCAGCGCCCTAAAAGAACGGCACCCCGACGTGCCCGTGATCGCCTTTCCACGTGGGGCGGGCGCTCGGTTTGCGGGGCTTCACGCGGCAACTGGGGCTGATTGCATCGCGATAGACGACGGTGTCGACGCGGCATGGGTGGCCGAACACGTCCAGCCAAATGGCTGCGTCCAAGGCAACCTCGCGTCAAGACATATGGTCAGCGGCGGTCAGGGGCTGGTGGACGAAACACGTGCCATTTGCGCGGCCCTCAAAAACGGTCCGCATATCTTTAACCTAGGTCACGGCATCACGCCCGACGCCAGCCCCGACAATGTGCAATTGATGATCGACACAGTGCGCGGCAGCTAACGCTCCGCTTGCCCAAGATACATCAGGGGGAATAGCCCCTGCCGCGCAACAGGAGTGCAACCCAAATCAAAATATGTCGTGCGCCCCAACGGGGGCGCTCCGCTAGGTCAGACCCATTTCGCCATCGGTGGCAGGCTCATCAAAACGGCGTTGGCATCATGACCAGTGGCCAGACCGAATTTTGTCCCCCGATCATATACCAGATTGTATTCAGCATAGAGGCCACGATGCACCAATTGCTGGTCCTTTTCGGCATCTCCCCACGGTGTCCCGACGCGCTTTTCGACCAATGGCACATAGGCTGGCAGAAATGCGCGCCCTATGTCTTGGGTCAATGCAAAGTCCGCCTCCCAATCGCCGGTGTTCCGGTCATCCATAAAGATGCCTCCAACGCCCCGGGCACGGCCACGGTGCGGAATATAAAAATAATCATCGGCCCACGCCTTTAGTCGCGGATACAGGTCCGTTCCATGCGGTTCCAAATGCGCCTGCTGAACAGCGTGAAAATGGGCCGTGTCCTCATCGTATTCGATACAGGGATTCAAGTCCGAACCACCGCCAAACCACCAAGCATGCGGTGTCCAAAACATGCGGGTGTTCATATGAACCGCAGGCGCATGCGGGTTTTGTAAATGAGCCACCAGCGAAATGCCCGACGCCCAAAACTGTGGATCATCTGCCATACCAGGAACGCCGCGGGCTGCCATTGCCTTTTGCGCAGCCTCGCCCAGTTTGCCATGCACGGTGCTGATGTTGACGCCGACCTTTTCAAAAACACGACCGCCGCGCATAACGGACATCAACCCGCCCCCTGCATCCGAACCGTCGTCACTGGCGCGTTTGGTTCCCGTGACGTCGAAACGGCCAGCTGCCACATCGCCCTGTGCGGCATCTTCCAGCCGTTCAAACTCGGCAACAATCTGATCACGTAGTTGGCGGAACCACGCTGCTGCGCGGGCTTTGTTTGGCTCAAAATCGGCGGACATGTTGACCCCTCAAGAAGATGTTATTGCATAGCAGCAGGTTTCGCCCGCATACACCGTAGCAATCAGAACCAATCCAGCAATACAAGACCGGAGCTTCCAATGCGTCTATTTGCCATCGCCCTACTTCCCCTTGTTGCCGCCTGCGCCACCCCGCGCGAAGCGTGCCTGAGGCCCGTGAACCCGCCATCACGCACGCTCGACCGTCTGGTCTTAGAAACGCGGGCGAACATTAATCGCGGTTTCGCAATGGAGACCCGGCAAGAGGTACGCGAAGTCATGAAACCTTGCGAAATCCAACAACCCGACGGGACAGTAATCCGCACAATGTGTGAACGGGTAGACGTCGTGGACAAACAAGTCCCCGTCGCCATTGATCTAAACGCGGAAAAAGCCAAGCTCGCGTCGCTAGAACAACGACAGCTACAAATGCAGGCCAGTGCGCGGGCCGCGATCGAACAATGTATTGCAAACAACCCTCAGTGATCAGTGGGCGGACACGTTTGCTGGATCAATCAGCGACCGTCCGCCGTCAACCGTGATGACTTGACCGGTCACAAAACCCGCCGCGTCAGACGCTAGGTACTGCACGGCATCCGATACCTCACCGGGGCCCGCGATGCGGTGCAATGGCGTATTGTCGATGATTGCCTCACGCAGGTCGTCATTGTCGCGCAGCGCGTCCCGCAAACTCGCACTCATGACCGAACCAAAGGCGACCGCGTTTACGCGAATACGCTTTGGCGCCCAAGCAACCGCCAGCGAGCGGGTCATTTGATCCAAAGCGGCCGAGCTAACGGAATAGGCCAGCAAATCCGGGTGAGTCAAATGGGCCGCGATAGACGTGATATTCACGATCGTTCCCGCAGGCGCATCGGGTTCATCGTCTTCGGATTGTTTGATCAT
>CAXIAS010000122.1:0-5535 GCA_964022195.1 uncultured Roseobacteraceae bacterium
TCCCAGGGTTCGAATCCCTGAGCCTCCGCCATTTCCCTATTCTCTACCAAACAGATTCGGCGTCACCGCCTTGCGTGGCGCATTTACGCCAGACTGGGCAGCCAGAGTACGATCGCGGGAAATGCGACCAACAGGGCGATTGTAATCCCGTCTGCGATGAAAAACGGTGTGACGCCTTTGAACACGTCCTGCACGGTCAGGTCATCGCGCACACCTGCAACAACGAAGCAATTTAATCCGATGGGGGGGGTGATCAGGCAGAATTCGGCCATTTTGACGACTAGAATGCCGAACCAGATCGCACACATCGGCCCTGACATGCCAAATACGCTGTCTGCTGCGCTTACGGCTTCACCGCCATTCAAGGCCATGACGGCGGGATAGACCACAGGCAATGTTAGCAACAACATACCGATTGCATCCATAAACATGCCCAGCACCGCGTAGGCCAACAGGATACAGACCAAAATCAACATTGGCGGCATAGTGAGCGAGGTGATCCAATCGGAGAATGCGCTAGGCAAATCGGCGAACCCCAAGAACCGGACATAGATCAAAACGCCCCAGATAATCGTAAAGATCATCACGCTTAACTTGGCGGTTTCCAGCAATGCGTCCCTTAGTTGCGGCCAGCGCATACCTTGGTAGAGCGCCATCAAAAACACAACAAAAGCCCCGATCGCGCCGCCTTCGGTTGGTGTGCCCCATGCGTCGCCGCCAAACGGGTTGTAGACAAAGCAGATGATCGTCACGACCACAAACACGATTGGCAATGCCGGCGGCAAAGAGGCAAAACGCTCGCGCCACGTGAAACCGCGCACAGGCGGGCCGACGGATTTGAATATCACCGCGATGCCGATGATCAGAACAGCATAGATGACCGCAGAAAATGCGCCCGGAACAAAGCCCGCCAGCAACAGTTTGCCCACGTCCTGTTCCACGATAATGGCGTAAATGACCAAAATTGCCGAAGGCGGGATCAGCGACGCCAATGTGCCGCCAGCTGCGACCACTCCGGCGGCGAATTGTTTGTTATAGCCGATCCTTAGCATCTCGGGGATGGCGATGCGGGCAAAAACGGCCGAAGTCGCGACAGATGCGCCAGACACCGCAGCAAAACCGGCAGTAGCAAATACTGTCGACACGGCCAACCCGCCGGGCACCCACGCGATCCAGCGTTTGGCGGCCTCGAACAGGGCTTTGGTCAGTCCCGCGTAATAGGCAAGATACCCGATCAGGATGAAAGTTGGGATCAAGGACAGGGCTTGGCTCGAGACCTTGGAGTGGGGCACTTGACCCGCGGTTTTGACCGCAACACCCAAGGCCCATCCGAAATCGTCAAAGGCATAGTCTTTCTTGGCCCAGAATATCCAGACCAACCCGACCATTCCCGCCAGCGCGGCGGCAAAAGCAACCCGCATACCCAATACCACCAGCACCAGCATACCGGCCGTGACCCATAGCCCGATTTCGATAGGTTCCATTAGTTTTGACCCTCTAGTTGGTCGGCTTCCATGCGGGCCTGTGTTGCAGCATCGGCGATTAACGGGACGGCAATTGCGTTGCCTGTGACTATGGCGCGGCCATAGGCCCAGACCTGCAGGCACAGACGCAGGCACAACACGCCAAAGGCCAGCGGCGCCATCAGTTTGGCGGGCCAGATCGGCAGGGCAATATCCATTGAACTATCGCGGCTCCACATCGGGGCGGCGAAATCAAAACTGCGTTCGAAATGCGACCAACTGCCCCAGACAAGCAGAACCATCAACAATAGAACCATTAGTGTGGTAATCAGTTCGGCCGAGTATAGCAGGCGGCCGCGTAGTTTGCCGACAAGGATATCCATGCGAATATGGCCGCCTTCACGCATCACAAACGAGACACCCATAAACGCGATCAAGGGCATGGCTTGCTCGATCCAGTCGACATATCCGGGCAGCGGCGCGTTCAACGCATTGCGCCCTGTTACCGAAACGACTGCCAGAACCATTAACGCAAACACGCCAATGCCACTGATCAGGGCGAACCCGCGTTCCAGTCGCAAGAGCGTCTGGTCGCATTTACTGAGCATGCTGTCGTCCGACAGCACTAACGATGCAGTAGCCATATGGCCCCCCGATAACCTTGGTCCAAAGACAGTCAAGCCCCGCAGCCTAAGGTGCGGGGCTTGGTTTTTTGTGGTTACTGACCTTCGGCGATCATGCCTGTGACCAGATCATACAGCTCTTGCGCGGGTAGGCCTGCGGCGGTGGTCTGCTCGATCCACGCGGCGGCGGCTGGTGCGGCTGCGGCTTGCTTGAACGCGTCGATTTCAGCATCAGCGAAGGCTACGACGGCGATATCGCGTTCGGCAAGGGCAGGACCCCATGCGTCCATTGTGGCACCGTTGTAGTTGGCAACATAGTGATCCAAGGCCTCGTCAACCGACCCCATCAGCGCTTCTTTGTGCGCGTCGGACAGGCCAGCCAGAGCGTCGGAGTTCACCACAACAGGGCAATTCACTGTGCCCGGATTCAGGTTCTCCGTCCACCACGTTGCGTTCTCGATGGTGCCAAATGACATGTGCGCGTGGGGTGCAAACGCCACGGCTTTCACAACACCGGAATCCATCGCCTGGCGGACTTCGCTGGCCGACATCGATGTCGGGACCGCGCCGATCGTTGCCATTGCTGCCCCAATACCGCCCGTCGCGCGCACGCTAAGGCCTTCAAAATCTGCCAGTGTTGCAGGCGCGTCACCTACACCCACAATGTTATACTGCGGCAGTGGCGACGGCATCAAAAGCGTCGCATTCCACCGCGCCAGATCGGCGACAGCCGCAGGGTGCTGATAGACTGCCATCGACAGCTCGATTTCTTGCTCTAACGAAGACACGCCCAAAAACGGCAGCTCGAGAACCGTGATCGAGGGGTTTTTATCGCGGTGGTAACCGGCACAAAACTGGGCCATCTCGAATGCGCCGATGGAAATCCCGTCAAGGTTCTCGCGGTTCTTTGATAGTCCGCCGTAGCTGATATTGAGAGTGAACTCGCCGTTTGTTTTTTCAGACACTAGATCCGCCAGCCGTTCCACGTGCTCGGTAAAGGCGCGTTGTTTTCCCCATAGGGACACGTTCCATTCCTCGGCTTGTGATGATGTCGCCAGTCCAAGTGTGAGCGCTGCTGTGGCCGCAGCCGTCATCATGGTTTTCATTTCTTTTCCTCCCAAAAATGTCATGGGGTAACAGAACACGATTCCTATCGGGCATAGTATGAAGAAAACTGCGCGGCTGAGGCCGGCACCCCTGCGGATTTCCGCAGGGCTATAGCAACGCGTCTTTGTCGAGGCCCAGTTTCACGATTTTTTCGTTCAGGGTCCGGCGCCCAATGCCCAGATCTCGGGCGACATCGTCCATCCGGCCCGCATGAGACTGGATCGCCTTGCCAATGATTTGCCTCTCGAATGCGGCAACTGCTTCGCGCAATCCGGTCTTGTCATCCAATCCTGCAACGCTGCCTGCTTTTGCGACCTGTGGGGTTGGACCGCCGTGACGCGCCATCATCGCCCGCCGGTCCATGTAATTACGCAATTCTCGCACATTTCCGGGCCAGTCATGTGCAATCAACGACCGAAGTTCTTGGTCAGATAGGGCGGTGGTGTCGCTATCATACTGGCGCGAGAATTCTTGATCAAATCGCATGGCAAGCATTGTAATGTCATCGCGGCGCTCTCTTAGCGGGGGTAGGGCAATGGACAAACCATCAAGGCGATACAACAAATCAGCACGCAGTGATCCGGACTTTACCGCCGCATCCGTGTCCTCGTTGGTTGCAGCAATGATCCGCAGATCGGCCTTCGTTGGCAGGCCTGTGTCCGGGGACATGACCTCGTGCGCATCAATCAGACGCAGCAGGACCGGTTGCACATCGGGCGGGCAGGCGCCAATTTCGTCCAGCAATAGCGTGCCACCCGCCGCCTCGTGCGAGATGTGGGGCAGATTTGCCGCGGTGATTTGGGCTGTGTTTACAGCGATGTAGGGGCCATCACAGCGCGGCGACAAATCATGGATCATCCGCGCTACCAGATCTTTACCGGTGCCCGTTTCACCTTGGACCAACACGTTGCTGTCGGTGCCCGCCACCATGACGACAGCATCGCGCACTTGAGCTATCTGGGGTGTCTGGCCCAGCAATACGCGGTCGACACCGGACAATTGGCGTAACCTGCCCTTTAGCCGTTCGTTGTTGTTGCGTATCTGGTGCGCGTTTGCTGCCTGAGACAGGATCAACAACAATTGTTTGGGATCAAACGGCTTTTCTACAAAACTGTAGGCGCCAAGGGTCATTGCCTCGACCGCGGTCGGAATATCGCCATGGGCTGAAATCAGGACAACAGGCGGTGCGGCCGTTAACGACTGTAACAGTTCAAGCCCAGATGTTTCGGGCATGCGCACATCCGACAAAATAACATGCGGGCGAAATTGCTCGATCCATCGTGCGGCCTCTGTGGCGCGCGCGAGGCTCTTGGCGGACCAGCCCGCAGCCTCGACCAGATCAACAAGCGAATTGCGCATCAATCGGTCGTCATCAATAATCAGGACCCTGTTTTCAGTCATCTGTGTGTTCCTTACTGGGCAAGGTCACTCTGAACTCGGCCCCGCCCGAAGGCCTATCATATGCCTTGATGGTGCCGCCATGATCGGTGACGACACCCGCCGAGATCGTCAGCCCCAGCCCCATGCCTTCGCCGCTTTCGCGTGTGGTCGCAAACGGTTCTTGTAGGTCGTCCAGCGTTCTTCCCATCAGGCCGTGACCTGTATCGGACACGGTAAACCAGACATCGGGTCCGGTGACGCCCATCGATACCTCGATTTGGCGGTCGCGGGTATCATCCATTGCATCCAGCGCATTGCGCACGATGTTTGTCATGACCTGTTCGATCCGCAACCGGTTGGCGGTGACCATCACCGCCGCGTCAGGCCAATGGAATTGAACCGTTGCCTGTCTGTCGGCAATGCTCGGTTCTAACAAATCCAAGGCTTCGTTCATGGCCTCGGCCAGATTGAACCGCTCAAATTTGTCGCGCCCTTTGCGCGAAAAGAACTTCAACTGGCGCGTGATGCTTTCCATACGCTCGACCAATCCCTGCATTCTATGGGCCAGCGTTGATGGTCCATCGGTCATTTCGGACGCTGCCAGCTGGTTTTTCATCGCGGCGATCGGCTGCCCCAATTCATGGGTTACCGAAGATGCCAGCTGTCCAAGTGCCGCCAACCGGCCGGCCCGTTCCAGATCGGCTTGGGTCCTTTGCAGGCTGCGCTCGGCGGCGCGGCGTTCCTCGACTTCGATAGCTAACCGCGCATTGGTTGAACGCAGTTCGGTTTCTTGGCGCTCGGACTGCGTCAGGGCGGACCTGACATTGCGCAGGCGGTTGACCTGAAACAGGGTAAACGCCAACAGTGATAAGGCCAAAAAGCCCCCCGTTACCAACCACGCCCGCGTCACTGCCTGATCCGCAGGCACAAAGAAATGCAGCGTCCAACTATTCGGCAGATCT
>CAXIAS010000123.1:0-5341 GCA_964022195.1 uncultured Roseobacteraceae bacterium
TGTGCGCGAATTCATCATCGGTTGCGTCATTGCACCAGCGATGGTTTGTTTCGCATGGATGACAATCCTCGGTGCAACAGCAATCGATCTGGAACTGACTGGCGGCGCAAACGGTGCGATCACCGGAGCGTCACAGACCAACCAGCTGTTCGCGACACTGGGTCAGATGATTTCTGGCGGGTTCCTGACAGCGATCACTGTGATGTGTGTTGTTCTGGTCATGACTTTCCTTGTCACATCTGCTGACTCCGGAATTCTGGTGATGAACACAATCATGTCCGGTGGCGAAGAAGAAACCAGCATCAAGCACCGCATCATCTGGGGTTTGATCCTGACAGCTGTGATCGGAACATTGATCCTCGCTGCTGGCGACAACAACCCAATGGATGCGCTCAAGAGTGCGATGATCATCGGGGCCCTGCCCTTTACGGTCGTCATGGGTCTGATGTGTGTGGCGTTGATCAAAGCGCTTTACCGCGACAGCAAACGCGACAAGCAGTAAATTGCTAAGTGGCCCGCAATCGCGGGCCACATACCCAAAAAGAAAGGCGCGGCGATAACTCGCCGCGCCTTTTTTAGTGTCCGTTTAGCGGGACGCAGATCAGGCGTTTACATCCACAACAACGCGGCCCTTGACCTGACCCTTTAGGATATCACGACCCAACGCGGGCAAATCCGACAGTGTTGCGGGTTGGATCATCGCCTCTAGCTTGTCCATCGGTAGGTCCGTGGAAATCCGTTGCCACGCGCGAACGCGGTTGGCGTAGGGCTGCATCACGCTGTCGATGCCCAACAGGTTCACACCGCGCAACAAGAACGGAATGACAGAGGCAGGTAGCCCCGCCCCCCCCGCCAACCCCACGGCCGAGACACTAGCGCCATATTTCATCTGGCCCAGAACCCGCGCGAGCATTTCGCCGCCGACCGCATCAACACAACCGCCCCAAGTTTCGGCCTCAAGCGGGCGTTTGGTCGTCTCGTTCAGCTCTTCTCGGGCGACGATTTGGGTCGCGCCCAGCCCTGTCAGATAATCGGCTGTTTCTGGGCGGCCTGTCACCGCGGCCACTTTATGCCCCAGATTGGCAAGGATCGCTGTCGCGACCGACCCAACCCCGCCCGCAGCGCCCGTGACCAAAACAGGACCGTCTTTGATCCCGTGATCCTCTAGCGCCATAACGGCCAGCATCGCGGTGAAACCGGCGGTGCCGACGGCCATTGCCTGGCGCGCGTCGATGCCCTCGGGCAGTGGAACCAGCCAGTCGGCCTTGACCCGTGCCTTTTGGGAATAGCCGCCCCAATATGCCTCGCCCACGCGCCAGCCTGTCAGCACAACCTTGTCGCCAACCTTGTAGCGGTCATCTGCGGATGCCTCGACGGTGCCTGCAAAATCAATGCCGGGAATGTGCGGGTAATTGCGGACCAAGCCACCGCCAGGCCCGATGCACAGGCCGTCCTTGTAATTCACGGTAGAATAGTCAACCGCAACAGTGACCTCGCCGTCGGGCAATTGGTCCAGCGTCATATCTTGCACTGATGCGCTGGTCTTACCCTCTTCGTTCTTTTCGACTACGAGCGCTTTAAACATGACGCCACCTCCTCTTGTTTATTTCAGACGACCCTGCCAGTGGTTCTGACAGGGATAGATTTTCTAGATCCAGAATGTTTCGTTCACGATGGCAGGGAACACACCTGACTGCGTAATCACGTCCAGATCGGTGGCCGGATTCCAATGTGTCATACGCACCATTCCGATCGCTACGTTGGTTTCAAAATCCGGCGACCAAGCTGCCGATGTGACGGCTCCGACTTGGTCCTGACCATCCATCAGCGGCCACATCCGGTCGCATGGTGGCAAATCGCCTTCGATCCTGATCGCGCGGATTTGCTTGACCGGTCCTTCTTGGGCCACGCGCAACAGCGCGTCGCGGCCAACACAGCCGATGGCGGATTGGGTGGAACAGAACCGGCCCAGACCTGCTTCGTGAGGGGTGTTGGCGCGGGTCATATCGTTGCCGTAGGATAGCAAACCACCCTCAATCCGTTCGATCAGGTTCGGGCAACCGGCATAGACGTCCAGATCCTTGCCCGCCTCGAACAAAGTGTTCCACAGCCACATGCCGTTGGCGGACCCCTCTAGATAGATTTCATACCCGCCCTGTTTGGAATAGCCCGACCGCGCGATAACCATCTTGGTCCCGTTTACATCGAACCAGCCATAGCGAAAGAACCGCAGCTTGGTCACCGCATCGCCAAACACCCGCGCCATCAGCGCGTCCGCTTTGGGACCTTGCACAGCCAAAGGCGACACGTCGGGTTCATCAATCAAAACGTCTAGCCGGTATCCATAGGCCAAGCCCTTGATCCAGAATAACAAATCACTATCGGCAATGGATATCCACCAGCGGTCTTCGGACAGTTTCAGCGCGACCGGATCGTTCAACATGCCGCCGGTTTCATCAACAATGGGCACGTAATAACACTGATCCTCGGACATCTCGGATAAATCGCGCGGGGTCAACATCTGAACCAGTTTCGACGCATCCGGACCACGAACCTGAATTTGGCGTTCGACCGACACGTCCCAGACCTGCACCGCCGATTTCAGATGCCTGTAGTCCTCGACCACCGAGCGGAACACGGTTGGCAACAGCATGTGGTTATAGACGGTATAGGATTTTACGCCTGCCGCCTCGACACCGTCAGAGAACGGCGTGCGGCGTAGCCGGCGGGATGGGGATATCAATGCCATTGTTGTTCTTCCTTAGGGCATAAACAGCAGATCGGTAGCGTCGGGCGCTTGCCCTGCCGCTGTCATCATGGCGTGGATCTGTCCACGATGATGGGTCTGGTGGTTGAAAAAATGCACGGCACAGTCAGCCATCGGATTAACCATGTCCGATTGGTTCAATGCCGATCGCCACGTCAGATCACGGGCAAGGTCGTCATCGGTCAACGACCGAGCCCATTGTGTGATGCGTGTATCCGTTGCATCGCGCAATTCATCCCACGCGACCTTGTCCGCTGTTATGCGGGTGTGTTCGGCAACCGGAACCGAAGGCGGATCGCCCGCGCCCATCCGGTGCAACCAGATGATATCGCCCCAGAGCAAATGGTTCATTGTGGCCGATATCGACCCAAAAAACGCCTTACGATCCAGATGCAGATCGCTCTCGCTCAGACCGGCGACAAGTGTGCGCAGACCATCGTTTTGCCAACGGTTATACTGCGCCATTTTGCGGCAATAGGCGGGGCTGATCATCAACGCGGGCCATGCCAGTCGATCGGGCAAACCTCGGCGGATTTACCGCCAAAGTCCCAGACCCGACCGTAGTCACGGACCTTGGATTTCACGCCTTTTGCGGCGATAATGTCGGGGCCCATCCAGTATTTGGAATTGGTAATCATCACCGGATGGTCGGGTGATTTGCCGTCGATCATCTCGATCTCGCCCTGAATTTTACGCCCGATGTAAATGCCGCGTTTGTTACCTTCGCGCACGATCTCGACCTTTTCACGCTCGGCGCCGATGATTTCGGACACAAGGAAGGTAAACAGCCCCGTCGTCCCACCTGCAGCGCCCGAGAAGATCTTGAGCAGCCCGTTATAGGCCTTTTGTGTGGACCGGTCATCGACATAGGCGGCCACGCGCCAATTGCCTTCGCCCATCCGGCCCGGAATATCGACCAGCAGGCCGACGTTCAGCCCTGACAGATCCTCGCCTTCAAAGTGCCCTTCGTCGATCGCAATCGCCATCCATGCGTGGCAGTGCCCCTCGGTCGGAGGGTGCGCGCCCAATGACACAACGCAAGGGCAAAAAACCTCACATGAGCAGTTCAGGAACAACTCGCCTTTGATGGCCCAGTCGGTCGGGTTCATCTTGCGACGCAGCGGATGGCTTTCCATGCGTTGATCGATACGTTGCGACACAGGCAGTTTGTCTGCGGGTGCGCGGTCCTTGGTCTCGGCCATGATCGTCCCTTTCGTTACAGTGATGTTGTGGCCAATACGACGCCAGCCCCGATCAGCAGGACCCCCATCGGCTTGGTCACTTTGTGCCCTATACTAGGCAATTTTTCCAAAATCATAAACAGCGTCGCCAGCCCCATCCAAGCAAGGTTCATCACCCCGCCGACAAACCCCAGCGCCATAAAGCCCCAGCAGCAGCCAACGCAGAACGCACCAAGACCCAACCCCATCCGCACACCACCGGCAAAACCCGGTTTCCAGTGGCCGACGAAATACATCATCGGGCTGTGGCAGACGCCATGGCAGACCTCTTTTGCACGGGTGAACTGAAACGCACCAACAACAACCAGCAATCCGGCGCTGATCCAGACGGATCTTGCGATCCCCAACATGTCGACAATGCCGCCGAACAACAGGCCCAATTGCACCGCCGTGATCATCGCCGCAAAGGCAACCCAGACGACGAAATACCCCAGCAACACACCCAGCCACCCTGCCCGCGTGCCATTGGCACTGCGCATCAGGTCCTCGTAACTGGTCAACGTGGGCACTATCGTAGGCAACATCATCGCCGCCATCATCGCAGCCCACATCCCGAACAACGGACTGAACCGCGCCATGGGCATGTCCATATCCATCCGCGGATCCATCGCCGCCATCATCTGGGCCATCTTGTCCGGTCGTCCCAATACATCGAGCCCCATTCCAAGGCTCATGGCGACCATCATCACCCAAGACATCAAGATTACGACAAAGAAGGCCAGCCATAGAATTGCCCGCAATGGCAGGTCAAACCGAACTTGCGACATTGGCACCCTCCTCATTGGCTGCGACTCGACTGTTGCAAAACATATGTCAGACGTTTAATTGTCTGACAAATGAAAATTGATCACAAAGACAAATCCGACCTTTCCGCCCAGATCGCCAAGGCGATCCGCGATGCCATTATGTCCGGCGACTTGCTCGTCGACGAACGTTTGCCATCCGAGGCCGAGTTGTCCGACCAGTTCAAAGTGTCGCGCCCGACAGTGCGCGAGGCGCTGAAACGTCTGGGCGCGCAATCGCTGATCCGGACCCAGCGCGGCGCCACTGGCGGCGCCTTTGTGAACCGGTTGCGGTTTGAAGACGCCTACGGTCAGCAGATCACCACCTCGACCTTGTTGTTGTCGATGAACGACGTAAGCTTTGCGACCGCCTGCGAGGCCAGATATGCGTTGGAACGGGCCTGTGCGCCTTTGGCCGCTGATCGGCGCACCGCGGACCATTTGGCAACGATGCGCGCCGAAGCCCACCGTCAATCACAACCCGGTCTGACGGATGAAGCATTCTGCGCCTCTGACGTGGCGTTTCATCGCGCCTTGGTCGATGCGGCGGG
>CAXIAS010000124.1:0-5276 GCA_964022195.1 uncultured Roseobacteraceae bacterium
ACTGACCCAATTGGTCAAACTGTTCAAGAATGGCGAGCCGTTCAAAATGTCCAAGCGGGCAGGGACGTTTATCACACTTCGGGATCTTGTGGATCAGGTGGGCGCGGATGTCACACGGTTCCATATGTTGACGCGCAAGAATGACGCGCCTTTGGATTTCGATTTCGACAAGGTGACCGAGCAGTCCAAAGACAACCCTGTATTCTATGTGCAATATGCCCATGCACGAGTGAATTCGGTTTTGCGCAAGGCCGGTGAGGCCGGAATTGATGTCTCGGACGTGGTTCTGTCGTCTGCGGACCTTAGCAAACTGTCTCATGAAGCCGAGCAAGCAGTCGCCAAAAAGGTTGCCGAATGGCCGCGCTTGGTCGAGATTGCTGCAAAGGGCCACGAGCCGCACCGGATCGCGTTCTATCTGTATGATTTGGCGTCGGATTTCCACGGGCTATGGAACCGCGGTAACGATGATGTCAGTCTGCGGTTCGTGCAAGAGGACGACAAAGCCACATCTCAGGCGAAAATCGCCCTTATCCGTGCAGTTGCTGTTGTTATTGCGTCTGGCTTGGGTATTTTGGGCGTCACTCCGGCTCAAGAGATGCGTTAAAACGTGCCAGTGCCGGTTGTTTGAGTGAGGCAACCTTCCGCGTCCTAGGCGCGGGCAGTGAGGCAGGAAATGGCGGTATACGATCAGGGGTCAGCCCCTACTAGCGGCGCTGCGCGCGCCGGTATCTTTGTTCAATATGCGGGTGCTGTTGCATCCTTGGCCCTGATGGCAGGCATTGGCGTCTGGGGTTACAAACTGGTTATGCGCGATGTGACAGGCATTCCTGTGGTACGTGCGATGACAGGCGATATGCGTGTTTTACCCGCCAACCCAGGTGGTGAAGTCTCGCTTCACACGGGACTGGCTGTAAATGCTGTGCCCGCAGAAGGCGGCGCCGCTGCCCCCGAGGACACGGTATCGCTTGCCCCTGAAATGGGGGGGCTGGTCGCGGAAGACCTAGAGGTCCAGCCTATGGCCGAGGCAGACGAGGTTACGGCCGCCGTGGCCCAAGTGGTCACAGCAGACCCCGAAGTCGAAACGACGGTTTCTCTGAATGGCGATCAGCTGGTCAACGCGCCATTATCGACCGATGATATTCTGGCACTTGCGGATCAGATTGCATCCGCAGCGCCCCCCTTGTCCGAATTGGCCGCAGGTGAGGATGTCGCTCCGGCGTTGTCTGTTGCGGGGCAGGTCGTCTCCGCATCTGCAAGCGCGGTAAGGTCATCCTTGCGGCCCGCTGCGCGCAAACGTCGTGCGACTGCTGCTGTGGCCTCGGTGACAGTTGCACCAACGGCGGCAACCACAGCCGCTGTAACCGATGCCGCAGTTACCACCACTGCTTTTGCGGCAGGCACGAAACTGGTCCAACTTGGCGCGTATCCTTCGGCGGATGTTGCAGCGTCCGAGTGGGATCGTTTGTCAGGTCGGTTTGGGGATGTGATGTCTGAAAAAACACGGGTTATTCAGTCAGCGACGTCGGGCGGCCGCACGTTCTACCGCCTACGAGCGCAAGGCTTTGGTGGTTTGACGGATGCGCGGCGGTTCTGCGCTGCTCTGGTAGCCGAAGGGGCTGATTGCATCCCATACGTTGTGCGCTAGTTCCGTGACAAATGCCACGATATTTGGACCTGAAGGTCACGTTGTAACGAGTTGGGAAAAAACATTTTTCCGAGATATTGACCCTTGGGGGTTCATTCTGTTTGCGCGCAATGTAGACAACCCGGATCAATTACGACGTCTGACAGGTGACCTGCGCGAGGCTGTTGGCCGCGCCGCCCCAGTTTTGATCGACCAAGAGGGTGGCCGTGTCCAACGGATGCGCGCGCCACATTGGCGGGAATACCTGCCTGCGCTGGACCAAATGGAACGGGCCTCGGATCCGATGCGCGCCCAATGGATCCGCAACCGTTTAATCGCGGCAGAGCTGCATGACGTCGGTATTGACGTGAACTGCGCCCCTCTGGCTGATTTGGTCGAGGATGATACCCATCCTGTGTTGCGCAACCGCCTGTATGGTGGTGACACCGCAACCGTGATCAAGGCCGCAAGAGTATGCGCGGATGCGTTTCTAGCCGGTGGTGTGTTGCCTGTCTTGAAACACATTCCCGGCTACGGGCGGGCCTCAGTGGACAGTCACTTGAGCTTACCAACTGTAACTGCACCCCGTAACGTTCTGGAAAAACGTGATTTTGCTCCGTTCAAGGCGTTAAATGACATGGCGATGGGGATGACCGCTCATATCGTTTTTTCTGACATTGATCCCGATGCACCTGCGACCACATCAGCCAAGATGATGCAGGTCATTCGCGATGACATAGGCTTTGAAGGATTGATAATGTCCGACGATTTGTCGATGGAGGCATTGTCCGGGTCCATAGGGGACCGTGCGGCAGCGTCGATTTCCGCGGGGTGCGATATCGCACTGCATTGCAATGGCAAGCCTGCCGAAATGGAACAGGTCGCGCAGGCCGCAGGGGATTTGACGCCTGCGGCTCAAACGCGCGCGGCGCGTGCGTTGGCACAGCGCAAAACACCAGAAAAAGTTGACATTGCAGGCCTGAACGCGGAACTTGAAGCGCTACTGGCGTGAGGGACAAGTGAGCGATCAGGATTTCGAACAAGACAGCATGACTGTCAGCGAACGTGTCGCGTCAGAGGCGCTGATCGTTGACGTGGGCGCCTATGAGGGGCCGCTTGACCTGTTGCTGACCTTGTCGCGCACGCAAAAGGTTGATCTGCGACAGATATCTATCCTAGCGCTGGCCGAGCAATACCTCACCTTTGTCGAAGAGGCCAAGCGTTTGCGTTTGGAACTGGCGGCGGATTATCTGGTGATGGCGGCTTGGTTGGCATTTTTGAAATCCCGGCTTCTTTTGCCGCCAGATCCCAGCGAAGAGGGCCCGTCGGGCGAAGAACTGGCCGCGCATCTTGCATTCCAGTTGGAACGGTTGGAAGCGATGCGCAAGGCAGCGGCCCAACTCATGGCCCGTGACCAGCTAGGGCGCGATTTCTTTGCCCGCGGGATCACCGAGGACGTGCAGCGCGTTCGCCGCGTGACCTATACCGCGACACTGCTGGACCTTATGCAGGGGTATGCCCGCATCCGGACCAAGGACGAATTCCGTCCCTTTATCATGGACCGAAAAGAGGTCATGACTATGGAGCAATCACTGGCCCGCCTGCGCAAGCTTATTGGTTTTGCGGGGGATTGGACCGAGTTGATCTCCTATCTGCCGGAAGGCTGGGACATCGATCCGGCCAAACGCCGCTCGGCCACTGCGTCCACCTTTGCCGCGTCGCTAGAGCTGGCCAAAGAAGGCAAGATTGAAATACGGCAGGGCGATGCATTTGCCCCCATCCAAATCCGCAAGAGGGAGCCGCAAGATGGCGACACCTGAGAACGATAGCCTGTTTGACGCGCCTCCAATGGCCGAACAGGAACGCATGGTCGAGGCAATCCTATTTGCCACTGCCGAGCCGGTTAGCGTCAAGGAATTGACGGGACGAATGCCACACGGTTGCGACCCTGCCGAGGCCTTGGTTCATGTGCGTAAACGTTACGACGGGCGGGGAGTTCAGTTGATTAGAATTGGCGATGCTTGGGCGTTTCGCACCGCTGGTGATCTGGGGTTCTTGATGCAAAAGGAAACGGTTGAGGCCCGCAAACTGTCACGCGCCGCGATTGAGACGCTTGCCATTGTTGCCTATCACCAGCCGGTTACCCGTGCCGAGATCGAGGAAATTCGGGGCGTTTCGGTGTCGCGTGGCACGATTGACCAGCTGATTGAGATGGAATGGATCAGGTTTGGGCGTCGTCGTATGACGCCAGGCCGGCCTGTGACCTTTGTGGTAACCGCCGAGTTTCTGGATCACTTTGGTCTGGAAAATGCCCGCGATCTGCCAGGCCTCAAGGAACTGCGCGCGGCAGGTTTGTTGGAAAACCGTCCACCACCCGGAATGGCCGGATTGGGCCAGACGGGCGACGACGACGAGGATGGCGACGATGATGACGATCAAACCGAGCTATTCGAGGACTAAGGCGCCTTGAAGTGTTTCGACAGTTTCAGACCTTGACCCTGATAGTTCGACTTGATCTCGCGGCCGTATAGGGCATCTGGCATGGCTGCCATGTCCTCATAAACAAGACGGCCCACGATTTGACCGTGCTCTAGCACAAATGGTGCCTCGTGACAGCGGACTTCTAGCACGCCGCGCGACCCCGTTCCGCCTGCCTCGGCATAGCCGAAACCGGGATCGAAAAAGCCTGCGTAATGCACGCGAAATTCGCCGACCATTGCGATATAGGGGGCCATTTCTGCGGCTGCCATGGGCGGGATCACGATGCTTTCGCGGCTGACAAGGATATAGAACGCGCCGGGATCAAGGATGATCCAGCCGTCTTGTGTGTGGACCTCCTCCCAATACTCGGACGGGTCGTAGTGGTTCAGGTTTGACAGGTCGATCACGCCGGTATGCGGTTTCGCACGATACCCGACCAATGTCCCCGTGTCGGGTTTTAGGTCGACAGAGAACCCCAAACCGTCAGATATGACCGGATCACCGTCGACGATCGGGGTTTGCTGGTGCAACGCGGTCAAGGCGGCGTCGGACATGATGGTTTTGCCGGACCGGAAAATGATCTGGTTCAGCATCAAACCCTGCCGCGCCACAACAGAAAACGATCGCGGGCAGATTTCAACATATAGCGGTCCGCAATAGCCGGCGGGAACCCGGTCGAATTCAACCCCTTGGTCTGTAATGATGCGCGTCAGCAAGTCCAGCCTGCCAATTGACGACTTGGCCGATGCCGCAGCGGTCATGCTCGCGGGCAGGGACAACGATTCGAGCAATGGCACGACGTAGACACAGCCCTTTTCAAGGACAGCACCATCGGTCAGGTCGATCCGGTGCATTTCAAAATCGCGCAAACGGTCCGCTACGGTGCGGGTTTTTCCGGCCAGAAACGACGCGCGAACGCGGTAGGCAACGTGCCCCAGCCGCAAGTCGAGAGATGCAGGCTGGATTTGTCCCGCCTCAACCGGTGCAGAGGCAGTAATCTGACCTGTTTCGATCATGTTGCGGATCTGGTGATCGGCTAATACGCCTATGGTGGTCATGTCTATGTCTCCCTGCCGGATACAAAACCGCCCGCCGACCAAAAAGGCAAGCGGGCGTTTGATGGTCGGGCTAGCAGGACTCGAACCTGCGACCTTCCGTCCCCCAGACGGAC
>CAXIAS010000125.1:0-5006 GCA_964022195.1 uncultured Roseobacteraceae bacterium
TCGCACGCGCAGGGCCCTTGGCGGTTTTCAGTTCTTCTCGGATGCGTTCGAACACAATGACATTCGCGTCCACTGCCATACCGATCGTCAGAACGATCCCTGCAATGCCCGGCAACGTCAGTGTCGCGCCGATCATCGACAACAAACCAAAGATTAGAATAACGTTGATGATCAGGGCGACATTTGCGAAAATTCCGAACAACCCATAGCTAAGCGCCATGTAAATCAACACAGCCAAGCCCGCGACGATGCAGGCGATTTTACCTGCGTCAATGCTATCTTGGCCTAGCTCGGGCCCGATTGTGCGTTCCTCTAGAAACGTCAATTCGGCAGGCAATGAACCCGCGCGCAACAAAATCGCCAAGCTTGTCGATTCCTCGACAGTGAAACGGCCGGTAATGATGCCCGACCCGCCTGCGATATGGCTTTGGATGGTTGGGGCGCTAATGACCTCGTCGTCCAAAACAATAGCAAAGGGAGAGCCGATGTTTTCCGCCGTGTAATCACCGAATTTGCGTGCGCCCGACGTGTTAAAGCGGAAATTGACCGCTGGCCGCCCGTTTTGATCAAACGCAGGCTGCGCATCAACCAGCTGCTCACCAGTCACAACCGGCGTACGTTCCAGAATGTAGAAAATGCCGTCCTCATCCGAGGCGGGCAGCAACATGTTGCCCGACCCTGGATTTGCACCAGCGTCGCCTGTGCGACTAACGACAGGTTGAAATGTCAAAAGCGCGGTTTTCCCGATCAGGTCCTTGACCTCTTGGGCGGACCCGACACCGGGAACTTGGATCAAGACACGCTGGGTGCCCTGCCGTTGAATCGTAGGTTCGCGTGTGCCCGCCTCGTCGATGCGGCGGCGAATGATTTCCAGCGATTGCTGCATTGTGCGTTCATCAATGGCAACGCGCTCGGCCTCGGACAGCTCGATCGTCAGGACGGATCCGTTGATCGACACCTCGATGTCGTTCTGCCCTGCACCGGCTATGGACCCCACAGGGCGCGCCAGACCGCGCACCAGTTCCAACGCCCGAGCGCCCGCATCTGCATTCGAAATGCGGACCAACAGTCTATCTTCTGGGCCGTCCTCGCGATTTACAAAACCAATCACGTCGCGTTCGGTCACCAATGCGTCACGGACCTCGGGCCACCGGTCGTCCATCACCGTTTTGTAGACGTCCGCGACCTTGACTTCGGCGAGCAGATGAGCGCCGCCGCGCAGATCCAACCCCAGATTGACCAAACCGGATGGCAAAAACGACGGCCATGCGCTGCTTTCGCCGCCAGCGGCGATCGTGTCATTGTGACTCTCGACCTTGGTGTAAAAGGCGTTAGGCACAGCCAAGAAAAGGCCGACCACAACGGTCAGCCAGATCATCACCTGTTTGAGTGGTGAAATATTCAGCATAGGAACGCCTTTCGCGGGCGGATCAGGAGTTGGCGGGCTCTGTCTTGTTCAGAACCTGAGCGATCGTCGAACGGACAACGCGGACTGTTACGCCCGATGCAATCTCGACTTCGACTTCAGCGGCGGCGTCTTTGACTTTCGTCACTTTGCCCAAGATGCCGCCTTGGGTCACAACCTGATCACCACGACGCAGGTTTTCTACCATGTTCTGGTGTTCTTTCAGCTTTTGTTGCTGCGGACGGATCAAGAAGAAATACATGATCCCGAAAATTAGGATCAGTGGGACAAGTGAAGTGATACCCTGCATGGTCGTTCCTTATTAGTGGTTTAAAGGGGATCGTTGTTGCCCCTCAAAGTCGCGGCACAGTATGTCTGCACCATCTAAATGGCAACCGTTGCCCACATCAATTCGTGGTTCACAGTCACCTTTGTTTAAGGCATATGGGGGCAAGAAATCGTTTTACCACCCAAAGGACCAGACCTATGCATGATATCCGCATGATCCGTGACAACCCTGCTGCTTTTGATGCGGCCCTGTCTCGTCGTGGGATGGAAGCGCAATCGCCTGCGATTCTGGCCCTTGATGAAACCCGCCGCGCCAAGATTTTGGCCGCCGAAACAGCCCAAGCTGAGGCCAATAAAGCCGCCAAAGAAGTGGGCGCAGCCAAAGGCCGCGGCGATGAGGCCGAGTTCGAGCGCCTTCGCGCCCTTGTCGGCGAAAAGAAGGCGCAGATCGCGCAGCTGAACGATGAAGCAAAAGCCGCCGATGCGCAGCTGACCGATCTGCTGATCGCCCTGCCCAATTTGCCCTACGACGACATTCCCGACGGGACTGACGAGGCGGACAACGTCGAAATTCGCAAACATGGCAGCCCGCGCAACTTTGCTTTCGATCCTGTCGAACATTTCGAAATCGGTGGCGTTGTGCCGGGGATGGATTTTGAAACAGCGGCCAAATTGTCCGGCAGCCGATTTGTGTTGTTGTCTGGTGCCGTGGCCCGTGTTCACCGTGCGCTGGCTCAGTTCATGCTCGACACCCACGTCGAAGACAACGACCTGATCGAGACCATTACGCCCGTTCTGGTGCGCGAAGAAATGATGGTCGGCACCGGTCAATTGCCCAAATTCGGCGAAGACAGCTATCAGACAACAAACGGCTGGTGGTTGATCCCCACTGCCGAAGTGCCCCTGACCAACATCGTCAACGGGTTGACCGTCGATGAAAACTACCTGCCCCGCAGATATGTCGCCCACACGCAATGTTTCCGCTCCGAGGCGGGCAGTGCGGGCCGTGACACGTCGGGCATGTTGCGTCAGCACCAGTTCGAAAAGGTCGAAATGGTCACCGTCTGTCACCCCGACACGTCCGATGCAGAGCACGACCGCATGACCAAATGCGCCGAAGGCATTCTGGAACGTCTGAACCTGCCCTACCGCACGGTTGTTCTATGCACCGGTGACATGGGCGCAGGCGCACGCCGCACCCATGACATCGAGGTCTGGCTACCGGGTCAGAACGCCTACCGCGAAATATCCTCTGTATCCACCTGTGGCGCCTATCAAGCGCGCCGGATGAACGCACGTTTCAAAGGTGCAGATGGCGGCAAGCCGCAGTTCTTGCACACGCTTAACGGGTCCGGTCTTGCGATTGGCCGCACGTTGATTGCAGTGCTTGAAAATGGGCAACAGGCAGACGGATCTGTTGACCTGCCTGCGGTTCTGCACCCCTATCTGCGCGGGAAAACCAGAATTGATGCGGCAGGCCAGCTGGTCTAATCCAACAAAAAGTGAACCTATCGCGGGATCTGGCGTATAGAGTGTATGAAACATCTATGCGCCTAACTTGCCCTGTTCTTTACCTTCACATTTGTTTTGTCGCCTGCGCTAACCTCGCCGTTTAGCGGATTCGAGGCGGATCAGTTGCCCTATCCACAGATCGACCCGCCGGTGCAACCGGCCGGCTACACATTTTCGATCTGGGGGCTAATCTATGCGTGGTTGACCGCATCAGCGATCTATGGCGTCTGGAAACGTCGCTTCGATGGGCATTGGGACAAGGTTCGCAGTCCATTGATTGGCAGCCTCGCAATCGGAACGCCTTGGCTGTGGATTGCCGGTAACAGCGCAATTTGGGCCACAATCACAATCTTTGCCATGGCCGCATTCGCGGTAATGGCGATGTTTCGCACTCCGAACCAAGATCGATGGTGGCTTCGGGCACCTGTCGCGATTTATGCAGGCTGGCTAACCGCTGCGAGCTTTGTATCACTAGGGAGCACGGCGGCCGGATACGGCGTGCTGTTTGACAGCATGGGCTGGGCCTATGCGGCCATTGTGATGACACTGATCGTCGCCTTGACCGTCCTGTGGCACAGACCATCGGCCGTCGAATTTGGGATAACCATCGTCTGGGCGCTGATCGGTATTATTGCGGCCAACATCACCGCCAACCCGACCGTCGCATTAATCGCGTCGGCAGGTATATTAGTCGTTGGCACGCAGACGTGGCGCGGGTATCGCGCCGCGACCTAATCCTTCTTGCCGCTTTTCTTCAGGTGCTTGCTCAGGCGGCTCGGCTGCGCCGATTTTTTACCTTTATAAGGGTTTTTATCCCCTTGATCACGCAGGGTTAAACGGATCGGCGTACCAGGCATGTCAAAGTCTTCGCGCAAACCGTTCACCAAGTAACGCGTATAGCTGGCCGGAACCAGATCAGGAAAGGACGACATCACCACAAAGCCCGGAGGACGGGTCTTGACCTGTGTCGCATACCGCATCTTGATCCGGCGTCCACCAGGTGCGGGCGGCGGGTGCTGTTCGAGCATACCGGTCAACCAGCGGTTCAGGTTGGCCGTGCTGATGCGGCGGTTCCAAACGTCATGGGCCCGCATGATGGCCTCTTGCAAGCGATCCAAGCCCTTGCCCGTCTTGGCCGAGACTGTAACCAACGGCGCACCTTTTAGCTGTGGCAACAAGCGCGCAAATTCCTCTTTCAGCTCTTTCAACTTTTCTTGTTTATCGGTCTCGGTATCCCATTTGTTCACAGCAATCACCACAGCGCGGCCTTCGCGTTCGGCAAGATCTGCAATACGCAAGTCCTGTTGCTCGAACGGAATTTCCACGTCCAGCAAAACCACAACAACCTCTGCGAATTTCACAGCGCGCAGCCCGTCGGAAACAGACAACTTTTCCAGCTTTTCCTGCACTTTGGCCTTTTTGCGCATACCCGCGGTATCAAAGATACGCATCGGCACTGGATTTCCGTCCGCGCCCGCCCAGTCCCACTGGACCGAAATAGCGTCACGGGTGATGCCCGCTTCGGGCCCCGTCAGCAGGCGCTCTTCTCCGATGATTTGGTTGATCAATGTGGATTTTCCGGCGTTGGGGCGGCCAACCACGGCAATTTGCAAAGGTTTATCCCGAGTAGGGACGCGCGGCGCATCTTCGTCATCTTCGCCCACATCGACATCCGTATCAGGCGTGTTGGCCTTGGCACGTTCAGCAAATTCGTCCGCCAGCGGCATCAGAATATGATACAACTCATCCATGCCCTCGCCGTGTTCAGCGGACAGGCGGATCGGCTCGCCCAGTCCCAAGG
>CAXIAS010000126.1:0-4960 GCA_964022195.1 uncultured Roseobacteraceae bacterium
GAACCAGAATAGGGAGACTGGGAATGGCCGCGGATGAGTTAAACCCTGACGATCTGGAAATCGCCGACGAGCTGATCGCCGAGCGCCGTTCCGAGGCGCCGGGAGAGACGCCAGAGGACATGACCCCTTGGCAGCGCCCGATCACAGCGGCCATTGATGTTCTAAACTATCGCGCAGGTCAGCTGATTGCGCTGTTGATGATCCCGTTGATTGTTGTTGTCGTCTGGGAAGTGTTTTCGCGCAATTCGTTCATCATCCTGCAAAACGCAGGTTATGCAGAATTTGCCCGCGATCTGGGTCTGGGGCCGACGTTGCAGGCCTATGACCTTAGCCGGATGATCGCCGGTATTTTGTGGATGGCGGGTGCCGGTTACGGCCTTATGCGCGGTGTCCATATCCGCGCCGATTTCCTATACCGCAATTGGAGCGACAAGACCCAAGCCACCGTCGACGCGGTCGCCTATCTGGTATTTTTCATCCCCTCGATGATCTTTTTCACCGCCGTTGCTTCGCAATACTGGTGGCTGTCGTTTGAGACAGGCGAGCGGCTGGCGCTGGACAGTGCTTGGCAGCCGATCCTGTGGCCTGCCCGTTTGGCGATGCCAATCGGTGGCGCCCTTTTGCTGCTGCAAGGTTTGCCCGAGATTTTCCGCGCGTTCCACAAGATGGGCAAACAGCGCGAACGAAAGTTCCTATTGGCGATGCCTGTCTACCTGATCGCGTTGGTCTGGTTGACGATGGCGATTTTCACGCCTGATCTGGTGCCTGGCGGCGAATGGTTTACCGACCTGATGAAGGCCCGCCCGTCCATTTCCAAACCGACAATCGGTTTGATTATGTTGCTGGCGATGCTGTTTGTGATCTTTATCGGCTTTCCGATTTCATTCACGCTGATCTTCTTGGCGTTTGTCTTCGGCATCTGGGGCGCGAATTTCAAGCTGACCACGTTGCTGATGACGCTGAACACCAACTCGACCATGCTCAACGACCAATTGATGGCCGTTCCGCTGTTTGTGTTGATGGGCATCGTGATGGAATCGGCAGGGTTGATGGAGCGTCTGTTCGCATCCATCCAGATGATCATGGCCCGCGTGCGCGGCGCGTTGTTCATCGCGGTCTTGATCGTGTCCACGATCTTTGCCGCCGCCACTGGTATCGTCGGGGCCTCGGTCACATTGTTGGGCATCATGGCGGGGGCGACGATGTCGCGATCGGGCTATGACGTGAAACTGGCGGCGGGTTGTATCACTGCGGGCGGCACCTTGGGCATTTTGATCCCGCCGTCGATCATGCTGATCGTGATGGGGCCGGTGCTAGAGGTGTCCACGCTGGATCTGTTCCGCGGTGCGTTCATCCCCGGTGCGCTGCTGGCGACGTTATACTTGCTGTATACTTTGGGGCGCTGCTGGCTGAACCCAGCGCTGGGCCCGATTTTGGCAGAAGAAGACCAGCCTGACACGTCACGGTTCTATCGTGCCGAAGTCGCGCTGATTTGTCTGGGCGTTCTAACGCTGTGCCGCATCTTCGGTCTGGGCATGGGTGGCACATTCGGGGGGCTGATCCCGTTTGGCGGTTTGGCCGTGATGTTGGCATCTATGGCGGTGGCCCATGCCGCCTATCGCAAGCTGCCGGTGCTGCGGATCGTGCTGCCAATCGCTGTCTTGTTCCACATGTATATGGTCGTGGCCAATATGGGTGATGACCTGCCGGTCTGGTCGATAGTCTTTGGCGCGTTCATCCTGCTGCTGGCCTACCTAGGCAGCCCGATCTACCGGAAATCCGCGGACGAAGGGTTCTATTTCAGCCAGCTTTGGGACGAATTTTTCGCAGGGCTAATGCCGCCGACGATCCTGATTTCATTTGCGCTGGGTTCCATTCTGCTAGGCTTGGCCACACCCGCCGAAGCGGCCGCAATGGGTGCGTTCGGGTCGATCGTTTTGTCGGTCGCTTACCGCAAGTTCACAATCCACAGCTTCTTTGACAGTTTGATCAAAGCGTTGGAGATCACCGTGCTGATCATGTTCCTTGTCGCGGCGTCCAATTTCTTTGGGGCGCAGTTCAGCGCCCTTGGCACGCCCAAGATGATGACCGAGATCCTGCTGGGGCTGGATATGTCACCCTATCTGATCCTGCTCTTGGTGATGGCGCTGATTTTCCTGCTGGGCTGGCCACTGGAATGGGTCCCGATCGTATTGATCGTTGTGCCGATCTTGTTGCCGACGGTGCAGGCCTTGGATATCCACGGTCTTAGCCGCTATGACCTGATGGTCTGGTTTGGCATCCTTGTGGCGGTGAACCTGCAAACTGCGTGGCTATCGCCGCCGGTGGCGCTGTCGGCCTATTTCCTCAAGGGGGTGGTGCCCAATTGGGACCTAAAGGACATCTATCTTGGGATGATGCAGTTCATGTTGGTGCAGCTCACCGGACTTGTCTTGCTGTTCCTTTTCCCGCAACTGGTGCTATGGCTCCCCGCAGTGATGTCAGGAAATTAAGTCATGCAAAAACGTTCTACTCTGTCCTATCTGTTCTGGCCGTTTGTCGTCACAGCCATGGGGATCATGTTATCCGGCTGGCTGGGCTGGGTCACCGAAGGCACGATGGGCGGCGTCATGTCGTTCCTGATCGTGGGTATCGTGCTGGCGGCGCTTGAAATCTCTTTGTCGTTCGACAATGCGATTGTGAATGCCAACAAGCTGAAGGACATGACACCTGTCTGGCGGCACCGGTTCCTGACGTGGGGTATCCTGATCGCCGTGTTCGGGATGCGGATCGTGTTCCCGCTGGCGATTGTGGCCATTTTCGCATGGGTCAATCCGTTCGAGGCGATGCGCCTCGCCTTGGCCGAGCCCGAGCAGTATTCGCAAATCATCGGCCACGCGCATGGCCCCATCGCGGCCTTTGGCGGGACGTTTTTGATGATGGTGGCGTTGAATTTCTTTGTCGACGGGGACAAGGACATCGACTGGATCAAAAGCCTCGAGCGGTTCTTGCGCAAATGCGGATCGGTGCGCGGGTTCGAGATCGGCTTTGTCCTGCTGATCGTTGTCGTGATTTGCCGTGCATTGCCTTACGAAGAACAAGGCACCTTCCTGTTTTCCGCGATCATCGGCATGTTGACCTTTCTCGCGGTGGACGGGTTGGGGACCTATCTGGATACCACGTCGCAAAAGGCATCAGCCGCAGGTGCGGGCGGTTTGGGCGCGTTCCTATACCTAGAAGTGCTGGATGCCAGTTTCTCGTTTGACGGGGTGATCGGGGCCTTTGCGCTGACCTCGAACATCCTGCTGATTGCGATTGGTCTGGGCGTGGGTGCCATGTATGTGCGTGCGATGACGATCATGCTGGTCGAGCGCGGAACGTTGCAGGAATTCCTGTATCTGGAACACGGAGCGTTCTATTCGATATTCGCGCTGTCGATTATCATGTTCCTGCAGTCGCTGTTCCACGTGCCCGAAATCATCACAGGGTTCATCGGTATTGCCCTGATTGGAGGCGCGTTGTTCTCGTCCATTCGGCACAAAAACGCACAAGAATAGCGTCGTGATCGGGGCTAGGGGCTAGAAATCGACGGCGATGCCCTTTTTCTCCCAGTCGCCAAAGCGCACGGGTTCGGGGCCGTCGCGGCCGCCCAGCTCTTTTGGCAAATCGGCTTTGGCGTTTTTGCGCCGTTCTTCGGCCTCGGCGAGTGCGCGTTTGGCGGCGTCGGGTAGGTCGTCGGACATCTGGCGGCCCTCCTTGTGGCAGGTCTGGGTTTGATATACGCCCAACGGCAGTGAAAACAAGGGATCACCCAAGATGCAAACTGGCCTGCCTGCCCGCCGTTCGGCGCATTACCTGTTGATGCAGATCACCGAAGAGGGCCGCTTGATGGCCGAGCTGATTGGAGGCGGCGCGCTAGAAAGGCTGGAACCCGAGGACCGCGCCCGAGCCCAACGGCTGGCCAATGACGCCCTGCGCGGCATGGACCGCGCCGACCGGATGTTGAAACCCTATCTGAAAAAGACCCCACCCCCCCATGTCATGCACGCCCTGCGGTTGGGGGTGATCGAATTGACCTCGGGCGAGGCAGCCCACGGCGTGGTGAACGCCTATGTCGAGATTGTAGCCCGCAACAAGCGCACCCAGCCGATGAAGGGTCTGACCAACGCCGTTTTGCGCAAGATCGCGGATGAGGGTCCGGCGGGCTGGGACAAGCGCAACACGCCATTGATGCCCAACTGGCTGCGACAGCCCTTGGTCGCGGCGTGGGGGCGCCGCGCGGTTGAGGGGATGGAAGTTGCGCATTTTGCAGGCGCGCCACTGGACCTAAGCGCCAAGTCCGATCCGCAAGCTGTTGCAAATGCGGTGGGTGGCACGGTTTTGCCGACGGGGTCGGTACGGGTGACCGACGCGGGGCAGGTCACCGGACTGGCCGGATATGAAACGGGCGACTGGTGGGTCCAAGACGCCGCCGCCGCGATCCCTGTGCGCATGTTGGGCGATGTGTCGGGACTGACGGTGCTGGATTTATGCGCAGCCCCTGGTGGCAAGACCATGCAACTGGCCGCCGCCGGGGCGGATGTAACGGCAGTGGATGTGTCCCAAAACCGGTTGGACCGCCTGACCCAGAACATGGCCCGCACTAAAGTGCAGGCAACCCAGTTGTGCGCCGACGCAAATGATGTGACGGGTCAGTGGGACGTGGTCCTATTGGATGCGCCCTGTTCGGCCACTGGCACAATCCGCCGCCATCCCGATCTGCCTTATGCCAAGGACGGGTCGGAGTTCGGAGCGTTGATCGACCAACAAGAGACCATGATCGACCATGCCCTGACTTTGGTCAAACCGGGCGGGCGGTTGGTCTATTGCACCTGCTCGCTGTTGCCTGACGAGGGCGAAGTGCAAGTCGAAGAAGCACTGACCCGTCATCCGGAATTGAGTGTCGACAGCACAGCCGCGGCCATTGAGGGGATCGACCCTG
>CAXIAS010000127.1:0-4836 GCA_964022195.1 uncultured Roseobacteraceae bacterium
ACGGCGACCCCTACATAATCACCAAACGGCTGATCGAGGACGGTCGCGACCGGCTGGTGCTGCGTGATGCGTTGCACCTGCCGTTTCCGGTGCGGTTCTTGCAAGGCACAGCGGATGTGGACGTCGAAATGTCGGTCGCCCTAAGGTTGCTGGACCACGCAACCGGTCCCGATATGCGTCCGACCCGTGTTGACGGGGCGGACCACAGGTTTTCCAACGACAGCTGCCTGACCATGATCGAGGCCGCGGTCCGTGAGGTTTTGGCCTAGAATTGCGCGGGCCGCGGGTGCTTTGTGGTGTCGGCACTCGGGTCAACATGCCGCAACATATAGGTGAGTAATGGCTGTTTGCCCTGACATAGAACAGATCGACGCTTGGCTGGCCCAGCGCGAGGCGACTGTGCCCGCCCTGCGCCCCCATTGCGCCAAACATGTCCGTTGGGCATCGGGTCAGGTGCAGCAGACCGATATCGCGGTGGTCTATGTGCACGGGTTTTCCGCGACGTTTCAGGAATTGCATCCCCTGCCACAAATGGTCGCAAACGGGGTGGGGGCCAATCTGTTCAACACCCGTTTGACAGGCCACGGCCAAGACATCGACGCGATGGGGCAGGCCAGTCTGGAGGACTGGCGCACCGATATCGCCGAGGCGCTGGCTGTCGCGTCGGTTTTGGGCCGCAAGGTGGTTGCGATGGGGTGTTCGACCGGCTGCACGTTGCTTGCCGAGGCAATGGCCCAAGGTGCCGAGGCTGCCGCACTTGTGTTTGTGTCGCCCAACTTTGGGCTGGCGCATCCTGTAGCCCACCACCTGCTAAAGCTGCCACTGGTGCGCGATTGGGGGCATATCCGGATCGGGTCCGATCTGGTGTCGGCGCCGCGTCACCCCAAACACGCCGAGTACTGGACGCCGCGCTATCCTGCGCAAGCGGCCTATACGATGTCGGATGCGGTGGACCGCGCACTTGCGGGCGACTTCGGGCGCTGCACTATGCCGCTCTATGTGGCGTATAATCCGCGCGATCAGGTTGTCAGCGCCGAACGCATGCGCCGGGCGCTCGCGGATTGGGGCGGCGCGGTCCGCTATGACCGCCTGTCCCAAACCCCGCAAGACGACCCGTTGGGCCATATCATGGCCGGAGAGGTGTTCAGTCCGCAGCAGACGGATCCTCTGGCCGCGCGAATTTTGAAATGGTTGCGGGATGAAATGCGCGACTGACCCTTGCGGTCGGGCCGCAGACAGGTCAAAATCTTTGACAACAGGCGAGGGGCAATACCAATGACAACTGCGAGGCTGGGCCGATGATCGAACCGTTGGTTCTGATCCCGCCTATGATGTGCGATGCGCGGGTGTTTTATGCGCAGGTGACCGAGCTGTCCAAAGACCTGCCTGTGACCTGCGTTCCGGTCTCGGGTGGTGAACGGATGGAGGAACTGGCCAGCCAGATCCTGTCATGGCTGCCACCCAAATTCGCGCTGTGTGGCATGGGAATGGGCGGCATGGTCGCGATGGAAATGCTGCGCCGCGCACCCGAGCGGATCACCCGCGTGGCCTTTATCACCACAAATGCGCAGTCCGACACACCCGAGGTATCGGCCCTGCGCGAACCCAATATTATTGCCGCCCGTACAGGGCGACTGCGGGACGTCATCCAATCCGAGGTTAACCCCGCGTGGCTGGCCCCGACAGCCTATCGCAATGATATCCATGCAATGATGGTCGAAATGGCCGAAGCAATGGGCGCCAATACCTACGTCAAACAGTCGCGGGCCATGCAGCGGCGCAAGGACCAACAAGACGTGATGCGGCGGATCAAGCAGCCGACATTGGTTATGTGTGGCGATCACGACGGGCAACATACCGTGCGTCGGCATGAATTTCTGGCCGAGCTGATCCCTTATGCCAAGCTGGAAGTGATCCCAAGCGCAGGCCATGTGCCGACATTGGAAAACCCCGATGCGGTGAACGACGCGATGCGGCGCTGGCTAAGCCAGCCCTTGGTCCTGCGCTAGGGGCGGATCAGGCGTTTGCGTCAATAAAGTCCAATACAAGCGGGCGGATATTCGTCCGCCAGCTGCGGCCTGCAAAGATACCGTAGTGACCCGCACCCGGTTCGACATGTGACGCTTTTTTGCTGTCGGGCAACCCTGTCAGCAGGTCCAGCGCGGCCAGACACTGACCGGGCGCCGAGATGTCGTCATTTTCGCCTTCGACGATTTTGACGGCGACATTGGTGATCTTGCCGATGTCGACCTTGTGACCGTTCACCACAAAATCATTGCGCGCAATTTCACGGTTTTTGAACACCCGCTCGACGGTGGATAGATAGAATTCGGCGGTCATGTCCATGACGGCAAGGTATTCGTCATAAAACGCGTTGTGTTTGTCATGCTCTGACGCCTCACCTTTGGCCACATGCATGATCTGGTCGCGAAACGCGTTTGTGTGGGTTTCGGCGTTCATCGAAATGAAGGACGCAAGCTGCAACAGACCGGGATACACTTTGCGCCCCACACCTGCGTATTTGAAGCCAACCTGCTGGATCATCGAATGTTCCAACTGACCCATGGTGACGGTGCGGCCAAAGTCGGTGACCTCGGTCGGGTTGGCATCGGGATCAATCGGGCCGCCAGCCAGCGTCAGGGATTTGGGCTGTGCGTCGGGGTCTTTTTCCGCCAGCAGCGCGGTCGCCGCGAGCGTAAGCGGGGCGGGCTGACACACGGCGATTACGTGGATGTCGGGGCCAAGGGCCGTCATGAAATCCACAAGGTATTGGGTGTAATCCTCGACATCGAACTTGCCGGCGCTGACGGGGATGTCGCGGGCGTTATGCCAATCGGTGATGTAGACTTCGCAATCTGGCAACAGGCTGATGACTGTCTTGCGCAGCAGTGTGGCATAGTGTCCCGACATAGGCGCCACCAGCAAAACGCGGCGCTTGCGCGTGTCACGACCGGGCATGGTGAACTGGATCAAATCGCCAAAGGGCCGTTCAACTACCTTTTCGACGACAACGGGAAAATCACGCCCCGACTGGCCTGTTACAGGGGGAATATCCCAATCGGGCTTGACCACCATGCGGCCAAATGTGCGTTCTGTCACCTCGCCCCACGACCGCATCATATCAACCGCCGGATTGGCGCCCATCGACATCCACGGATAGCTGGCCATCGCATGGGCCGTCGCGCCCAACCACTGGTTGGTGTTGCGAACGCTTTCCATTAGGTCGTAGGTCATCATATACTTCATGTGTCGACGGTTCCTGCGCTAGCACCTGTTGCGGTGCAGAAATTTATGCTGCGTCTGCAAACTATGGTAGGAGAATGCGTTAATGACAACAAATGAATCTATAAGTAGTGAACAGACCGAGGCAAAGCAGTCACGCCTTGATGACAATTTGGCCCGCATAGAAAAGCTGTCGCAGCGATTATTGTCCGTGATGGGCAAGGGCCGGACCGTGCCCGCCAACCTGCAAGGCCCCAGCCCCGATTTATACACCAAGGCCGCAGGCGCCTATTTCGCCGAAATGGTGAACAACCCCGCCAAACTGATCGAACATCAGGTGGAATACTGGGGCAAATCGGTCAAACACTTTGTCGAGGCGCAGCACCTTTTGGCCCAAGGCAAACTGCAAGCACCCGCCGATCCCGGCCCCACCGACAAACGATTTGCCAATGAAATCTGGGACGCCAACCCCTATTTCAACTTTGTCAAACAGCAGTATCTGTTCAATTCCCAAGCGATCCGGCAGGCGGTCGACGACGCGGACGGGCTACCGGACGGGGACAAACGCAGGTTGGAATACTTTAGCCAGCAGATCATCGACCTGATGGCGCCCACGAATTTTCTGGCCACCAACCCCGAGGCGCTGGAACTGGCCGCCGAGACCGACGGCGAAAGCCTTGTTGCGGGGCTGGAAAACCTTGTGCGGGACCTCGAGGCGAATAATGGCGATCTGGTGGTGACGCTGGCCGACAAAGAGGCGTTTGAGGTGGGCGGAAATCTGGCCACCACACCGGGCAAGGTGGTGTTCCGCAATCGCATGTTCGAGCTGATCCAATACGCGCCCACAACTGACAACGTCTATGAAACGCCGCTGCTGATCTTTCCTCCGTGGATCAACAAATTCTATATCCTCGACATGAAACCGCAAAACAGCCTGATTAAATGGGCGGTCGCGCAGGGCTATACTGTGTTCGTTGTATCGTGGGTGAACCCCGACACCAGCTATGCAGATGTCGGTTTGACGGACTACGTCGAGGACGGGTTCTTGGCGGCGATTGAACAGGTCAAAACACGCTGCGGCGTCAAAAAGATCAACACAGTCGGCTATTGCATCGCAGGCACGACCCTGTCGATGACGCTGGCCGTGCTGGCAAAGCGCGGCGACAATTCCGTCAATGCGGCCACGTTCTTTACCACAATGACCGATTTTTCGGACCAAGGCGAAGTCGGCGTGTTCCTGAATGACGACTTTGTCGACGGAATCGAGGCCGAAGTGACCGCCAGCGGCATGATGTCGTCCTTTTATATGTCGCGCACGTTCTCGTTTCTGCGGTCCAACGACCTGATCTACGGACCCGCAATCAAAAGCTATATGATGGGCAAGGCGCCGCCTGCCTTTGACTTGCTGTATTGGAACGGGGATAGCACGAACCTGCCGGGTAAAATGGCGATCGAATACCTGCGGGGGCTGTGTCAGGGCGATAAACTGGCCAGCACAGGGTTCGAAGTGGCAGGCGAGGTTGTGACATTGGGCGATATTGAAACGCCGCTGTGCGCGATTGCCTGCGAAACCGATCACATCGCCGCATGGAAAAGCAGCTATCGCGGCGTGCA
>CAXIAS010000128.1:0-4759 GCA_964022195.1 uncultured Roseobacteraceae bacterium
CAATGCTGGGCCGACGGGTGGGGATGGGTTCGCTGCACCTGCAGGAACCTGCAGTTTCAGTTGTCCAACAACTTTCTTAGCCATGATGGCCTCTCTTTCGTTTCAGCGACGGGCGCGGCCCGTCCTACAAATGCCCCGAAGGGCGCGGTTTGCCGTGGTTCGGGTCACCCCTGCCACGTCTGACCCACACGAGTTACCCTTGTTTGGTAACCTGCGTGAATTCCAGTTCGACCGGCGTTGCGCGGCCAAAGATAGAGACCGTCACCTTCAGGCGCTGGTTCTCGTCATCAACTTCCTCAACCATGCCGTCGAAATCTTCGAACGGGCCATCGTTGACTTTAACTTTTTCACCAATCTCGTAGTGGATCAGCGTGCGTGGCGCCTCGGCGCCTTCTTCAACACGGCCAAGGATCGCCTGAACCTCGGCATCGCGCATCGGCATCGGGCGGCCTTGCGGGCCCAAAAATCCGGTAACGCGGTTGATCGAGTTCACAAGGTGATACGATTCATCCGACATTTCCATATGGATCAAAACATAACCGGGCATAAAGCGGCGCTCGGCGGTTACCTTTTTGTTGCGACGGACTTCGATCACCTCTTCGGTGGGCACCAGCACTTCGTCGATGGCCTCCGCGAGGCCCTGCTCTTCTGCTTTCTGGCGAATGGTCTCAGCGATCTTTTTCTCAAAGTTCGACAGGACGCTAACAGAATACCAACGTTTGGCCATTTGCTTTGACACCTCAGAGCATGCACCCATTTGGGCGCAAAATTGCATTTATTCAAACGGTTAGACCGTTCGGGCGGGAAAATAAAAATCGGCGCGCAACTCGATTCGCCGCACGCCTTTCCCTAGATTTGGCGCGGTTTACCGCCGATACCCATTGTTTTCAAGAGGGTATGGCCGAAAACCTAAGTCCGCCGATCAGCTGCCAAAGTAGCGCAGCACAACCTCGAGCGCGGATTTGAACCCCAGATCGACGAATGAAAAGAAGATCGCCAGAAGCACAGCCATGATAAACACCATGATTGTTGTCAGCACGACTTCGCGGCGAGTGGGCCAAACGACTTTGGACACTTCGGCGCGGACTTCTTGAATGAACTTAACTGGGTTGGCGATGGCCATCATCAGATTCCTTTGATCGGGACTGCCGCGACATACGCCCAGCCGCGCACAAATTCAAGTGCGCAGGACTGTGACGCGCGGCAGTTTGGCAATATCGGCGATTTGCGTTTCATATTCGGCGGCGGATTGCGCAATGGTCTGGTCGTCAAAGGGGGCGAAGGCGGGGTATATCTGGTTGACCGGATATACATCGCGCGCGGATTTGCCTGCCCCACGCTCGCCGGTGCGGGCGAATGTATCCAATGCCACATCCACGGCTTGCGCGGATAACCCGCGATGGGCCATTCCCGCAAGAGGGCGTATCGGCAGCGGTGAGCCGATCAAATGGCTGCATATCTGCGGGAAAACGCCGGCATAGTCCTCTTGGCGCCACACAAACAACCGCCCGATTTGCGGCAGGGACACCAGACGGGCCACCAACCCCGGCCAATAGATGCTGCGCATCGGATTTTGTGCCAGATACTCGGCGAACGCGATAGCATCGCCGCCCATCAACAGCTGACTATAGGCGGATGTCAGGAAATCGGCAGGACCACGCAAGCCCAAGAACACATCAATCGCGCCGAGGTCTGCTGCGTCGGCCAAGGCCGCAACCCGCTCGTTTGCGCGCGGATACAATGGCATCGACATATTGCCGGTTTTGGTCTGCAAATTGCCGATAAAATTCTCGTCGCTTAGCACAAGACGGTCCGCGCCCTCCGCCATCGCCGCCAGCTGATCGGACGGCGCAAGCGACGACCGGTTTGCCGCTTTGGCCCCTTCGACACGCAAACCGAAACGGTCAATCAGACCTTGGCCCTGCCCCCGCAGCTTGTCCGGTCCAAAATACCGTGCCTTATGCGTAGCCAGCGCCGCCTCGGACGCCAACAAAGACCGCTGCAGATGCGTCGTCGCCGTCTTGTGCGCACCAATGTGCAGGGCAATCGATTTGGGTGGGGAATTATGCGTCATGATCAGCGCGACCTCTTGTCTGATGGCGCATCGGTCTGGTCTTGGCAGGGGCACCAGGGCTCGAACCCGGGACCTACGGTTTTGGAGACCGTCGCTCTACCAACTGAGCTATACCCCTAAGACCGTGTTCCGACTAGCCCGATCCGCAAGCGGGATCAAGCCCGTTTACATCGTGACCTTGTGTTTCATGTCACATTTGCACAAACAGATGGGATGAACAGTCCAAAGCCCCTGAAATCACGCCAGAGTTTGCGCCACCGGATCGAGCATTCGACAGTCTTGGCATCCGTGCTGGCGCGTGTTGCAGGCGCCTACCTTAGCCTGTGTCACCGCACAACCCGTTGGGAGGTCGACGGTCTGGACCAATTGCGTCGGGAACTCGCGGACGGGCCCGTGCTGTTGGTTCTTTGGCACCGGCGGTCGGTAATGGCAGCGATCCACTGGCCCGTAGACGCAGGACCATTGTCATCTCTTTATGCCGCGTCACCAATCGGACGTGTGTCAGGGGCACTGCAACGGCACCGCGGCCTGAAACCGATGGAAATGGGCGACGGGGTCAGTAATCTTGCGGCCTCGCGCAAAGTATTGCGCCGTTTCCGTGACGGGGTCAGCATTGGCATGACGGGGGATGGCCCCTTGGGACCGGACCGAGTGATGAAATCCGCGCCGATCGAATGGGCAAGTCGCGGGCCGATGCGGGTCTGGGGCTATGGGTTTGATACACAGCGCAAGCGTGTTCTGGGCACATGGGACAGTATGATCCTGCCCCGTCCTTTTGGCCGAGGCCGTATTGTCTTTGCCCCGTTTGATTTCACCTTGGAAACAAAACCATCGGCCCAGCACACGCGAATCGCGAGCGAGGCCTTAGCCCGGTTTCTGGATGGGATCGATAGCAAGCTGGACCGCCCATATTCAGATTGATGCGATTTGGCTAAGGTCCGTGGCTTTGGCCGATATGCTAAACCAGACGCACCAGCAATTGCAGCGCGACAAGTGCGATCAACAGCCCCGCGCCGCATTCTGCGATAGCGAGCAATGTCGCCGTACCTTTGGCTGACGCGGCCTGCGCAAGGGTGCTTTCGCGCGCGCCCGCCGCCGCAAAGGCAACCATCGCCGTTAGAGCCGCCGTGCCGATCCCCATCACAAATGCGCCGATGATGCCGACCCAGAAAAGCCCCAGCGCATACGTCAGGATCAACAAGAAGATCGCGCCTGTGCAGGGGCGTGCCGCGATGACAGCGATCACTGCCACAGCGTCGCGCCATGATGTCACTGCCGCAGCCTGAGCGGGCGTCGGGGCATGCGCATGGCCGCAATCGGAACAGATGTGGCCGGTCCCTTTATGGTCATGGTCATGGTGCGAATGATCTGTTTGGTCTCGGCGGTTGCGCAGGAACTTGCGCGCGCCACGCAAAGCGATCCAGCCCCCGAGCATCGCAACCATTCCATAGCTGATCGGGGCCAGTGTTTGATCCGCAACGGACGTCAATTGGTCGCGCCCCCAGCCCAACATAAGGACGGCAACAGAAACCAGCACAACAGCCGTGGCCGCCTGCGCCAGAGACGACAATGCCGCCAAACCGGCCAGTTTGCGCGCGTTGGCCCGCACACCCAAGGCATAGCCTCCGATCACCAATTTGCCGTGGCCGGGCCCTGCCGCGTGAACGAATCCATAGGTCAGACAAAGCCCCCACAGGCCCAGCAATGCGCTTGTGTCCCCCGCCCGAAGCGCACGCAGGCTTGTCGCCATTGCGTTTTGCACGTCGCGTTGGGTTTGCGCAGCCCAGCGGCTTAGGTCGTCGGCGCCTCCCAAGCCCCATAGCCAAATCGCAGCCGCTACAAAGCCGAGGATCACAACCCACGCTAGCTGTCGCATGACACAACCACCGTTTCCGCGAACTTGATGCCAACCTCGGGGAATTGTTCATCTTGGCCGACGTCTGAAGCCGGTCGGCCATATAACAACTCTTCCACCAAAGAATATGCGGCGTTCAGATCAGGAGGAACGATCGTGGCACTACACCCCTCGCGTCCGGCTACGGTAACGGAACCGTTGATTTCATAAGCCACGTAATAGTTGGGATCATAGACCCGCAAGGTCATACCATCCCTTGCCTCTAACCGCGGCACAATCGGTCTTGTGTGGGTCTCAGAAATGATACCGCCGGTGTAAGCAACCGAATGCTCTGTTCGGCCGCCCAGCCGGACCTTTTGACCTTCTTGAAGGACTTCCAGATCCCCCATGAAATCGGCTGGCCAATCGGCGACTGCGGCCTTTAGCGTCGCAAGCTCGGTTGCGTCCAGTTGCAGGTCCCCGTCCAGATCGATCCCCAGATCAGACGTCAATAACAATGAAAAATATTCGTCGTAGCGCCATGTTAACTGGACGCCGGTCGGTGCGTCGCCGTCGTAGACAACTTTTACATCAACACCTACGAACAAATGAGGGTGCGCATGAGCGGCGGGAACAACGGATGAAATGATCAAGGCCGAGAGGCCGAATAATTTGCGCATGCCAAATGTTACCGCGCCTGATTTACCACAACAACACGGAAAATTCTTCCCGACGCCGAATGGCGAGGACCTGCCGAAACGCAAAAGACCGCCCGGTTCGGGCGGCCTTTCAATTCGGTCTATGCAGTATCCTCGGGGTCGATTACTCGACGATTTTGGACACAACACCGG
>CAXIAS010000129.1:0-4751 GCA_964022195.1 uncultured Roseobacteraceae bacterium
TTGCCTGCGAAACCGATCACATCGCCGCATGGAAAAGCAGCTATCGCGGCGTGCAAAAGATGGGATCAAAGGACAAAACCTTTGTGCTGGCGCAGTCAGGCCATATCGCGGGCATCGTCAATCCACCGAGCAAGGGCAAATACGGGCACTATATTCACGACGATCTGGACCTGTCACCCGACGACTGGCGCGCAGTAGCGCGCGAACAGGCGGGGTCATGGTGGCCACGCTGGGACGGTTGGCTCGGGCCAAGATCGGGCAAAAAGATTGCTGCACGCGCATTGATAGACGGCGACAAATCTGTGTTGTGCGATGCTCCGGGCACTTATGTTATTGGTTAAGCATATGATTTATATAGAGTTTCGGCATGGTTGAATTTTTATGCTGCAGTGCAGAATAAATACTTGAAATGCTGCGGTGCAGCGTCTATCTACTGTTCACAAGATAACAACGCCCCCGTCATCCTCCCTCCCTGACGCGGGCCTGAACCGAAAGTAGAGACTATGGCTAAAGCACAAGATTTCACCGCTGTCTTCAAAGACATGATGGGTTCTTTCCCAGTTGATACCAAAGCGTTCGACGAGGCTTTCAAAAACCAGTCCACACTGGCCGAGAAAATGTCCGCCGTTGCCTTGGATGCCGCGAATAAATCCACTGAACTGTCCGCAAAATGGACATCTGACACATTGGGCAAGCTGGAAGCCGTTTCCACAGCCAAATCCGAGCCTGCCGACTACGCACAGGCCGTGACAGATTTCGCATCTGCGTCTGCAGAAACAGCCGCCGAGCAAATGGCTGCTTTTGCTGAAATCGCGAAAAAAGTTCAGACACAGACCATGGAACTGGTTCTGGCCGCTGGCAAAGACATGTCCGAGGACATGACGGCTGCTGCCAAGAAAGCAACAACAGAAGCAACTGCTGCTGTGAAAAAAGCTGCTGCAAAGTAAGCGACAAAGTTAAGTCCGGCTGATCCTCCCTTGAGGCCGGACTGAATTGAAACGGCCCGCGCAGACCGCGCGGGCCGTTTTCGTGTGGCCATGGGCTAAAGCCCATGGTGACCTAAAGGCGCGTCAAAACATTTGTCTTTCTCGCAAACGCGGCGTAGGCTTTTCTGCACTGCAACACGTCTTGGGAGGGACGCCACGTGGCTGACACCAACAAACCGCTGCTGATCAAACGCTACGCCAGCCGCCGGCTATATAACACCGAGACCAGCGACTACGTCACGCTCGAGGATATCGCGACATTCATTCGCGACGGACGCGAGGTTCAGATCGTCGATCTAAAGTCCGGCGACGACCTGACCCGCCAGTATTTGTTGCAAATCATCGCCGAACACGAAAGCCGAGGCGAAAGCGTTCTAGGGGTCGATATCCTGACGGATCTGGTGCGCAGCTACACGTCGCAGGCGTCATCCGTGGTGCCTGATTTCCTGAGCGCCAGTTTCGAGATGCTGCGCGATGGCCAGTCCAAGGCGATGGAAAACCTGACCAAATCCAACCCGCTGACCGCCATGCCCGGGTTTGAGGCGATGCAGGCGCAGCAACAGGCGTTTTTGCAGGCAATGACAGGCGGAATTATGGCCGAGGCGTCCAAGCCCGCACCCGAGCCAAAAGCCGATGATCTGGATACGATCAAACAGCAGTTGGCCGAGATGCAGGACAAATTGTCAAAGATGGGCAAATAGGCCTTGCCCATCCGGCGCGGGTCGCGGGGGTTAGCCTACGTCGGCAAAGACCCCGTCGATCGCGCGCTCGAGCTTTGCAAACATTTCGTCCATATGCGCAGACGTCATGATGAACGGCGGGCATAGCACGATGGCCTGGCCCAGTGGACGACAGATCAGCCCCTGATCGGTGCACGCGTTCGCGATACGCTCGGACACGGACAATGACCCGTCGAACGGCGTTTTGGTGTCCTTGTCCTTGACCGCCTCTAACGCGCCCATCAGGCCCTTGCCGCGCCATTCGCCGATGTTCTTTTTCTCGGCCAGACGCGCCATGCCCTCTTCGAATAATGGTGTTAGGCTGCGCACGTTTTCGGCCAAACCTTCGTTCATCACCACATCAATCGCCTTGAGCGCAATCGCGCAGCCGACGGGATGGCCAGAGGCTGTGAACCCGTGCGGGAACTCTTCGATTGCCTCGGCGGCGGCCTGCATGCGGCGGGTCAGCTCAGGCCCAAGGATCACAGCCCCCATGGGAAAGAAACCCGCCGTCAGGTTCTTGGATGAAATGATCGCGTCAGGCACAAAATCATAGGTTTCGCAGCCCCATGTGTTGCCCGTGCGGCCAAAACCGGTGATGACCTCATCCGCGATCAGGGGGATGCCGTGCTTTTTCAAAATAGGCTGGATCGCTTGGAAATAGCCCTCGGACGGGGGGATCACGCCACCGGCACCCATGACCGGTTCGGCAAAGAACCCCGCGATTGTGTCTGCCCCTTCGCGCGCGATCACCTCTTCCAGTTCCGATGCCATGCGGGCGGTGAATTCAGCCTCGCTCTCGCCGTCACGCCCGTTGCGCCAATAATGCGGGCAGGTCAGGTGGATGAACCCGTCCAGCGGCAGGCCAAACACGCTGTTGTATGGCTTGCCTGTCATCGACGCGCTGACAGCCGTCACCCCGTGATAGGCATTGACGCGGGTCAGGATCTTGCGGCGCTTGGGGTTGCCTTCGGCCCCGTGCAAGAACCACAACATCTTGACCATTGTGTCATTCGCCTCGGACCCTGAATTGGTGTAGAACACCTTGCCGTCGGAAAAGGGCGACACCTCGATCAGCTTTTCGGACAACATCACGGTCTGGTCCGACATCCGACCAAAGAACGCGTGATAGCCGGGGAACTTGGCGTATTGTTCTTGGGCGGCAGCAATCAGGCCGGGATGGTCAAATCCCGCAACCATGTTCCATAGGCCCGAATTACTGTCGAGGTATTCGCGCCCGTGGACGTCATAGACATACGGCCCCTTGCCGTGGGTGACGACAACCGTGCCGCGGTCGGCGACGGTGGGCAAATCGGTAAAACCGTAGAAGGAATGCGCATCGGCGCGGCCTTCCCATGAATTGGCAGAATGATTGGACATTGGGCACCTTTGGTAGTTGTCCCCAGAACCGTAACCAAGCGGCAATCGCCCTGCAATTGGTGTTTTACATCTGCGGCCCTGCGCAGCTTGCCGCGCGTGGTCAAGCGGCCAGCTGTGCGTCCGCAGTTGGCATGGTTTTCCGGCTGGCGACCAAGATTGAGGCGGCCGAGGCCCCAATGCCACCAAACACGTCAGCCACATGGTGGCCACCGTGGATCAGAATCGCAGGGACCATCAAGATATTCACCACGACGAGCGGCCAAAACGCAGGCGTTTTTCGCGCATACCACAGAATCAGGCACAGCATAACGGTATGAAAGGATGGAAAGGCGATCGCACCGATGATCGTTTGCGGCCCGATCACAGGAATGCCATTGGTGGCATAGTCCATCAAGGTCGCGCCATAGGCGGGGTTGACGATCAGCCCGATGGCGTCCGTTTGTGTCGCTGGCACGGTCAGATAGGCTGCGGGCCCAAAGCTGGGGAATACAATCCAGACCCCTAGCGCCGCCGTCAGCGCCACAAATCCTGCCAGCAAAAACGCGTTTTGCCGTTCGGTGCGCCCCAACGCCGACAACACGGCCAATACTGCAATGATTTGCCACAAAGAGCTGTGATAGGTCAGCCCCATCAGTTTGCCGACCAAGGGCATTTGTGCAGCCCAAGCAACGGCCGCGCGCCAATCATAGCCGATCACCGCGTCAAACCGGAACAACTGGTGGTCAATCGTCGGATATAAAACAGGGAAAAAGCAGAAAATCGTCACCGACATAAACGCGCCGAACAGAACATAGGCCCCTACAGACACTAGGAAATTCGAAAACTTCGGACGGTTGTCGTGATGGCGTAGATACAGGCCCAGACCTGCCAGCAAAACGCCCGGCGCTATGCCGGGCATAAACCCGATCCAATCGACCGCTTGCCCAAATGCAGTCGACACGGTTAGGGCCGCCGCAGCGGTCAATGCGACGATCAGGGCCAAAGGCCGTTCGGATGAATGTAGCTGTGCCATACGCGGTTTGCCTGTTGTTTTGACGCATATTGCACAATATTTGTGGTAGAAGTTGGGCAAAACGCCGGAAAAACGCGGGCCTAGATGCCCAGCCTGTCGCGCATCGCATACCACGTCATCGCCAGCGTCAGCAGCGGCGCGCGGAACGCGCCTGCGCCCGGAAACCGCGGGGTTGGCAGCAAGGATAGCGTATCAAAACGACCCGCTTGGGCGGTGATCGCCTCGGCCATGACTTTGCCCGTGAACCCGGACAAGGCCACCCCGTGACCTGAAAATCCGGCACCCGAAACGATGTTGGGCGCAACCCGTTGGACGCAGGGCAAACGCTGCATCGTGATCCCCAACGTGCCACCCCAGACATAGTCCAGCGCAATCCCGTCCAGCTGTGGAAACAGATCGGTCATACGGCTGTGAAGGGCGGTCGAGATGTCGCGCGGAAACCCGATGGAATAACTCTCGCGGCCACCAAACAGCAGGCGGTTATCATGGGACATGCGGAAATAATTCACCACAAATTTGCTATCGGCTACCGCAATGTCGCGCGCCAGCACCGTTTGGGCATCGGTCAACGGCGCTGTGGCCCCGATAAAGCTGTTGATCGGCATCACGCGGGCGGTGATTTTACCATTCAAATTGGGTAGATAGCCGTTTCCA
>CAXIAS010000130.1:0-4626 GCA_964022195.1 uncultured Roseobacteraceae bacterium
TTTGCGGATCAGCTGCTGAATCGTTGGCATCGTTTGATGTTCCCATCTATTCACTTGTTATGCAGGCCCGTGGACCTGCGTTGATTTGGCGTTCATAGCGCGGACGCTATGAGCAGTCTTTGGCGCGCCATAGGCGCAAAACAAAAATTCCGCAGTCATACCCTTACCGGAGGTATGAAGCGGTTGTTCCAGCGGATCAGTCCTAAAAAAGCGGAAAGACCTTGGTCCGTAAATTTTTGGTATCGGGACGAGAGGGAATAAACCCAAGGCCCGGATGCGCGCGATATATGAGGAGTCGGCCCCGCTGTCAACAGCGCCCGACTAGCGCAACCGACCGATGGTGCTGCGCCGCGCTGTGTGCCGTTCGCGCAAGAGGGTGAACAAACCCGTCGCCACAACAATCGCAGCACCGGTCAAGGTCACAGCGTCGGGCCATTCCGCGAACACCAGCCAGCCCAGTATCAACGCAGCAATTAGCCCAGCATACCGGAACGGTGCCACGAACCCCAGATCGCCGCCGCGCATTGCGGCCACCGAAAAGACGTAGCCAAACACAATTGCCACCATCGCCCCGCCCAGCTGTGCGGCGGCGACAGTTGTTACCGGCGCCCAGTCTTCGGTCAGGCAAGCGACACCGCCAAAGACCATCACAGCAACCGCCGCCACAAGCCCGACCATTACCGATGGCACATCACGCGGCATCCGGCGCACGACAAGGTCACGCAGGGTCACACACCCGACAGCGGCCAACGCATATAGGCTATAGACATTGAACCCCTCTGCGCCCGGACGGACGATCAAAAACACCCCCGAGAACCCCACCAGAATGGCAAGCATCCGGCGCCAGCCGATCGCCTCGCCCAGAAACACGGCACCCGCCAGTGTCACCGTCAACGGCAGCGCCTGCAAGACGGCCGTCACATTGGCCAAGGGCATGTTGAACAGCGCCGTCAGAAAAAAGATCGCGGCCAGCACTTCGGCTGCGGACCTCAGGCCGATCAGCGCCCAGACTTTGGCGCCAAAGCTGAGGCGGAACTGTCCCAGCACATGCGCGAGGATGATCAGGCACACCACCGTCCCGATCCCGCGTAAAAACAACGCTTGGAACAACGGCAATTCGTCCGAGACCGCTTTTAGAAACGCGTCATTTACGGTAAAAGCCACCATCGAGCCCATCATCAGGAACGCGCCGCGCATGTTGTCAGAAATCTGCATCCCACAGCGCTATCAGGGGTTGGGCATGGACGCCAGAGCTGTAAGTGTGATTGTGTGGCATCATGGCTGATGATCCAAGACCCCTTGTCGCCACGGCGATGCGCAACGAAGGACCGTTCATCGTTGAATGGGTCTGCTGGTACCGGATGCTTGGGTTTGATGTCCTGATTTCGTCCAATGACTGCACGGACCATTCGCCCCAATTGCTGGATGCACTCGCGGCAGCAGGGTGGATCCGGCATCTGCCACATCAGCCCCGCGCTGGCGAGCCGCCCAAGATGTCGGCCTATCGCACGTGGCACCAAGACCCCTTGTATACAGCTGCGAATTGGGTGCTAACCTGTGACGTTGATGAATTTTTGGTCCTGCATCAGCACGACACAATCGCACAGCTGCTGGGCCCGCCACCTCACAATTATCGCGCGATTGCGTTTAGCTGGAAATGCTTTGGCACCAGCAACCGCGAAAAATTCGTCGACGGCTGGGTGCACCGGCAGTTTCAACGCTGCGGGATGGGTCACCTGCGGATCAACCGCCAGTTCAAATCGCTGGTGCGTTCGCCCATGGATTTCACCCGACCCGGCGCGCATTTTCCGCATGGCTTGAAACACGGGGATTGGTCGGCGGACGACAACCGTGTTTTGCAGGCCAGCGGGTCGGTCCTGCCCGAGTTTGCCAATCCCGCCGCCCACCCAAGGCGGTTTCTGGAACAGTCCCAGATCGACCATAGCGTGGCGCAGATGAACCATTACATCACGCGGACCCCCGACAGTTACGCCCTAAAACGCGGAATGCCTTGCGCTTCGGCCCTGAATGACCGTTACACCGACGCCTTTTTTGAAAAGCACAACAAAAACGGCATGATCGACACCAGCGCGATGCGCTTTACCGATGCGTTCAAGGCGATGCACGCAGCGGCAATGCAAACGCCTGATGTCAAACGCCTGCACCACCTATGCTGCGCCGACTACGTCCGTGCGTTGAATGCAAATGCAAGAACCGATCCTGCAATGGACGTACGTCTGCTCGGGCATTTGGAAACAGCAGGGTATTGATCCTGCCTAGCTGTCGAACTTTGAAAACTGCTGGGTGCTCATGCAATTTGCACAGGCATCGTGGGGGCAGTTTTGTTGGGACTGACACAGGTGGTCAGGGACGGCGGCCAGCTGAGCGGCGGTTAGAATGTCGGCCACTGACACGCCAAAGTGGTCTTCGACAAAGGCGCAGGGCGCGATTTGCCCTTTTTCATCGATGAACAGGAAATTTTGCGCGACCTGACAACTGCTCACTTCTAGCGCCACGTCATGTGCGCTGTCGACGATCCGTCCGACATAGGGGTCACCACCCAGCAACTTGACACCGCGCAAGCCCAACCGTCGGCGCAAATCTGGCAACAACGCCGAGAGGTGTTCAGCATCGACTGCGGTCAGGCGGTTCGTGGGAAAAAACTGGGGTCGGTCCCGCCCGCCTAGTTGGTTGAACGTGATCTGCGTGATCCCCCAATCCGCTAGGGTTTCACACAACTCATCGAATTGGGGCAGCGTGTCGTGCATCAAAACGACGTTTGCCCGCAACCGCGTTTCACTGCACGCATCGCGAATGTCCTGTGCCAATTGCGGCACCCATTTCGCCAGCTTGGCAAAGCCGCCGTTCCATCCGCGCAGGTCCTCGTGCCGTGCGCCCAATGCGTCGACGCTGATGGTCACCTCGTCGAATTGCGCGGCCAGTCGGGCACGGAGCATGGCAGACCCAAGTGTCGTGCCGTTAGTGGTCAGGCTTTGCATCAGGCCCGCCTGTGCGGCGTGATCTGTTACCTTTTCAAAATCTGCCCAAAGGGTCGGCTCGCCCCCTAACCAGCTGACCAAAACCGGTCGCGACTGCGACGTTTGAAGCGCGCCAAACACGTCGATCATTCGGATAACATGGGCCGTATCGATGACAGAGCGTGGAAATTTCAAACGTTTGTCATATGCGCAAAACGGGCATTCCAGATTGCAGGTGTCCATGACACGCCACAAGACAACAAACGGCGACTGGGTTGAAACATCAAACATTTTAACGGCCCTTATAAATTGCAATTTGCAAGTTGCAATTTATAAGGGCCGCTGTCAAGTTATCTGTATGACAGATTTTCCGAGACCGATTCTGACAGTAGATGTCGTTGTGCTAGAGCTACGCGACACTGGACTGTGGCTGGGCACCATAGCCCGCGACAGCGCGCCGTTTCCGCAAATGCCCGCCCTGCCCGGCGGCTATGTTCACGTCGACACAGACAAGGACACCGCCGACACCGCGCGCCGCGTCATTAAGGCCAAGGCAGGCCTGACAGACATCTTTTGCGAACAGCTTGGCACATTTTCGGGGGCGGATCGCGACCCGCGGGGCTGGTCGGCAACTGTTGTCTATTACGCACTGATCCGCGGCGCCCGGCCAAAAGGCGCGGGGCTGGTTTGGGTGCCTGCGGGCAATCCCGGTGTCTTGGCATTTGATCATAATGAACTGGTCGCGGCTGCGCTGGACCGTTTGCGCGCCAAGGGAAGCTGGTCCAACTTGCCTGCATTTTTGTTGGCCAAGACGTTCACGCTGGCGGAATTACGGCAGACCTATGAGACCATCCTAGGGACATCACTGAACGACAGCGCGTTTCGCCGCAAGATGGAAGAACTGGACCTGATCGAGCCGGTCATCGGCAAAAAGAGCAAATCGACCGCTCGGCCCGCGCAAATTTATCGCCTAAAACAAGGCGCATTGCGCGCGTTTGACCGACGTATCTAGGCCCGCCAAACGAAAAGAGCCCCCACCGTTGCCAGTGGGGGCTCTGAATTTTCGCGTTGGCCGCTTATGCGTCGCGGCTCTCTGGGGTGTCGACGATCACCTGATCGAATTCGTCCCCGCCAACCACATCATCAGACATTACAGGTGCAGCAAGGGCTGCGGCCTGCTCGGCCTCTTCGCGGCGGGCTTCGACGACGACATTGTCACGGGTGGCGGCGATTTTGCGCACGTTGTTTGTCGCACCACCGGTGCCGGCTGGGATCAAACGACCCACGATGACGTTCTCTTTCAGACCGACCAGTTTGTCCCGCTTACCCTGAACTGAAGACTCAGTCAGAACGCGCGTTGTTTCCTGGAACGACGCTGCCGAGATGAACGACCGTGTCTGCAAGGACGCCTTGGTGATGCCGAGGAGGATCGGCTCGCCTGTTGCCGGACGATCGCCCCGCGCCAGTGCCTTCTCGTTGGCTTCATCAAACTCGGCCTTATCGACAGTTTCGCCTTTCAGCAGAACCGTGTCACCGCTGTCCTGGATTTCCCATTTCTGGAGCATCTGACGCACGATGACTTCGATGTGCTTGTCGTTGATCTTCACACCTTGCAGACGATACACGTCTTGCACTTCGTCGATCATAT
>CAXIAS010000131.1:0-4189 GCA_964022195.1 uncultured Roseobacteraceae bacterium
ATTTTACGTCTTTAGCAGCCATTGATTAGCTCCTTAAATTTGAATTTCAGATAGGGACGATTTGGGCTTACATGATGCCCAGAATGTCGCTTTCTTTCATGATCAGCAGGTCTTCGCCGTCGATCTTGACTTCTGTGCCGGACCATTTGCCGAACAGAACCTTGTCGCCAGCTTTAACGTCCATTGCGATCAGCTCGCCGTTGTCTTTGCGTGCGCCTGCGCCACAAGAGACGACTTCGCCTTCTGCTGGCTTTTCTTTTGCGCTTTCAGGGATGATCAAGCCACCCATTGTCTTCTCGTCGCTCTCGATACGGCGGACGAGGACACGGTCGTGAAGTGGTGTAAATGCCATTTCAGAACTTCTCCGGTTCAGGTTTCAATTTCGTTTAGCACTCACTTGGTGCGAGTGATAACGAACGGAACCTATGTATCCAACCTGACCGAGTCAACAGCCCGTGGCAGAGATTTCAAACCTTTATCCGACGTCGGTTTTGCCGCGCCTGTCATGACGTAAATTTGCGTATAAAACATGGTTCCGCCAGCGCCCGTTGATCTGCAAATAGCTTTGCGCGACGCCCTCATATTTATAGCCGCATTGTTCTAACAAACGACGTGACGGCGTGTTCTCGGGCAAACACCCTGCTTCTATCCGGCTGATGTCCAATGTGTGAAACGCGTAGTGCACCACGGCCTCGATCGCCTCGCGCATATATCCTTGGCGGGCATAGGGCGCACCGATCCAGTATCCCGTGGTGCCTGCTTGTGCAGGGCCACGCCGGATATTGTCCAACGTAATCGCGCCCAACAGAGCATTATCTTGTCGCCGGATCAGGAATAGCGGCACGGCGTTGCCGTTGTTGATCGACCGCTGGGCCCAATAGACACGATTGGTAAAGGACTTGCGGGCCAGATGGTCGTGCGACCAGACCGGTTCCCACGGTTTTAGGAAATCGGCGCTGTCGGTCCGCAGTGACGCCCACGCCTGATAGTCACCGTGCGCGGGCGGGCGCAATGTCATACGTTCCGTTTCAAGCCGGACTTTTTTGCCGCGACCCAACATCACGATGCCAGCCGTTCCTTTAGGGCGGTTAGGCTAGGCGCATGATCCGCAGGGCCATATAGCGCCATAGCAGCACCCGCTTGCGTCGCCGTCTGGTTGGCAAACCCCCTGACGCCGTCCTTCGTGACAGCATCGATATTCCTGACGGTTTCCTCGAGCGTGGGGATATGTCCCCAAATTGACCATAGCCGCGCAAGTCGCTCAGCACGGTTCGACGGGCTCTCGAGCCCCATCAGCAACCCCGCCTTCATCTGCACACGGGCGCGGTCGACCTCGGCTTGGGTGATGTCATCGGCCGCGCGTTTCATCTCGTCCACGGTTACGCCTGCAAGTTCACCGATTTGATCGGCACTGGTGCCTGCATAAATTGTGGTCAGGCCTGTGTCCTCATACGCGCCGGTCTGGGCGAAAATCGTGTAGCACAGCCCACGTTTTTCGCGCACCTCCTGAAACAGGCGCGACGACATGCCGCCGCCCATGATCGACGAATATATCTGTGCCGTATAAATCGCTGGATCGCGGTAATCCGGCCCCTCTAGCGCCAACGCAAAGTGGACCTGTTCAAGATCCTTGTCTTCGCGACGTTCCCCCCCAGCAAAGGCCGCGGGTTCGATCAGTTTTGCAGGGCGCTGCACGGGCGACAGATGGCCGAACAAAGCCTCGGCTTGGGCAACGATGCGGTCGTGATCTACCGCGCCTGCGGCTGACAGGATCATCTGGTTCGGGCCGTAATGTTCGCCCACAAAAGTCTGTAGATCAGTGCGGTTAAACGCGCTGACGCGCTCGGACGGGCCCAGGATCGTGCGCCCCAGCGCCTGATCGGGATAGGCCGCCTCTTGGAGCCAGTCAAAAATGATGTCGTCAGGTGTGTCCAACGCTTGGCCGATTTCTTGCAAAATGACGCCGCGCTCGACCTCGATTTCTGCCGGATCAAAAACAGGGTTGAGCAGGATGTCAGCAATAACGTCCAGTCCGAGGTCTACGTCGCTCTCTAAGACACGTGCGTAGTAGGCCGTCATTTCGCGGCTGGTGTAGGCGTTGATATAGCCGCCGACGTCTTCAATTGCTTCGGCGATTTGCAGCGCGCTGCGGGTTTTCGTGCCTTTGAACGCCATATGTTCAAGGAAATGCGCGATACCGTTCTGTTCTATCCGTTCATGCCGCCCGCCGGCCTGCACCCAAATGCCAATGCTGGCCGATTTCAAACCGGGCATGGCTTCGGTGACGATCTGGAACCCGTTGGGCAAGGTGTGGAGACGAATGGTCAAAATCAGATCCGTTCTTTGATAAGGGTCTTGAGCGCGTCGAGGTTGTTGGCCACGCGAGTGACCCGTTCATTGCGGTCAAACAGGTCGGCCATTCGGGGCGGTAGCGGGGCAGCAATGCCGCTGGCGGTTTTGACCGCATCGGGGAATTTGGCCGGATGCGCCGTGGCAAGGGTGACCATCGGGATAGCCCCGAGATGATCCTCGGCGACATCAACACCGACCGCAGAATGCGGGCACAGCAGTTCGCCGTGGTCTTTTAGATACCGTGCAATCGCGGCAGAGGTCTGCTCTTCGGACACCCGGCCCGATTTGAAGGTGTCACGCAGCATTTGAATTGCGCCTTGGCTGATCTCAAAGCCACCGTTCTTCAGGTCGTCCATTTGACCTGCCACCGCCGCACCGTCGCGCCCGTAGGCATCAAACAAAGCGCGTTCAAAGTTGGATGAGACCTGGATATCCATCGATGGGCTAATGGAAGGCGTCACGCCCTCTTTTGTATAGGCGCCGGTTTCCAAGGTGCGGTGCAGGATGTCGTTTTGGTTTGTGGCCACAACCAGATCGCGGATTGGCAGGCCCATTTGTTTGGCGATGTAGCCCGCAAAAATGTCGCCAAAGTTGCCTGTGGGCACAGTGAACGACACTTCTCGGTGCGGCGCACCTAGGCTAACCGCTGAGCTAAAGTAATAGACCACCTGCGCGAGCACCCTGCCCCAGTTGATCGAATTCACACCAGCAAGCCGGACCGTATCGCGGAACTCAAAATCGTTAAACATATCCTTGAGTGCGGCTTGGCAATCGTCAAAATCTCCATCAACGGCCAACGCGTGGATGTTCGCCTCAGATGGCGTGGTCATCTGGCGGCGCTGAACTTCGGATACGCGACCGTGTGGAAACAGGATAAAGACATCGACGTTGGACAGACCCTTGAATGCCTCGATCGCAGCAGAGCCAGTGTCGCCGGATGTGGCACCCACGATTGTGATGCGGTCGCCGGACCGGGTCAGGGAGGCTTGGAACATTTGGCCGATCAGCTGCATGGCAAAGTCTTTGAATGCCAGCGTGGGCCCGTGGAACAGTTCCAACAGGAAATGGTTCGGGGCCAGTTGCACCAAAGGTGCCCGCGCTGCGTGGCCGAACCCTGCGTAGGCTTTGGCGATAAGGGCTTTGAATTCCGCGTCGCTAAAGGTGTCTGCGATAAAGGGCGACATCACTTCGAAGGCGATATCCTCATAGGATTTTCCTGCCATCGCCGCGATTTGTGTATGGGTCAGCGTCGGTACAGTTTCCGGCACGTATAGCCCACCATCACGGGCAAGACCGGTCATCATCGCTTGTTCAAATGACAGTGCAGGGGCTGAGCCGCGGGTAGATATGTAGCGCATCGTTCAGGTGTCCTTGATCCGCAAAGTGCGGGCAATAAGAAAAATCGACATGACGGCCCAGACGATCGCCAGACCAAACCATGTGATTGCGTATTCCAGATGATCGTTCTTGATGCCAGCCCTGTCGACAGGAAGCGGGATCAGCCGCGGGTCTGGCGGCTGCATAGTGCTGGCAACGACCATGATCTGTTCGGTCCCGAGCGCCTCGGCCATGGCGGTGACATCGCGTCCGAACCAGATATTCCGTCCCAGATCAGGATCAGGGGTGGAACTGTTGACATCGTCGGGCCAAACCAGAGTGCCCTCGACTTGTGTTTCCGGTGCCGCAAATGCAGCCCCCTTGTCCATCAGCGGCAGCAAACCCGCATCCAGCAGGACGCGCCGACCGTCGACTGTGTGGAATGCGCGGATAACGCGATAGCCTGTCCCACCCGCGGTGCCGGACACCAACACGTGCAACTCGGCGGGCTGAGGAGTGC
>CAXIAS010000132.1:0-4099 GCA_964022195.1 uncultured Roseobacteraceae bacterium
AAGTCGCGGCGTGTGCCCTGATGGTCGTCTGCATGTGACACGGGGTGCATCTCCGAAGTTAGTGGGCCAAAAAGCCCGTGCGAATAGCATAAAGATACGGTTTCCCGCACTTATTCTGGCGTTGTTTAGCCCTCAATACAGCATCCGTCCAGCGGACAATAGGGCGCAGGGGTGTTATAAACCCGCAAGATGCTAAGAAAGGACGAATGAATGTTCAAAGGAACCTGCCATTGCGGCGCGGTTGAGGTGACGTTTGACGGGGTGCCTGCGCGGCTTGTGTCCTGTAATTGCAGCGTTTGCAGGCGTCTGCGCCCGTTGTGGGCGCATGGCCCCGAGGGCCAAATCCGTGTCAACGCCGGTCCCGATGCCACACACGCCTATATCTGGGGAGACAAAGGACTGGCGTTTCATCGGTGCCGGACCTGCGGTGTGACGACCCACTGGATCGGATTGGGACCACAAGACCCGCAGAACATGGCGCTTAACTTTGCCCTGTTGGAGCCCACAGGGATTCGCGACATACCCGTCCGTCATTTTGACGGGGCAGATAGTTGGACGTTTCTGGATTGATCAACGGGGCCATGGGCTAAAGCCCATGGTTACAAAGATGTGGCCGTCATACTGTCGCGGGTTGAAAAATCGGTGTGCCATTTGGCAAGAGACGGGGCAAGCGTGCGCCATCCGCGGTCATCGTGTCGCAGGTCCAGATATGACAGCGCGCATGCTGCGCTGATGTGGGTGATGTCCATCGGTCCTGACAGGTGGCTCATCCAACGTTCTTCGATGGCAGCCACTGCGCGGCTGACTTTGCCCCATTGCGCCTCGATCCATGCGGGGGATTGTTCTGTTTCGGGCCGCAAGCGGACCTCGTAGGCCATTGATACGGCAGCGTCCATGATCGCGTCTGTCAGCGCTTCTAGGGTTAGGACCTCCCATATCCGCGCGTGGGGATAAAGGCCGGCACTGGCGTAATCGTCCAGAAAACGCGTGATGACGCGACTGTCAAAGATTGCAGGGCCGTCGCCGCGCAACAGCGCGGGGATCTTGCCGGTCGGATTGGCCGCCAGCGCCGTGGGGTGCGAGGCAAGCGCATTTGTACTGACCTCGACCTCTTGGACCGTATCCAGCAGGTTTGCCTCGCGCAGGAGAACCCGCACCTTGCGGACATAGGGTGACGTGGGTGACATGATAAGCTGCATTGGCGTGGTTCCCTTAGAGGTGAGGAAAGTTGACCCCATCCGAACCCGATTGCCAAGGGGCGTATTTTGTCATGATTGCTGCGAACTCGGCGCTGCCGGTGAACCGGTTCAGCCAGCCCAGCAAGTGCGGCCAGTCTTGCGTGTCGAACCACGCACGGTCGGTATTTGCGAACTGGCGAACGAAAGGAAGGATCGCCATATCCGCGAGGGTCTTTTTCCCATAGAGCCAGTCTTGGCCGTCCAGCATAGCATTGAGCGTCAGCAGAAACCCCGCTGCCTGTGATTGGGCTGCGTCCCGTGTCCCGCTGGGATGGCGGCTATGGTATTTGTAAAGATCCAGCGCGGTTTTGAACGGGCCGTCGGCCTGTTCGATCAGCGCGTCCGCTGCGGCAGGCATATCGAGCCAGCCCTCGGGGTCGGATTGCGCAAGCGCCCAGCGCATGATGTCATAGCTTTCGTCGATCACGTCACCGTGGACATCCAGACAGGGCACCGTTCCACTGTCAGAGGTCGCAAGAAAGGCATCGGGTTTGTCGCGCAACAGAATTTCGCGCAGCTCGACCTGTTGACCGCTGGACTGGATGGCAAGCCGCGCCCGCATGGCGTAGGGGCAGCGCCTGAACGACCAAAGGATTGGTTTGTGATGCATCTGTCAGAGCCTCCGGCCCGCGTTTATTGGCCAAGATCTACGGGGGAACCGCTGAGCTGCGATACCAAATGACCGGTGATTTTTGTCGGGATAATCGCGCTTTCGGTTTGGTCACTGTCGAAATGCACTTCGGCGAATTGTTCGGTGCGCCCCATGCGCGGGTTTTCCATCAGCACGTTGTGAATTTGGCCGATCTGCTGGCGCAGGTGTTTGGTCACCTGCGCATCGCCCGCGGCCCGTAACTGCGCGGCACGGGATTTGATGTCGCGCCCGTTAACCGCGGGCATTTTGGCGGCTGGTGTGCCTGCACGTGCCGAATAGGGAAAGACATGCAGCCACGTAAGATCGCAATCGGCGACCAGTTTGAGCGAATTTTCGAACATCGCATCGGTTTCGGTAGGAAATCCTGCAATGATATCCGCCCCAAAGGTCATGTCAGGCCGCAACGCGCGGGCGTCCTGACAAAATTTGATCGCGTCGTCGCGCAGATGCCGCCGCTTCATGCGTTTGAGGATCATGTCGTCCCCTGCTTGCAGTGACAAATGCAGGTGCGGCATCAGCCGCGGTTCGGACCCGATCGCGAGCATCAGGTTGTCGTCGACTTCGATGCTGTCGATACTGCTGATCCGCAGCCGAGGAAGATCCGGGATCAGGCGCAGGATCCGCATTACCAGATCGCCGAGTTTCGGAGTGGCGGGCAGATCGGCACCCCAGCTGGTGAGGTCAACACCCGTGAGCACGACCTCTTGATACCCTTTGTCAACGAGCCGTTTGATTTGGTCCACAACCACGCCTGCAGGAACAGAGCGCGAATTGCCCCGACCGTAGGGAATGATGCAGAATGTGCAGCGGTGATCACAACCGTTCTGGACCTGCACATAGGCGCGGCTGCGGGTGCCAAAACCGTCGATCAGATGCCCAGCCGTTTCGGTCACAGACATAATGTCATCGACTTGCACGGCTTCGGTCTGACCGATCAAATCAGGTGCAAGGCCGGCCCAAGTTTCGGGTTGCATTTTCTCGGTGTTGCCAATGACGACGTTAACCTCGGGCATATTGGAAAACGTGGCAGGTTCGGTCTGGGCTGCGCATCCAGTGACGATGATTTGCGCGTCGGGATTTGCCCGTCGCTGCTTGCGGATGTCCTGCTTGGCCTTGCGAACGGCCTCGGCTGTGACCGCGCAAGTATTAACGACGATCGCGTTCTGGACACCGGCGTTTGTGGCCAATTCCTTCATCGCTTCGGTTTCATAGGCGTTCAGGCGGCAACCGTGGTTCGAGAAAACAGGAGGTTTCATAGGTGCCAGTTCCCGTCGAACACATGCGCCGTGCCACCCGTCATCCAGACACCGTCACCGCGCCAGTCGATCATCAATGTACCGCCGTCCAGATCGATCCGGGTTTTGCGCCCCGTCAATCCGCGCCGTGCCGCGGCTACGGCTGTGGCGCAAGAGGACGATCCCGACGCAAGCGTAACGCCCACGCCGCGTTCCCAGACTCGCATACGCAGGTGGTCGGGGCCAACAACGGTTGCGAATTGCACATTGGTGCGCTGCGGATAAAGCGGGTCATGCTCGACCGCCGCCCCGAGCGTTTCCAGATCGATTGCCTCGGCATCGTCAACAAAGAACGTGCAATGCGGATTCCCCATTCCAGTGCCGACCGGGTCACCATCTAGCGGCAAGTGCAACGTATCCACATCGCGCGCCAGAGGAATGTCGGACCAGTCCAGCTGCGGGTGGCCCATGTTCACTGAAACAAGGCCGTCGCCCGCATCAACCGCCCGTAACATGCCGCGATCCGTGCTGATGGTCAGCGCAGGGTTGCCGGTCTGGTCCATCAAATGGCGGGCGATGCAACGGGTTGCATTCCCGCACGCCCCCGACTGCGAACCGTCGGCATTCCAAAACGTCAAATGCACATCGAATCCCTGCCGGTTCGACAATGTCGCCAATTGATCGAATCCAACGCCCCGATGCCTGTCGGCCATAGCGATTGCCATTGCAGCATCGACGCGCGGGCCTGATTCCCGTTCGTCAATGACAACAAAGTCGTTGCCGAGGCCGTGCATCTTGAGAAACGGGATATATGAGGGAGTTTTCTGGGTCATTCACGCGCATATAGACCCTGCAGTGAAATGAATCCAGCGGAACGCGAAATTGTGGGTTGACCCCGACCCCGCACCTTTCTAGATAGCGCCCTTAGTGGGCCGTTAGCTCAGTTGGTAGAGCAACTGACTTTTAATCAGTAG
>CAXIAS010000133.1:0-4036 GCA_964022195.1 uncultured Roseobacteraceae bacterium
TCGCCGCCGAGACAGGCACATCCGCCGGATTTCTGATCGCTGTGGTGCATGGGCGGGTGGCGCAATCTTTGTTGGGGTTCGTCGCCGCCATGCTGGGGTTTTCCGCTCTGTTGGTGGGTGGCTTTAGCCGGTTTGGTGTCTGGCGGCAAATCGTTCTGGCAATCGGGTTGATCGTCGTGATCAAAGCCGTTGAGACAACAGCCGTCAATTTGGCACGAAGCGATGCGGCACTTTGGCCGTTGTCGTATTTGCATGTCGCGCTGGGATTGGCCTTTGTGGTCACCTTGTTATTTGTGTCCGGGCGCCCCTACCTGTTCAAACGCCCCCGCCCGCAAGAGGTGCGCCCGTGATCCTGCATTTATACTTCGCAAAACGGTTCTTGCTCACTTTCGTGCTGATCTTTTCGGTTTTGTTGGGCATAATGGTGTTCGTCGATCTAGTGGAACAACTGCGCCTGTTTTCTGGCAAAGCCGCGGGATTTAGCGACATCGTGCGCTTGACCATGCTGAATATTCCTGCGGGATTGTATGCGATACTGCCCTTGATTGTCATTCTGACCACGTTGACGTTGTTTTTGTCGCTTGCGCGTTCTTCTGAAATGGTCGTTACGCGCGCGGCGGGACGTTCTGCATTGAATGCATTGGTGGCACCATTATTGGTGGCCATCGCGATCGGTGGACTGGCGGTTGCCATTTTGAACCCCATTGTCGCGGCCACCTCGCGCGCCTACGAGGCACAAAGCCGTGCATTGACCGGCGACGCCTCAGCTTTGACAATTGGTGCATCCGGCCTGTGGTTGCGCCAAGGCACTGCCGTGCAACAGGCCGTGATCCGTGCCAAAGGGTCGAACCTGAACGGAACCGAGCTGTCGGATGTAACGTTTATGGTTTTCGAAAAGAACCAGGGTCTGACCCAAAGGATCGAGGCCGCACGCGCAACTCTGACCCCAGGCGCATGGCGCCTAGAAGATACGACGTCATGGCCGCTTGGACAGGATGCGAACCCGCAAACCCAAATGGAAAAGGCGCAAGTGATGACGTTGGCCTCGACTCTGACGGCCAACCAGATACGCAACAGTTTTGGCGCCCCTAATGCGATCCCGATCTGGGATTTACCTGCGTTCATTGATCGCCTGCAAGAGGCCGGCTTTTCTGCCGCGCGCTACAAAATGTGGTTCCAGATGGAAATGGCCTTGCCGTTGTTCTTTGTCGCGATGGTTATGATCGGTGCTGTGTTTACCCTGCGCCACCAACGTGGGGGGCGGACAGGGCTGATGGTCTTGATCGCAATCATCTTGTCATTTGGCGTGTATTTCTTGCGCAATTTCGCACAAGTCATGGGAGAAAACGGACAATTACCAATTCTCTTGGCGGCTTGGGCCCCGCCACTGGCTGCGATCGGTTTGTCGCTCGGCGCGCTTTTGCACAGTGAGGACGGATAATGCGCGCGGTTTTGATCTTTTTGCTGTGGTTGTCACCTGCTGTAGGCCGGACCCAAGCCGCGGCAACACTGGTGGCCGATGATGTTGTGGTCACTGCCCAAGATCAATTGATTGCCACCGGCAATGTCGAAGTTTTCTACGACGGCATTCGTCTTGTCGCCCAGTCGATCACCTACGACAGTGCGACCGACAAGTTAACAATAACTGGTCCGATCATCGTTACCACGTCCCAAGGCGTTATCGTAACCGCGACCCAAGCGACATTGGACCCGCGTTTGAAGAATGGTATTCTGCAAGGCGCCCGTCTGGTTTTGAACCGCCAACTGCAGCTAAGTGCGGATTACATCGCTCGCAGTCAGGGCCGGTATTCGCAACTCTACAAGGTCGCTGTCACGTCCTGCCAAGTTTGCCAAGGCCAAAGCCCGTTGTGGGAAATCCGCGCCCGTGCCGTCGTTCATGACGCCCAAGAACGGCAATTGTATTTCGAGGGGGCCCAGTTTCGGATCAAGGGCGTGCCCGTGGCCTATATTCCGCGCATCCGCCTTCCCGACCCGACATTGGCCCGAACAACCGGCCTGCTGCTGCCGCGTTTGCGCACAACGAACAAATTGGGGCTAGGGTTAAAACTGCCGTATTTTGTCACACTAGGTGATCACCGCGACCTGAAACTAACGCCCTATCTATCGACCGAAACCAAAACGATCGAGCTTCGATACCGTCAGGCATTTGCTAACGGCGATATCCATTTGGACGCGGCCGCAAGCCAAGACACGTTGTTCGATGGGTCGCGTAATTACGTAATGGTCCAAGGCGATTTTTCAGTCGCGAACGGCTATCAACTCCGGTTTGATATCGAGGCCGCAAGCGACAAAAACTACCTGCTCGATTATGGCTATTCCGACAAAGATAGGCTCGACAGCGCATTGCGGTTGGAAAAGATCCAAGATGACCGGTATTTCAGTACAGGTTTGACCTATTTCCAAACGCTCCGTGACGACGAAGAGAACGCTACACTTCCCCCACTAATCGGCGACATTCAATACGAACGACGGATTGATCTGGACCATTGGGGCGTGTTTGACATCGGCGCGTCAGCAGACCTTGCCTATCGGTACAGCGATGTCGACGGTGACGCAGGGCGCGATGTGGGTCGTATCGGTGCGTGGTTTGATTGGCAACACCATTGGGTCTCCGGCGGTGTCTTGGCCAGGGCACAAGCCGGATTGATGGCGGACTATTACCGGATCAACAACGACACGTCCTTTGCCCAATCGGGACTGCGCAGCTCGCCGCATTTGGCGCTGCGTCTGGATTATCCGCTGGCAATGACCACAGCCTCTGGCGCCCAGCACCTCGTGACGCCCACGGTCGCTGTGGCTTGGTCGGATGTAGACGGTTTTGCAGCCCCAAACGAAGACAGCACCCGCAGTGAACTGGACGAAACGAACCTGTTTTCCCTAAACCGGTTCGGCGGTCAGGATGCGGTGGAAACCGGTCTGCGCGCTGCAATCGGCGCCAGTTGGACGCGCCTTGGCACAGGAGGCATCACATCAACCCTGAGCATGGGACGCATTATCCGCGAGGCCAACGTAGACGGGTTTACGCCGTCATCGGGCATGGATGCTGCGGATTCGGACTGGTTGATCGCGGGGCAAATCATTTTGCCTTCGGGCACATCCCTTCTGGCAAGGACGCGGTTTGATGAGGACGCACATTTGACCCACGCCGAGGCATTAGGAAGCTGGCACAGCCAGACAGTTGACTTGACCGCAGCCTACCTATGGCAAGCTGCGGACGCGTCAGAAAACCGGCCTTCGGACCTATCGGAAATCACACTTGATACCACGGTCAAATTGACAGACCACTGGGCAATTTCAGCTGATACGCGCTACGACCTTACAAACGGAAAACCGGCCCGCGCTGGTCTGGGGGTTGAATACAAGAACGAATGCGTCACAGTGGGGTTATCGGCTGCGCGTCGCTATGCGGATGCATCAACGGTTGAACCCGAGACAAGCTATGGGCTATCGGTATCCCTAACAGGGTTTTCAACAGGCCGATCTGTGGCAAATTCTGCCGCAAGTTGCGGTCCCTGAAGCAAGGACAGGACGGACAAATGGGTAAAGCGATGAATGGTATCAAGCGGGTCGGCATGCTGGTTTCGGCCTTATGTCTGGCCAGGGCGACATTTGCCCAAGGCGCGTTTCAACCGGTTGTGACAATCGATAACATGGTCGTCACCTCGTTTGAACTGGATCAACGCAAAAAGATGCTAGAGGTGTTTCGCACGCCCGGCGATCTGGACAAACTGGCTCTCGACGCCCTAATCGAAGACCGCCTGAAGAACCAAGCAATGCAGCGGGCCGGCTTGCGCCTAGATGATGCAAGCCTACGTCGCGCCATGGAAGACTTTGCCGGTCGCGCCAATATGTCGTTGGATCAGTTTTCGCAGGTTTTGGCCCAAAACGGGGTCGCCCAAGAAACCTTGCGCGACTTTGTCCGCACCGGTGTCAGCTGGCGCGATTTCATCCGCAGCCGCTTTGGTAATTCGGTTACAGTCAGTGACGCCGAAGTCCGCGCCGCGGTTGCCCAAGG
>CAXIAS010000134.1:0-3885 GCA_964022195.1 uncultured Roseobacteraceae bacterium
TGCGCCCCTTAGAGATACGCGCAAGGAACAGACCAACGAATGGCGAGAACGCAATCCACCAAGCCCAGTAGAACGTGGTCCACGTTGCCTGCCAGCCGAACTGACGACCCTCATTGCCCACAGCGTACACTGCTTGCAAGGTTTCTTCATCAAGTGCTGCTGCTGCGCCTTCGAGGCCGGATTTAAACACGGTATACCCGTCTGATCCACCCCATGCGCTATAGGCGCTGGTTGCACCGGCAAACAGGTCATCCGCGAGCGGCTTGGCCGCGTCTGGCAATGCCGCAGCAAAGTCAGCAGCAGATTGCGGGCCATAGGCGCCAAAGCTGATCTGAACAAAGTGCATGATGTAGTCAACAAATGCCGAGCCGTATGTGCTCATTGCGAAGGCAAAAGAACCAAAGATGACAAATGTGAGCAACAAGATCAGCGACAGCACGAGGTTGAGGTTGGACAGGTATTTAACACCCCGTCCGACACCCGACACAGCCGAGAGGATCGACAGACCCATGATGACCAGCAGACCGGCGATCAGCCCGACTTTGCTTGGGGCAGGTGGACCGTCTTCGGAGATAGTCATCAACCAACCCATCGACGTGATGTTGTATACGCCTTCGATGAACTGTGACACACCAAACCCGATCGTAACCGAAACACCAAGGATTGTCGCAACAACGCCGATTACGTCCACGACGTGACCCAACGCGCCGTTCATGGCTTTGCCGAACAACGGGGTCAGCGCGGACCGGATGGTCAATGGCATGTCGCGTGTATAGGCGTAATATGCGAGGCTAAGACCTGTCACCACATAGATGGCCCAAGCGTGAAAGCCGTAGTGCGCAAATGTGTAGCGGTAGGCAGATTGAACAGACTCTTGCGTGTTGCCCGCAACCTCACCGGCCACAACAACAGGGTTGGATCCCCACAAGCTGAGCGGTTCCGCCGTCGCGAATACCATCAAACCAACACCCAGACCGGCACCGAACATCATCGAGAACCAAGAGAAGTTGGAGAATTCAGGCTTTACGCCGGGTTTGCCCATCACACGTCCGCCCGTTTTAGGCAAAACAGCGATGACGAGTAGGAAAAACGCGAAAAAGCCTACGATGTAGATGTAGAAACCGTTGAATTTTTCGAGAATGTTCCAGTTCCAGCTTCCCAGAGTAGAGTTGGCATTGGCAGGAAACAGAAGCGCCCAAAGAACGAGCGCGACCATGATCCCCTTGGAAATCAGAGCAATCGGCAGGCTGTTGTCCTTGTAAAAACCGGACTCCTGCTTCTTGATCTCCAAATCCGTAAATGGAGGTTGAATTGACATTGTATTGGTGTCCCCTTGTTTATTTTTTTCAAAAGCGCCAGCGGGCTGGTTTGCCCCTCCCATTTGGGCCCTCACGATAATAATAAACTATTTGTGCGACAAATGAGCGCGAAATCCGACAGCGAAATCTGTCAGTGCGACATGTTTTGTGTCATTTGAGGCTTTGATGCGGGATGTTCACGCTATCTCGCTTGGCGGGGTGGGACGCACCGGAATGCGCATCTTGCCGCTTGAAACCGGTCTGATTTTTCGATCATGTATCCGTATGAAAATAGATACCAAATGGGTGCGGTCCCAATTCCCCGCGTTTGATGTGCCATCCTTGCAAGGGCAGGCGTTCTTTGAAAATGCTGGCGGATCATATGCCTGCCGGCAGGTTGTGGACCGGCTGCACAGGTTCTACACCGAACGCAAGGTTCAGCCCTATGCGCCCTATGACGCCTCGCGCAAAGGCGGCGATGAAATGGATGAAGCCCGCAGGCGTTTGGCCGAAATGCTGGGCGTCGCCACCCAAGAGGTGTCCTTTGGACCATCCACCACCCAAAACACCTATGTGCTTGCAAATGCGGTGCGCCGCTGGCTGAAACCGGGACAGTCGATCATTGTAACCAATCAGGACCACGAAGCGAATTCCGGCCCGTGGCGCCGTCTGGCCGAAGAGGGCATCACGGTGCGCGAATGGCAGATTGATCCTGAAACAGGCCTGTTGGATCCGGCCGATCTGGAAAATATGTTGGACGACAACACCAAACTGGTGGTCTTTCCGCATTGTTCCAATGTGATCGGTGCGATCAACGATGTGGCCGCGATTACCCGGATCGCGCATCAGGCAGGGGCCAAGGTCTGTGTTGATGGCGTGTCCTACGCCCCGCACGGGTTTGCGGATGTGGGCGCCATGGGCTGCGATGTCTATCTGTTCAGTGCCTATAAAACCTACGGTCCCCACCAAGGCATCATGGTCATACGAGAGGACTTTGGCCGAGAATTGCCAAACCAAGGGCATTCGTTCAATGGCGAGACTTTGTATTACCGGTTTACACCCGCAGGGCCTGACCACGCACAAGTGGCCGCCAGCGCAGGCATGGCCGACTATATGGAAGCGTTCTCGACCCATCACGGGGGCGGGATGGGCGCGGATGCCGCCCGTACGGCCCACGATGTGATGCGCGCACATGAGGTCGACTTGCTACAGCCGTTGCTCGACTATGTCAGCGCCAAGAACTCGGTCCGCTTGATCGGCCCTGCGCAGGCCCAAACACGTGCGCCCACTGTGGCCATGGCCCTGAACGGATCTGCCGAAGAAGCCGCTGAAACATTGGCACCTATGGGAATTATGGCTGGCGGTGGCGATTTTTATGCCGTGCGTCCGCTGTCGGCAATGGGGGTGGATTTGGCCAAAGGCGTTTTGCGTGTTAGCTTTGTGCATTACACACAGACCGCCGAGGTCGACGCGCTGATATCCGCGCTTGATCAGGTGCTTTAGCGGGGCCAACATGAAATACACATGCGAGACAACCATCAACCTGCCGCGCAACCGTGTGGCAGAGCTGTATAACGATCCCGACAACCTGCCAAAATGGCAACCCGGATTGCGCAGCTTTGACCTGATCAGCGGCGAATATGCGACCGAAGGGTCGAAATCCAAAATCGTCTATCAAATGGGCAAACGCGAGCTGGAAATGATTGAAACCCTCGAAGTCTACAATCTGCCCGAGGAATTCACCGCCCTGTATGAAACCAAAGGCGTTTGGAACCGCAATCAAAACCGGTTCATCGATCTGGGCGACAGCACCGAATGGGTGATGGACTGCGAATTTCGCTGTGACGGGTTCTTGAAAATTATGGCGTTTTTGATGCCCGGCATGTTCAAAAAGCAAACAAACAAGATGATGGCCGATTTCAAGGCCTTTGCCGAAGCCCAAGGCGCTTGATTTCCAAAACCACGCGCTAAGTTAGGGGTATGACTGATACAACCCCGATCCTGATGTGGTTCCGGCGCGATTTGCGCCTGTCCGATCATGCCGCCCTGACGCAAGCTGCCGCTAGTGGCAGACCCGTCATTCCGGTGTTTATCCTTGATGATGTTGTGCGCTCCGAGGGGGCCGCCCCACGGTTCCGGCTGGGGCTGTCCGTCGCGGCGCTTGCGGATCAGTTGAACGCACAGGGACAACGGCTGGTCCTGCGGTCTGGTGATCCATTGGACGTCTTGCGCGATCTGATCGGGCAAACAGGGGCAGGGGCGGTCTATTGGTCGCGGCTCTATGATCCCGACGCCAAGGCACGCGATACCCGCGTCAAAGCGGGGCTAAAGTCCGACGGCATTGATGCGCGATCCTTCGCGGGCCATATCCTGTTCGAGCCGTGGACAGTCGAGACCAAGACCGGTGGTTTTTACAAGGTCTATTCCCCGTTCTGGAAGGCCGTGCGAGGGCGTGACTTGCGCGCGCCCTTGCCAAGGCCGGACACGATCATCGCGCCGCACATATGGCCCGACAGTGAGGACCTAGGCGATTGGACACTGGGCGCGGACATGCAGCGCGGGGCAGCCGTCGTAGCGCGACATTGCG
>CAXIAS010000135.1:0-3288 GCA_964022195.1 uncultured Roseobacteraceae bacterium
AAGGGGCGGGCCCACTTCACCGTGAAAGCTCTGCTCGGACCAATCTTCGTTCATGTGGCAAGCCAAACAGTTTCCCAGCTTGCGATTTGCGAACAGACCACGCCCGGCGGCCGCGTCACCCGCAACTCCGGTCAATGATTGTTCGACAGCGCCATCACTAAAAGCAACCGCAGCAGGGTCTATCGTTTCGGCTGATGCCGTCGAAACACCAAATGCGGCCATTGCCGCAACAAGTAGAATACGCTTCATTGTTCCTCCCTTGAGCGAGTCTTTCACCGCCCGTTCCGACCACCCTAAGGGACTTAATCCCGCCAACGCAACAACAAATTCAACTAAGTGAATTTTATGATTTGTTCGCAGCTGCAGCAATCTGGCCCGCTCTTGCTATGATTGTTCGGCGAACTTTCGGGCGTGATATTTTTGGAATGGCTCGTCGCTATCGTACCCCTTTTCCACAACCCAATTCAGCATATTGAACGTCGTCCATCGCCCAAACGCCCCCGGCATCCGAGCAACAGCCGCTTGCGGCGCCATCGAGGCATTATCAATTTGTGACGGGAAAAAGTAGATACTGGGGGTGAATAACGCACCCCAGCGTTGGACCATTTCCTTTTCCGGCAAGGTCGTCCCGTCAAAGTCTGTTACCTCAAGATCCCCAAACATGTTGATCTGCACCACAAAGAAATTGTCGTGGATGAACTGGTCGATTTCCGGAACGACAAAAACCTCTTCATGCATTTTTGTGCAATAGATGCAGCCACGTTGTTCGATGATCACCATAAGGCGTTTACCCTCGGCGGTGGCCTCCTCGAGGTCTTCGTTCAGGTCTTTGAACGTCTCTCGCATCCACGCCGCCTTGTGCAGTCCGTCGTCACCGACTTCGGCTGACGCAAAGGTCGCGGTCATCAGCGCAGCGCAGAACAATATGAATAGTTTTTTCATGGTAAGCTCCTCTTGTTGGGTTAGCCGATCGCGCTGAACCAAGGGACATTTTCTAACATCCATTGCGCGATGATGTTGATCGAGTTGGTGGCGATCAGGACGCCAAACAGAACCAGAAATGCGCCCATGATCTTTTCCATCAGGCCAAGGTGCCGACGGAATTTCGACATCCACGCCATAAATGGCCCGATAAACAGAGCGGCCGCGACAAACGGCAGCGTCATACCCAGCCCGTATGAAAACAACAGCAGCGCGCCTTGTTGCGCGGTATCCTGACCGGCCGCAGTGAACAGGATTGCAGCCAGCACAGGCCCCACGCACGGCGTCCAACCAAACGCAAACGCCAGCCCGATCACATATGCTCCGATGAAACCGGCATTCGTTGTGTTGCCTGCGTCGGCACGGAATTGACGATACAAAATCCCAATCTGTAGAACCCCCAGAAAATGCAGCCCCATCGCGATGATGATGGCAGCGGCAATCCACCGCAGGATAGAAAAATATTCCCTGACCAGCCCGCCAAAGACTGACGCCGACGCGCCCAAGCCCACAAAAACAGTAATAACCCCAAGCGCGAAACAGCACGCCGCCAGAAAGGCCCGAACGCGCACCGCGCGCGATACCTCGGCAGTCGCAGAAATCTGGTTCATACTGACGCCTGCCAGATAGCTTAGGTAAAACGGCACAATTGGCAGGATACAGGGCGACAAGAACGACAAAAGCCCCGCCACGAGCGCGCCAAAAAGGGTAACATCAAACATCTGCATCCAACTTTTGATTTTAAATATTCACAAATCAGATTATGATCCTATAAAGCCGTTCGTCAACAAGAGGTGCAGTCCGATGATAAGAACGCTAGTTATCGCCACCCTCGGGCTGATGCCGCTCGGCGCGACCGCGGACACTATGTTGCTAATGGCAGAAGAAGACGGCTGCTTCTGGTGCGCCAAATGGAACGAAGAAATTGCACCTATCTACCCCAAGACCGCCGAGGGCCGCGCCGCACCGCTTGAGCGATATGATCTTCATCATGAAACGCCGGATGTGATCTTTGCACGCACGGTTCATTATACCCCGACCTTCATTTTGGTTCAAAACGGAACAGAACTTGGCCGCATCGAGGGGTACCCCGGCGAGGATTTCTTCTGGGGCCTTCTGGGTATGATGTTGTCCAAGGCTGAAATTCCCTTGGATCAACAGAACTAGTCAACTATGAGACAAAACATGACACCTGATACTGCTTCAATGCCCCCGAATGCCTCGCGGCTCCCTGTGTTCGATGCCAACATGTGCGCCGAAGACTTGGAACGCATGATGGAAAACGCCTTGCAGGCTTCAAATTTCCTAAAGGCGATCAGCCACGAAGGTCGGTTGATGATCTTGTGCCATCTTGCCTCGGGTGAGAAATCGGTAACCGAGCTGGAAGAGTTGTTGTCCGCCCGCCAAGCCGCAGTGTCTCAGCAGTTGTCACGTCTGCGACTGGAAGGTCTGGTCGTTCCACGGCGCGAAGGCAAGGCGATCTATTACAGTCTGGCCGATGATCGACCCAAGCAAATCATGGAAGTTGTCTACGATCTATTCTGTCGCGAGGACTGAGCAAGAGCGCGCCAATAGCAGATGTGATGGGGGGGAGACCAACGCATGTTTGAAATCATCGGCGAGGCAAACACCTCGGCTCTTTTCGGATTGATTGGCGGCATTGCTCTTGGGCTTGCGGCGCGGATCGGGCGGTTTTGCACCTTGGGTGCCATCGAAGACGCCTTATACGGTGCAGATGATCGTCGTATGCGAATGTGGGCCATCGCAATTGGCGTCGCAGTGATAGGGGTGCATATTGCGCAATCGACCGGTCATTTCGACATTGCGCAATCCACCTATCTTGACCGTGTTTGGAATCCCTTGGCAACGATCATCGGTGGCCTGATGTTCGGCTATGGCATGGCGCTAAGCGGCAATTGCGGATACGGCGCGCTGGCTCGATTGGGCGGTGGGGACCTGCGGTCGTTCGTTATCGTGCTGGTCATGGGCTTGTCCGCCTATTTTGTTATGTCGGGCCCGCTGGCCGCGACGCGCGTCTGGCTGTTTCCAGTTGAAACGGATGCTTCGTCTGCTCAGGGGCTGACGCAGTTTCTGGGCGCTTACGGCATTTCGCCGCTCGCGACCGGAATAGTTGTTGGCGGGTCCCTGCTCGTCTTGGCGATGTCCAATGCCCGTATGCGCCAATCGCCATCCAAAATCATATGGGGCGCCATTGTCGGCATCGCCATCGTTTCAGGCTGGCTAGGGACGTATTGGATCGCCATGAACGGCTTTGCGATCGAACCGATCGAGACACATACATTTGCC
>CAXIAS010000136.1:0-3010 GCA_964022195.1 uncultured Roseobacteraceae bacterium
CCCGACATCTTCCGTGTAAAGGAAGCGCTCTACCAACTGAGCTAATCACCCGATAGCGGTGATTTAGACCAGTGCAATTAGATGTGCAAGCCTCATTCCAGCAATTTTTGCACGCCGTCTTTCAAATGATAAACACAGCCTTGCCCGCCGTGGATCGTTGACGCGCCCAAAGCATCGCCGCCGACCACAATTGACCGCAAAACGCGACTGGTTATGCCGTGGGTGACCAATACCGCAGGCCCCTTTAAATCCGCCAAAAATGACCGAACGCGGACCTCGACGCCAGCGATACCCTCACCACCCGGTGCGGATTCATATTGTGCCATGAACGGGTCTTCGACGTCTTCCATCGGCAAGTCATCGCGTAACAGTCCGGCCCATTGCCCGACCGATATTTCGCGCAACCGGTCATCTGTGCGGATCATTTCGGCCACTCCGGACAACGCAATCGCCGCTGTTTGGATTGCGCGCCCCTGCGGGCTAGAGAAGAAATCGAATCCCTCTAGCGGGCAATTTTCCAAGATGCCCCTCTGTCGGCGCGCTTGCACCTCGCCTTTGGCGGTTAACGGGGAATTCAGAATGCCCTGCATCCGGCCTTCGGCGTTCCAAACAGTTTGACCGTGACGTAGTATGAATAGTTCGGGACAATCCACGCGACGCTTACACTGGCTTTTTGACTGGGGCGGGCTTGGTCGCTTCCAGTTTGATTGTCGGTGCCGTTTTCGTAGGGGCGGTCTTGGGTGGGTCCATGTCGGCTTTGCCGCCTTTACCGGCGCTATCCTTCATTGTTCGCAGTTTCAGCGTTAAAACCTTGGCGCCGTCGTTCACATCCTTGGACTTGACGACGCGTAATTTACCCAGCGGCGGCAAATTCAGCTCTTCTCCTTTGATCAACGCCTCGGACAGAACCGCCATCGCCGCCTCAACCGAAGGTTTGACGTCGCGTTTCTTTAGTCCGCTCATCTCAACCGCGCGATCGATCAGCTCGGCCTTTTTGACAACCTCGCCTGCTGGGACTTTATCGGCAGGGGTCGATATGGTCGCTGTCTTGGTCGGCGCGGCCAATGGTGTCACAACAGGAGGAGGCACCACCGCGTCCAGTTTCACTGTCTTTGGAGCCGGTTTTGCCGGAGTTTTCTTTTTGCGCGCCATGAGCTTTGCCCCTTTTTGATTTTGATTAAAGATAGGCCCTGTTCCAGTGATTGCCTACAACAAAGACGCACAATGCCACCGATTGTTGCCCAATTCGCGACAATCGAATGAAAAAGGGCGGCACGCCAATGCGCACCGCCCAACTATTTGGCCATAATCTGGACGCTAATGCTTTAACGCCTGACCGCTGTCTTTTTTCGCGCCCAGTGCAGCTGCGGCGGCGGCTTCCTCGGCGGCCTCGTCCCACTCAATTGGGTCAGGTTTGGACACCAGAGCGTGTTCCAACACTTCGGATACGTGTTTCACAGGAATGATCGTCAGACCCGCTTTTACATTGTCGGGGATTTCCGGCAGATCCTTTTCATTGTCGACAGGGATCAGAACCGTCTTGATCCCGCCACGCAGAGCCGCCAACAGCTTCTCTTTTAGGCCTCCGATCGGCATCGCGTTGCCGCGCAATGACACCTCACCCGTCATCGCGATATCCTTGCGTACAGGAATTTTTGTCAGCACCGATACAATCGAGGTCACCATGGCCAAACCCGCGCTTGGGCCGTCCTTGGGGGTGGCACCGTCGGGCACGTGGACGTGGATGTCGATTGTGTCGAATTTCGGTGGCTTGATCCCGATTTCAGGCGCGATCGAACGAACGTAGGATGAGGCGGCATCAATAGATTCCTTCATCACATCGCCCAATTTACCGGTGGTCTTCATCCGGCCCTTGCCCGGTAGGCGCAACGCCTCGATATTCAGCAATTCGCCTCCAACCGAGGTCCAAGCCAAACCGGTCACAACGCCGACCTGATCGGTTTCCTCAGCCAGACCGAATTTGTGTTTTTTCACCCCAAGGTAGTCGTCAAGGTTATCGGCGGTAACGTTGATCACACTTGCCTCTTTCTTCACGATCTTGGTCACGGCCTTGCGAGCGACTTTCGCGAGTTCACGCTCTAGGTTCCGCACGCCCGCCTCGCGGGTGTATACCCGAACCATCGACAGCAATGCATCGTCTGAGATGTCAAACTCTTTGTCCTTAAGGCCATGGTTTTTCATGACTTTAGGCAGCAGATGCTGTTTCGCTATCTCGCATTTCTCGTCCTCGGTGTAGCCGGACAGGGAAATAATTTCCATCCGGTCCAAGAGCGGTCCGGGCATGTTGTAACTGTTAGAAGTGGTCAGGAACATAACGTCTGACAGGTCATATTCGACCTCAAGATAGTGATCCACAAAGGTCGAGTTTTGTTCCGGATCCAGAACCTCCAGCATCGCGGACGCGGGATCCCCACGGAAATCTTGACCCATTTTGTCGATTTCATCCAGCAAAATCAACGGGTTTGTTGTTTTTGCCTTTTTCAACGCCTGAATGATCTTACCGGGCATCGATCCGATATAAGTCCGGCGATGGCCACGGATTTCGGATTCGTCACGAACACCACCTAGGCTGATGCGGATGAATTCACGTCCCGTCGCTTTGGCCACGGATTTACCAAGGCTGGTTTTACCCACACCCGGAGGGCCAACAAGGCACATAATCGGGCCCTTAAGCTTTTTGCTGCGCTGCTGCACAGCGAGGTATTCCACGATCCGCTCTTTGACTTTTTCCAGTCCATAGTGGTCGTCGTCCAGAACCTTTTGGGCGCGACCTAGATCCTTTTTGGTGCGTGATTTGATGCCCCATGGCAACCCGAGAACCCAATCCATATAGTTGCGTACAACAGTGGCCTCGGCCGACATTGGAGACATCGACTTGAGCTTTTTCAGCTCTGCTTCGACTTTCTCAAGCGCCTCGGCGCTTAGCTTGGTTTCCGCGATCTTCGCTTCCAGTTCGGCGACTTCGTTTTGGCCTTCTTCGCCGTCACCC
>CAXIAS010000137.1:0-2945 GCA_964022195.1 uncultured Roseobacteraceae bacterium
CGAAACCTTGCCAAGGTTTAGGTCGTGAGTTCGAATCTCATCGCCCGCTCCAATTGGTCCACTTTACCCACAGTGGAAAACAAATAGGTCGCCTTCGGGCGGCCTTTTGTGTTTTTGGGGGTTGGCTTGTTCAAAACCGGTCCCGCTTTTATGATCCTGCCTTTGATCGCTTGCCAAAGGACGACCCAAATGATTGCCTATGTCACCGTCGGCGCCGATGATATCGACCAGGCCAAACGGTTCTATTCCGCATTCCTGCCCGCACTTGGGTATCAGTTGGACCAAGGCCCCGAGGGCCTTAGCTATGCGCTACCTGTCGCAGACGGCCTGCGGCCCACATTGCCCGATTTTTATGTCAAACCGACTTTTGACGGGCGGCCCGCTTCTGCCGGAAACGGATCAATGGTCGCGTTCGAGGCCGCCAATCAGGCGCAGGTGCGCGACCTGCACGCCGCTTCGCTCGCCGCTGGTGGCCACGACGAAGGACAGCCCGGATTTCGCGCGTCATATGGACCGAATTTCTATGTCAGCTACCTGCGCGACCCGCAGGGCAACAAGATCGCATTGTTTTCGTGCAACCCTGACGACCCAAGCCGCAACAGCTAGCTGCGGCGGGCTTGGCTGTTTGACACGGCTTGCCTATAAGGCAGTCAATTCACAGCCGGAGCCTGCCACATGCGCATTGCCACGATCACCCGCAAAACTGCCGAGACGGATATCTCTGTCACCATCAACCTTGATGGCTCAGGCGTTTATGACAACCAGACTGGCGTTGGTTTTTTTGATCATATGCTGGACCAGCTGTCGCGCCACGCGTTGATTGACATGACGATCCGCGCCAGTGGCGACCTGCACATCGACGATCACCACACCGTCGAAGACGTGGGCATCGCACTGGGCCAGGCCTTGACCCAAGCGATGGGCGACAAAAAGGGACTGGTGCGCTACGGCGATTGCCATCTTGCGATGGATGACGCACAGGTGCGCTGTGCGCTGGACCTGTCGGCGCGCCCCTATCTGATCTGCAACCTTGATCTGCCGTTTGGCAAAATCGGCACGTTTGACACCGAATTGGTACGCGAGTTTTTCCAAGCCCTGTCGACCCATGGCGGCATCACGCTGCACATTGACCGATTGCACGGGTTCAACGCCCACCACATCGCCGAGGCCGCGTTCAAATCCGTGGCCCGTGCGCTGCGGACAGCCCTTGAAACCGACCCGCGAAAGGCCGACGCCATCCCGTCGACCAAGGGCAGCCTATGACAACGGTTCTGGTCGATTACGACAGCGGCAATCTGCATTCGGCGCAAAAGGCGTTTGAACGTATGGCGGTTGAGGTCGGCGCGGGCGAAGTCATCGTCACAGGCGATGCGGACGTCGTGGCCCGAGCCGACAGGATCGTGCTGCCCGGTGACGGGGCATTCCCCCATTGCCGTGCCGAACTGTTCGGGCGGTCCGATCTGGCGGATGCAATCACCGAGGCCGTGACCATTCGCGCCGTGCCGTTCTTGGGGATTTGTGTCGGCATGCAAATGCTGGCCACGACCGGGCATGAATACGAGGCCACATCCGGCTTTGGCTGGATCGGCGGGAACATTCGCAAAATCACACCATCTGATCGGGCGATGAAAATCCCGCATATGGGTTGGAACGATCTGGTGATCGACACGCCCCACCCTGTGCTGGACGGGATTACATCAGGCGACCATGCCTATTTTGTGCATTCCTACGCGATGCAAGTCAGTGATCCCGCCCACAGACTGGCCCATGTGGATTACGGCGGCGATGTTACTGCTGTAATCGGGCGCGACAACATCATCGGCATGCAGTTCCACCCTGAGAAAAGCCAAGACACCGGCCTGCGTATGATCGCCAACTTCTTGCGCTGGCGCCCCTAAAACGCAAAAGGCCCCCGCAATTGCGAGGGCCTTTCGTTTTGATTGATAGCGCCTAGCGTACGCGGGCCCAACCTTGGGATGCACAAAAAAGCCCGCCAGCAACGCAGCCTTTTAGGATCAACACATTGCCGTTCACTTCCATCTTGCCGATGTAGATTTTGTCGTTGGACGGACGCCATACCTGTCCGGTGTATTTGCCGCCGCCTTGTGGCACCATGTCGATCACGATCTGGCGACCCTTGTTGGGGGAATTATATTCCGTGCCGCCGTTTTCAAAGGTGCGTGAGATCACACCACACACCGCATTGCCACAGCTGGAAATTGTGACGTGCGCAAATGCGCCATCATCGACTTCGGTCTGCCATACGCCCAAGGCCGCATCCGATACTGCGGGCGTCGCCAATGCGACCATCGCCGCAACTGTTGTCATAATCTTTTTCATCTCAAACCTCCCGTGAGTGATGCCAGCACCCTGACGGAACGCCGGTTTGCAAATCAAGTCTGACGTTGGGTCCGTTGCAAATTCCAGCCTATCTGCCTAAACCGCCTGTGAACGCAAATCACACAAGGGCAGCGCGATGATCCTATACCCCGCAATCGACCTAAAAGACGGCAACGCAGTGCGGCTGGTGCATGGGGACATGGATCAGACAACTGTGTTCAACGACGACCCCGCCGCCCAAGCGCGCGAATTTGTCGATGCGGGCTGCGAATGGTTGCACCTTGTTGATCTCAACGGCGCATTTGCGGGCGAGCCTGTGAATGCAGCCCCTGTCGAGGCGATCCTTGCCGCCTGCCCCGTCCCTGCACAGCTGGGTGGCGGCATCCGCGACATGAAAACCATTGAACGCTGGATCGACCGTGGCCTTGCCCGTGTGATCCTGGGCACCGTGGCGGTGGAAAACCCCGATCTGGTGCGCGAAGCCGCCCGCGAATTTCCGGGCAAAGTCGCCGTTGGCCTCGACGCCCGCAACGGTTTCGTCGCCACACGCGGCTGGGCCGAAGAAACCGACATCCAAGTTGTCGACCTTGCCAAACAGTTCGAGG
>CAXIAS010000138.1:0-2499 GCA_964022195.1 uncultured Roseobacteraceae bacterium
TGGCCCAAGTCAGGAGCTTCTCTTCCCGATACGTCGCGCGAGGAGCCCGGCCGTCGCGATGACGGCGGCTCGCTGAACCTCGTCAGGCGGCTGGCCCGCGCGATCTCCACGGTCGGCAAGGACGCAGCCGAGGTAGCAGCCGGCATCCAAGACAGCTGGGACGCGTTAAAGTAAGCGTCCCCAAGAAACCTTAGGCAGCCCCTTGGCGGGCTGTCTGATCCATGCAAGCGTGAAGGCGTAGCGTTCCGAATTTCGCTGAGTGTTGGACCGACAGGGAAGGGGCCACAATGGAAGCCGCACTATTGGGTCTAATGACAATTGTGTTGGGCGTCGGCGGATGCCTTGCGTATTTTTACCTGTCCAATCAGGTCCTCGACAAAATCCTGTTCCCAGCGTCCGGCCCGAATGCAGGTCGCAATATCAACCGCGCAAACCTGATCCGGCCTTGGTTGTTCGTGGCCCCTGCCGTGATCGCGCTGGGGCTATACCTTGCCTATCCTGTTTTCGCGACGATGTGGTATTCGGTGACCGACCGCGACCAAGGTGGCGCCTTTGTCGGGCTGGCCAATTACCAACAGATGATGGACGAGCCCAAGTTCTGGGAAGCCTTGCGCAACAATATGCTGTGGCTGATCATTGTCCCTGCAGCGTCCACCGCTTTTGGCCTGCTTGCGGCCCAACTGACTGACCGGATTGCATGGGGATCGATTGCCAAATCCTTGATCTTTATGCCGATGGCGATCTCGTTTGTTGGCGCGGCTGTGATTTTCAAACTGGTCTATGACACCCGACCCGTCGATCAGGCACAGATCGGCGTGATGAATGCCGTGTGGTTGCAATTTGACGGCGGGATCGGGTCGATGTTGTTCCTGCGTGGGGTACCTGCAGTGCTGATGTTATTCGGGGCGGCAATCGCGGGATACGCAGGCTACACGCTGTTTCGCACGATCCAAGAAAAAGGCGGCGTCGTGTTGCGCGGGTTTGGCATCACGTTGATGGTATATCTGGTCTATTCCTTTGCTATGTTGGCGATCGGTGCGGTGACGGTCGAACATCCCTATGGCCAACCGCAGACATGGCTGACCATACCGGCGTGGAACAGTTTTCTGCTGATGATCGTGCTGATCTGGATCCAGACAGGCTTTGCCATGGTGATCCTGTCGGGGGCCTTGCGCGGCATCCCCGAAGAAACCATTGAAGCGGCAATCGTCGACGGGGCCAACCCGTTCCAAGTGTTTTTCAAGATCAAGCTACCGCAGATTTCCGGCACCATCGTTGTGGTCTGGACCACAATCACGCTGACGGTTCTAAAAGTATTCGACATCGTTTTCGCGATGACCAACGGGCAGTGGGAAACCCAAGTTCTGGCCAACTACATGTTCGACAAATTGTTCCGCGCCAACGATTGGGGCGTGGGGTCGGCGGCAGCGATGATGATCATGCTGCTGGTCAGCCCGATCCTTGTCTGGAACGTCCACAACGCCCGCAAGGAGATGCGCCAATGACTCGCGACAGTATCGGAGCATTCCATGGATAACATAGCCGGTTCCAAATCCAGCCTGACGTGGATCGTGCATATCTGTGTCGCGTTGTTGGTGGCCCTGTGGCTGTTTCCGACGCTTGGGTTGTTTGTATCGTCGTTCCGGACGACCGATCAGATCACCGGCAACGGCTGGTGGCAGTCGATGTTCGCGTCCGAGCAAAACCTAACCTTGCGCGCGGGCGATCCCGATGATGACGGGGTGCAGATCTTGGTCGACGGTGTTTACGTGATCCAGGGCAACCTGTTCGCCGGTGGTGCGGGGGCATCCGAGATTTCGGTCTGGGGCACCTCTAGCCGTGCGATTGACGACTATGCCGCAGGGGACACGGCCCAGCTAAAGGGCGGCGAGACCATGACCGTTCAGGCCAATGGCGACTATGTCCACACCAGCCCCGAATTGATGTCTGGGCGCGGACAACGGGTGTTTGTAACCGCAAAATCCCCGCCCGAATTTACGACGGAAAATTACACCACGGTCCTGACCGGATCGGACGGCATGGCCAAGGCGTTTCTGAACACGCTGACCGTGACCATCCCTGCCACGATCATCCCCATCGTTGTCGCAGCCTTTGCGGCCTATGCGCTGGCGTGGATGGATTTTGCCGGACGGGCGATCCTGATTGCGATCATTGTCGGGTTGCTGGTGGTGCCGTTGCAACTGGCCCTGATCCCGCTGTTGCGACTACATCTGGGGATCGGCATCGGCAAAGGCTATTTGGGGGTGTGGCTCGCCCATACCGGCTTTGGCCTGCCGCTCGCGATTTACCTTTTGCGCAATTACATGGTTGGTCTGCCACGCGACATTATTGAGAACGCCAAGGTCGACGGGGCCACCGATTTCCAGATTTTCACCAAGATCATCCTGCCCCTGTCATTCCCCGCGCTTGCATCATTTGCGATTTTTCAATTCCTGTGGACGTGGAACGACCTACTAGTGGCCAGGGTGTTCTTGATCG
>CAXIAS010000139.1:0-2466 GCA_964022195.1 uncultured Roseobacteraceae bacterium
ACGCCTGCATGGATTCTTGCTGTGTCCAGCCCCATGTGTAGTCAGCAGTCAGGTGATAGGCGTTACGGTCGGAACCGTATTCTGCTTCCAGAACCGGACCCAGCGCCGCACCAGACATGTAACCGTTAAAGAAGTGACGGAAGCCGTTGGCTTTCTTGTCTTTACCGGTTGTGTCGTTGGAGTGCGTAAGGCCAGCCATAAAGATGATGCCAGCTTCTTGGCACAGGCCCTGAACAGCGATGGCCACACCGGAGGACGAGCCACCGTTAACCATGATAACGCCGTCTTTCTGGATCATGGATTGTGCGGATGCACGTGCCACGTCAGATTTGGTCTGTGTATCGCCTGTGACGAACTCGACCTTTTTGCCAAGGATGCCGTTACCTTTCAGCGCCTTGGACGAAAACGTGTTCATCATGCCGCCGTCACCCATGCCGTTCAGGTGCTCGATAGCGAGTTCCTGCGCGCGCAGCTCGTCGAGGCCTTCTTCCGCATAAGGACCGGTCTGTGGAACGTTGAAACCGATTTTGACCGTCGAGCCTGTAGGCGCGTTTGTATAACCGGCGTGCCCATCGGCACGTAGATACGTCGGAACAGCGAGGCCCGCACCAGCGATAGCGCCGGTTTTAAGCACGCCACGACGTGAGAAGTTTGATTTGGACATAATTATCCTCCCTAGGGTTAGTGCCTTGCGTGCCTCCTCGCACGCCCGACCTGCACACTGCAGTGCCTGTCCAGCATGTTGGGTTTCGGCCTTTTCGGGCAACAGGGGTTTGCAGGGGGATAGATATTTTGTAAAGTAATTCACTAAAGTTGTGTGATTTCTGTAAACTATCTAGCGGGTTCACGCATAACGTTATGGAACTATTAATGGATTTCAAGATGTCGGGATTTGGACACGCAGGCAGTAGAATTCGGGATCGACGCATCGAGCAGGGTCTCAAGCAAGGTGACCTAGCCAAACTGGCGGGCATTTCCGCGTCCTATTTGAATTTGATCGAACACAACCGCCGTAGAATCGCTGGCAAGCTGCTGGGTGAAATTGCCCAGCATTTGAATACCACGCCAGACGCCTTGGCGCAGGGCGTTGACGCCGCATTGTTGGGGCAGTTGCGCAATGCTGCGGATGATCAGGGCCTGCAGGTTGAAATAGAAAAAGTATCTGAATTTGCGGGCCGCTATGCTGGTTGGGCCGAGCTGGTTGTGCGCCAATCCGACCAGCTGCGCGCGTTTCAGTCACAGGTTAGTGTGTTGAACGACAGATTAACCTATGACCCGTCGCTGGCCCATTCCTTGCATGATGTGATCTCGGCTGTGACATCGATCCGGTCCTCGGCTTCAATTTTGGTGAACGGAGAGAAACTGGATGCCGACTGGCAAGCACGGTTTCACCGCAATGTCTATGATGATGCGATCCGTTTGACCCAATCCAGCGAAGCGTTGATCCGCTACCTAGAAGCCCCCACCACACAAACCTCTGACCATTTGCCGCCAGAGCAAGACGTAGAAGCATGGCTCCAAGAGACTGGGTATCACGTGGCCAAACTGGAAAGCGGAGAGGCCACAGTGTCGCAGATTGTTGGATCGGCAAACCTGTCGTCGGAACTGGCCAGAAATATCTTGTCCAATCATCTGCGCGACTATGTCGCACAAGCCAAGGCGCTGCCATATGCCGCGTTCGAAGACCGTGCTATTGCATTGAAATATGACCCGCTGCGATTGTCCCAGCATTTTGCCGTTGGTGTTCCGTTGGTGATGCGACGACTTGCAACCCTGCGGGCGGGCCAGCGCCACCCCGAAATAGGTCTGGTCGAGTGCGACGCCTCGGGTACTATCGTGCAGCGCAAGGCGATTTCGGGCTTTTCAATGCCGCGATCTGGTGCAGCTTGCCCGATTTGGCCCTTGTTTTCAGCGTTCTCGCGACCCGATCAACCGGTTCGGTCTGTTGTGGAAATCCCCGGACGCGATCATGAACAGTTTTTGTGCTATGCCTTTGCGACAGGGTCGGGAGTGGCGCATTTTGACGCGCCGCCGGTGATGCGATCGACGATGATCGCAATCTCAGACCCGCCCCTTGGCGGTGGCGATCCGCTGCTCGCAGGGATCAGTTGTTCTATCTGTCCGCGGCAGAAATGCGCGTCGCGGCGGGAGGCGTCGATCATCGTGGGTGCGCAAGGGCTTTGACAGGCGGGCAATTGACGCTTCATAGTTGGAGGAACGGATACGGCAGGGGTGGGGCCCTTGGGAAAATGGGGGTAACCGGATGGCAAAACGCATTCTGCTAATCGAAGACGAGCCGAACATCATCGAAGCGATCAGCTTCATACTGTCGCGCGACGGGTTCACTGTGCATACCCACGAAGATGGCGCGACAGCGATGACCAAGATCAAGACAACACCACCCGATATGATCATTCTGGATGTTATGTTGCCCGGCCAAAGCGGTTTCGACATCCTAAAGGCCAT